>JAKDMO010000041.1 GCA_030452305.1 Alcaligenaceae bacterium | reverse complement strand
ATGGCAGATGTTCAAATGGCCCGTAAGGGGCGGACCGGGCCATTTGAACATCTGCCATTACACGATAAGACTCGCGGGGAGTGCAGTGGCAGGGGCAGGGCGCGAGGGATAGCGCTGGGTGCAAGGGGGATCGAGCATCCCGGCAAGCCTATCGTCCTACAGCCTTGATTTTAGTGATTCAATCTGAACTTACGCTGAATCGACACTTAGGTGTCGAGCTTGTTTTTATACGTTTCCTTGATGAACAACATGCCGATCACCAGGGTCATCACGCAGATGATGATGGGATACCAGAGGCCGTCATAGATATTGCCGGTGGCGGCCACCGTTGCAAACGCTGCTGGGGGCAGGAATCCGCCGAACCAGCCGTTTCCGATATGGTAGGGCAGGCTCATCGAGGTATAGCGTATGCGCGTCGGGAACATTTCGACCAGCATGGCGGCGATGGGCCCATACACCATGGTGACTTGCAGCACCAGAAAGAACAACAGCAGCAGCACCATGATGTAGTTGATCTGGGTCGGGTCGGCGTGTTCCGGGTAGCCGTGTTCGTGGATCGCTCGCTTTAGCGTGGCTTCGAGGATGCGATGGCGCGCGGCGAATTCCACCCGGCTCAGCTTGCTTCCGTCAAAAGACGAGATGCTTTGTTCGCCGATCAGCACTTCCGCCGGCCGTCCGGCCGGCCCTTTTTGGTTGATGTAATTGACCGCGTGATCTGCCATGAAGGTTTTGATCAGATCGCACGAACTGGTGAACGAGGCTGTGCCTGCGGGATTGAATTGCAGCGAGCATTCCGCCGGGTCGGCAATCACATACACGGGTGCCTGGTTCAAGGCCCGTTCGAGGGCCGGGTTGGCGTAGTGGGTCAGGCCCTTGAAGACCGGGAAATAGGTCAGCACTGCGATCAGGCAGCCCGCCATGATGATGGGTTTGCGTCCGATGCGATCGGACAGCGAGCCGAAGATAATGAAAAACGGGCAGGCCAGCAGCAGCGCCAGGGCCACCATGATGTTGGCGATGTTCGCCTCGACCCGCAGGGTTTGCGTCAGGAAATAGAGCGCATAGAACTGCCCTGTGTACCAGACTACGGCCTGCCCGGCGGTCAGGCCGAACAGGGCGATCAACACCAGTTTCAGGTTTTTCCATTCGCCGAAGGACTCCTTGATGGGCGCCTTCGAGACCGTCCCTTCATCCTTCATTTTCTTGAATGCCGGCGACTCGTGCAGGCGCAGGCGGATCCATACGGATATGCCCAGCAGCAGCACCGAGATCAGAAACGGGATGCGCCACCCCCAGTCCATGAAGGCTTCCTCGCCCAGCGTCGCCCGCGTGCCCAGAACAACCAGCAGCGACAGGAGCATGCCGGTGGTGGCCGTGGTCTGGATCCAACTGGTGAAAAAGCCGCGCCGGTTTGGTGGCGCGTGCTCGGCGACATAGACGGCCGCCCCGCCATACTCGCCGCCCAGCGCCAGACCTTGCAGCAGGCGCAGCACCAGCAGGATGATGGGCGCCGCCGAGCCGATAGACGAGTAAGACGGCAGCACCCCGACCAGGAAGGTGGACAGGCCCATGATCAGGATGGTGATGACAAAGGCGTACTTGCGGCCCACCATGTCGCCCAGGCGGCCGAATACGATGGCACCGAAGGGGCGCACTGCAAACCCTGCAGCGAAGGTCAGCAGGGCCGAAATGAATCCGGCCGTGGGCGTCAGGCTGGAGAAAAAATGGATGGCAATGACCGACGCCAGAGATCCGTAGACGTAAAAGTCGTACCACTCAAAGACGGTGCCCATGGATGAGGCGAGGATGACGCGCCGTTCCTCGTGCGTCATGGGGCGGTCGGCTGGATCCGGCGCGTCCATCGGTGCGCCTGGCATAGAGCGGGTCGATCCGGTCATGTGTCCGCCCGCCTGACGTTATCGCGTGGGAAGGCAATGCAGATGTGGGTGCCCGCCGGGCTGCCGTCAAAGGTTTCAGGGGGCAGGAATTCAATGCCGGCCAAGTGGTGATCCGCAATTTCTTTGACAATGGCCAGGCCCAGCCCGCTGCCCTCGGCCTGATTGCCCAGGACCCGGAAGAATCGGTCGAACACCCGTGCCTGCAGGTCCTCTGGGATGCCGGGGCCTGAGTCCACGACGTGCAGGAGGACCTGCTCGTCGCGTGCTTCGGCACGCACCGTCACGCGCCCGCCGGCTTGCGTGTACAGCAAGGCGTTCTCGATCAGGTTGTTCAGCAACTCATTGATCATGATGCGGCTGCCGAATATGGGCAGGGGGGTCTCGGCGGGGTCAAAACCCAGGTCGATGCCGCATTCTATGGCCTTGTCCACCCAATCCAGCGTGCAGGTTTCGGCCAGTTCGTTCAGGTCGAATGCAGCCGAGGCGTACGCGTTGGCATGGTCCAGGTTCTCGGCCCGAGCCAGCGCCAGTAGCTGATTGACCAGACGTGTGGCGCGTTGCGATCCCGTCTGCAGTTGCTCGAGGCTGGCGGTCATTTTGGTGGGGTCTTTTTCCCGCAACGCCAGTTCACACTGGGTGCGGATGCCCGCCAGCGGGGTTTTCAACTGATGCGCCGCGTTGGCGACGAATCGCCGCTGGGACTCAATCGATGCCTCCAGCCTGTGCAACACGTTATTCATCGCAGCGATCAGCGGCACGATTTCGGCGGGCGCTAGGTCGTCACGGATTGGCGACAGATCGCTGGGCTTGCGTTTGCGCATATGCTCTTGTAGCAGGCTGAGCGGCTCGAGCCCCTGGGTCAGCCCGAGGCCGGCCAGCATGGTGGCAAGCGGCAGGATGATAAGCTGCGGCGTCAGCATGCCGGTCAGGATTTCCTGCTGAAGGGTGGCGCGTTCCTCTCCGGGTTCTGCGACCACCGTCAGAAACCCGACCCCATTACGGTCGCGTCCTCCCCATTCGTAGGCAATCCGTATTGATTTTCCGTCGATCCGGCCGTTTCGGTAGCGGACCTGGTCAATATCGTAGGCCCAATTTTCAGGCGTTGGAATCGCTGCGTCGCCGGCGACGATCCGGCCGTTGGCGTCCAGGATCTGCCAGATGGTCGCGGCCTGGGGATCATCGCCCTTTAGAATCGTATTGGCCGATTCCGAGAGCACCAGCCCCGGGTGGAGCCGCTGTTGTTCGACCTCGTGGCGCAGGAGTTTCAGATGGCTGGCCAGTGTGCGGTCGTATGGGGCGTTGGCAATGTTTTGCGAGATGAAGTAGGTGATGACGATCCCGATCGACCACATGATGAACAGCGGCACAATCATCCAGAACAGGATGCGGCTGAGCAGGGTGCGATGGCGCTTCTTGGGTCGGCGGTTCGGAGGGGCAGGGAACATGGGTCCGGCTCAGGCCGACAGGGCTTCTTTTTGACCCTCGGGCTCGAGGCAATAACCCAGTCCGCGTACGGTCAAGATACGCGCCCCGCTGGGTTCGAGTTTTTTGCGCAATCTGTGGATATAGACCTCAATGGCATTGGTCGTGACTTCCTCACCCCATTCGCAAAGCAGGTCGACGAGCTGGTGCTTGCTGATCATGCGCCCGCTACGCGACAGAAAAATTTCGATCAGGCTGGTTTCGCGTGCGGACAGTTCTAGCGGCACGTCATTGATCATCGCAATGCGCCCGTTCAGATCGAATGACAGGCGTTTGTGGCGCAGCACCGAAGCGTGCGAGCCGGCACTGCGCCGCGTCAGGGCGCGTACGCGGGCCTCGAGTTCGGTCAGCGCAAAGGGGCTTGGACATATAGTCGTCGGCGCCCAGGTCCAGGCCCTGGACACGCTGTTCGATCGAGTCGGCGGCGGTCAGGATCAGCACGGGCAGCGTGCTGCGCCGCTGGCGGAGTTTCTTTAGCACCGAGATGCCGCTCATTTGGGGCAGGCCGAGATCCAGGATCAGCAGATCGAAGGACTGGAGCTGGACGGCGGAATCGGCGCTGGAGCCGTCATTGACCACGTCCACCGCGTACCCTTCGTATCGCAGTGATCGGGAAAGTCCATCCGCAAGAATACTGTCGTCCTCGGCTATCAGGATTCGCATGGCTGCTGTGTGGATCAGAGGGGGTGGGTTGGCCTGATCGTTATTGTTACATGAGCGTCCTGTGGGGTCATTAAGGGTAAACGATGGGCACAGGTAATAGTCTGTATGTTTATACAGTATAATTTAGTGCAATAATCAGCCCATCCAACCCGTCACCAGAGGATCGCACATGGACGAACAACGCAACCCCGAACGCGCCAAGGCTCTTTCCGCCGCGCTGTCGCAGATCGAAAAGCAGTTTGGCAAGGGCTCGGTCATGCGCTATGGCGACAACCAGATCGAACACGACATCAAGGTCTGCTCCACCGGCTCGCTGGGCCTGGACATCGCCCTGGGCGTCGGCGGCTTGCCGCGCGGGCGCGTGATCGAGGTCTACGGCCCCGAATCGTCGGGCAAGACCACGCTGACCCTGCACGTGATTGCCGAGATGCAGAAAATCGGCGGCACCTGCGCCTTCATCGATGCCGAGCACGCGCTCGACGTTCAGTACGCCCAGCGCCTGGGCGTGAACCTGACCGATCTATTGATTTCCCAGCCCGATACCGGCGAGCAGGCCCTGGAAATCACCGACGCGCTGGTGCGCTCGGGCTCGGTTGACCTAATCGTCATCGACTCGGTGGCCGCACTGGTCCCAAAGGCCGAAATAGAAGGCGATATGGGCGATTCGCTGCCTGGTCTGCAGGCCCGCCTCATGAGCCAGGCCCTGCGCAAGCTCACTGCCTCGATCAAACGCGCGAACTGTATGGTGATTTTCATCAACCAGATCCGCATGAAGATCGGCGTCATGTTCGGCAACCCTGAAACCACCACGGGGGGCAACGCGCTGAAGTTCTATTCCTCTGTCCGCTTGGATATCCGCCGTATCGGCGCGATCAAGAAATCCGATGAAGTCGTCGGAAATGAAACCCGCGTCAAGGTCGTTAAAAACAAGGTGGCGCCACCGTTCAAGCAAGTCGAATTCGACATCATGTACGGTGCCGGCATCTCGCGCGAGGGCGAAATCATCGATCTGGGTGTGCAGGCGGGCATTGTCGATAAGGCCGGCGCCTGGTACAGCTATAGCGGCGAGCGCATCGGTCAGGGCAAGGACAACGTTCGCGAGTACCTCAAGGAACACCCGGACATGGCCGTCGATATTGAAAACCGGGTGCGCGAGCAACTCGGTGTGGTGGCGCGGGCCGCACCCGCACCCGCCAATGAAGCCGACTGAGTCCGGTGGTGGCAGGGGCGGTGGGCCTAGCCTGAAGGCACGGGCCATCGCCTATCTGTCCAGGCGCGAACATTCGCGCCTGGAACTGCAGCGCAAACTTGCCCCTCACTGCGAGGATCCCGACGAAATCTCTCGGGTGCTCGACGAACTCGAACGCGATAACTGGCAATCCGATCGGCGCTTTGCCGAGTCCTATGTCCAGCGCAAGGCGGCGCGCCAGGGCACGGCGCGCATCATGCAGGCCCTGGGCCAACATCGCCTGCCCGATGACGACATCCAGGATCTGCGTGCGCGGCTCCGTGACACCGAGGCCGAACGGGTGCGTGAGGTCTGGACGCGCAAATTCGGCGAGCTTCCCGCCGATGCCCGGGAATACGCCAAGCAGTATCGCTTCCTGGCCGGGCGCGGGTTTTCCACTGAATGCATACGTCGCCTGCTGGGCGCACGCGACGACGAGGTTTAGTGTTCTGTCTGCCTAGTCTGCTTGCGCCACCTTGATGCCGTTCAGCGTACCAAAGCTCGTTTCCCTGGCCTGGCTCAGAAACGCCTGGATATAGTCGGCCTGTGCGTCTTCGCTGCGCACCGCTGCGTACAGCGTCCGCCATACCCCCCGTTCGCCCAATCGGCAGATGTGCAGCCAGCTCTGGTCCTCATATTCCGTCAGGGTCCAGTTGGGCAGTGCTGCGACACCACGCCGGCTGGCGACCAGTTGCACGATCATGGGTGTCAGTTCTGCGGTGCGCAAGGCGGCGGGCTCGATCCCGGCCGGGTCCAGGAATACGGTAAATACGTCCAGGCGCCGGCGCTCGACAGGGTAGGCGATCAGCACCTGATCGGCCAGGTCGGACGGATCGACGTACCGCCGCTCGCCCAGCGGGCCGTTGCGGGCCACCGCCAACACCAATTCATAACTGAACAGCGGCACATAGTGGATGGTGTCGGTGGGCTGCGGGTCCGAGGTGATCACGACATCCAGGTCGCCGCGCACCAGGGCGGGCAGGGGGGCGAAGGAAAAGGCCGCTGACAGGTCCAACGCCACATCGGGCCAGTTTTGCCGGAACGCATCAAGCGCGGGCATCAGCCACTGAAAACATGAGTGGCAATCTATGGCGACATGCAGCCGTCCCGTTTGCCCGGCGGCCAGTTTTGCCAGCTCGCGCTCGGCTGCTGCGACTCGCGGCAAGACCTCTTCGGCCAGGGCGATGATGCGCAGCGCGGCTGTGGTCAGTCGGGCGGGCCGCGTTTTGCGGTTCAGCAGCGGGACCTTCAGGCGCACCTCCAGATCGCGCAATTGATGCGACAGGGCCGACTGTGTCAGGTGCAGGCGCTCGGCCGCTTCTTGCAGGCTACCCGCATCGCGTATGGCGGTCAGGGTTTCCATATGTTTGATTTCAATCATAATTCCATAGCCTCTGCTTACTTATCACTATGCAGGTTTTATATGAGAAATATTCAATCTAAACATGGGGGATTTGATTTTTATTCTGAATGAAAGCCGGGCACAATAGCCATGTATTGAATTTATTTTATGTTATCAGAGAATTAAATGAAAATTACTCATAATCTTGGCTTTCCACGTATCGGTGCCCAACGTGAACTGAAATGGGCGCTCGAGGCGTATTGGGCGGGCAGGCACGATGCGGCGGCACTGGCCGAGGTCGGACGCACGCTGCGTGCGCGCCATTGGGCGGTCCAGGCCAAGGCCGGCCTGAGCTATATTCCGGTCGGCGACTTTGCCTGGTATGACCATATTCTGGAATGGACGACGCTGCTCGGTGCGGTGCCGGCCCGTTTTGCACAGCAGGCTGACGAAGCAGTCAGCCTCGATACCCTGTTTCGCATGGCGCGTGGCCGCGCGCCCTCGGGTGTGCCGACCGCAGCCTGCGAAATGACCAAATGGTTCGACACCAATTACCACTACATCGTGCCCGAGTTGAGTCCCGGGCAGGACTACCGCATCGCCCGCGAAGACCTGTTCGTGCAGGTGAACGAGGCGCAGGCCCTGGGCCACCACGCAAAGCCGGTGATTCCCGGGCCTCTGACCTGGCTGTGGCTGGGCAAGGGCGATGCCTTCAGCGGCGGGGCGGCCGATCCGGCCAAGCTGGCACTGCTGGATCGCCTTGTGCCCGTTTATCAGCAGATCCTGCAGCGATTCAGGGATCAGGGCGTGGAATGGGTGCAGATTGACGAACCCATTCTGGGGCTGGATCTGCCTGCAGAATGGCAGCAGGCCTATGTGCAAACCTTCGAACGCTTGGCCGGTCAGGGTGTGAAGGTCTTGCTTGCGACCTATTTTGAAGGGCTGGAGAATCGCCTGGAAACCATCCGAGCATTGCCTGTCGATGGCCTGCATATCGATCTGGTGCGTGCGCCGGCGCAACTGCCCCAGGTGCTTGATATCCTGCGCGAGGATCAGATCCTGTCCGTAGGCCTCATCGACGGGCGCAATATCTGGCGCACCGATCTGGATGGCGCCCGCGCGCTGATAGTCGATGCCCAGGCCGGCTTGGGCGATCGATTGTGGCTCGCGCCCTCGTGCTCGCTACTGCATGTGCCCGTCGATCTGGACTCCGAACAGCAGCTCGATTCCGAACTCAAGGGTTGGCTGTCCTTTGCGGTCCAGAAACTCGATGAACTGCGTCTGCTCGCAGCCGAACTGGACGGCAGCAAGGATGCCGATGATCAGGCCGCCTTGGCCGCGCAGCGTGCAGCCCTGGCGGGGCGCCGCGACTCGCCGCGAATCCACCAGGCGACAGTGGGCCGGCGCATGGCCGGCTCGCAAGGCATCAATCGCAACAGGCCGGCGTTCGCCCAGCGCATCGCCGCCCAGCACGCGCGCCTGAATCTGCCGACCTATCCGACCACCACCATCGGTTCATTTCCCCAGACGCCTGAAATCCGTAGCCTGCGCCACGATTGGCGTGCGGGGGCCCTCAGTGATTCCGCCTACGAGGCGGCCATCAGAAAAGAGATTGAGCGCGTTATCCGTTTTCAGGAGCAGATCGGCCTGGACGTGCTGGTGCACGGCGAGCCCGAGCGCAATGACATGGTCGAGTATTTTGGCGAACTCATGGCGGGTTTCGCCTTTACCCAAAACGGCTGGGTTCAGAGCTACGGGTCGCGTTGCGTCAAGCCGCCCCTGATTTTCGGGGATGTGTCGCGTCCTGCGCCGATGACGGTAGCCTGGTCAGCCTATGCGCAATCACTGACGTCACGCCCCGTAAAGGGCATGCTGACCGGCCCGGTCACGATTCTTCAGTGGTCGTTTGTGCGCGACGATCAGCCGCGCGAGCAGACCTGCCGGCAGATTGCGCTGGCGCTGCGCGATGAGGTCCTGGATCTGGAAAAGGCAGGCATCACCGTCATCCAGATTGACGAGCCCGCCTTTCGTGAAGGTCTGCCGCTGCGCCGGTCGGGCTGGCAGGCCTATCTGGACTGGGCGGTGGACTGCTTTCGCCTGAGCACCTCCGGGGTGCGCGACGATACGCAAATCCACACTCATATGTGCTATTCCGAGTTCAATGACATCATCGAGGCCATCGCCGCGATGGATGCCGATGTCATCACGATCGAAACATCGCGCTCGAACATGGAACTATTGGGCGCCTTTGAAGCCTTCAACTATCCCAATGACATCGGTCCGGGGGTCTATGACATCCATTCGCCCAACGTCCCCGAGATCAATTGGATGGTGGACCTGATCCGCCGCGCCGCGCACCGCCTGCCCGCCGAACGACTGTGGGTCAATCCGGATTGCGGCCTGAAGACCCGGGCCTGGCCTGAAACCCGTGAGGCTCTGGAATCCATGGTTCACGCCGCACAAACGCTGCGCGAGGCTGCCTGAGCGGCTCGGGCGGGGCGGCGGGGGCTGCCGCTTTGCCTGAATGGCTGCGCTATACTTGACCGGTTTATCGCCACGCTTTTACAGCCCCAGCCATGCCTCTGCCCCCACCAGACACCCTCGTGAACCATTGCACACGCGCTCGATACGTGTCAATTCGTTTGCCCGGCCCGACGGGCAGTGGGATATCGAGGCCGAGCTCATCGATACCAAAAGCTATGATTTCCCGGTGCGCGGGGGCGAACTGCACCCGGCCGGCGAGCCGGTGCACCACATGCATTTGCGCGTCACCATCGACGATGGCTTTACCATCACTGATGCCCTCGTTGTCTACGATGCCGCGCCCTATGGTGAGTTCTGTGCGGCAATCGCCCCTGACTACCGTGACCTGGTCGGCCTGAATCTGCTGCGGCAGTTCCGCAAACACGTGAAGGAACGCTTCGGCCGGACGGCGGGCTGCACCCATGTCACCGAGCTGACCAATGTGTTGCCCACGGTAGCCGTCCAGACCATGGCGGCACGCCGGCGCAAGGCCGTCCAGGATCCAGCGACGCCCGAACAACGCCCCTTCCAGCTCGACGGATGCCATGCGCTGCGCGTCGATGGGCCGGTTGCGCGGGAATATTATCCAAAGTGGTACGAGCCTTCGAAAAAAGTCGACGAGACACAATAATCGCGCATGAATAATTTTTTTCTTCTTCTGACAGGTAAATAATGAAAATTCACGAATATCAAGGCAAGGAATTGCTGCGGAAATTTGGTGTGAACGTGCCCCGCGGGATTCCCGCCTTTTCTGTCGACGAAGCCGTTGCGGCGGCTGAAAAGCTGGGCGGACCTGTCTGGGTGGTCAAGGCCCAAATTCACGCGGGCGGCCGCGGCAAGGGTGGCGGCGTCAAGCTGGCCCGTTCCATCGATGAAGTGCGTCAAATTTCATCCGAGATCCTGGGCATGCAGTTGATCACGCATCAGACCGGCCCCGAAGGCCAGAAGGTTCGTCGCCTGCTGATCGAGGAAGGCGCCGATATTGCCAAGGAATATTACGTGGGCATCGTCACCGATCGCGCGTCGCAGCGTGTCTGCGTGATGGCATCCAGCGAAGGCGGCATGGAAATCGAAGTCGTGGCCGAGAAATCGCCCGAAAAGATCCTGAAAGTGTTCGTCGATCCGGCCACCGGCCTGACTGATGCCCAGGCTCAGGAACTGGCGCGCGGGATCAACGTGCCCGAGGCCTCGGTCGCCAAGGCCGTGACTGAATTCCAGAAGCTCTATCAGGCCTACTGGGATACCGATGCTTCGCTGGCGGAAATCAATCCTCTGATCCTCGAAGGCAACGGCGACATCAAGGCGCTGGATGCCAAGTTCAATTTCGACTCGAATGCGCTGTTCCGCCATCCGGACATTGTCGCCTATCGCGATCTCGAAGAAGAAGACCCGGCCGAGATCGAAGCCAGCAAATATGATCTGGCCTATATCCAGCTCGATGGCAATATCGGCTGCCTAGTCAACGGCGCAGGCCTGGCCATGGCCACTATGGATACGATCAAACTGTTTGGCGGCGAACCGGCCAACTTCCTGGACGTGGGCGGCGGCGCAACGGCCGAAAAGGTTACCGAAGCCTTCAAGATCATGCTCAAGAGCGGCGGCGTCAAGGCGATCCTGGTGAATATCTTTGGCGGCATCATGCGTTGCGACGTTATTGCCGAAGGCGTGATCGCGGCCTGCAAGGCAGTCAACCTCAGTGTGCCGCTGGTGGTGCGCATGAAGGGCACCAACGAACAGCAGGGCAAGCAGATGCTGGCTGAATCGGGCTTGCCGATCATCAGCGCAGACACTATGGCCGAAGCCGCAACGCTCAGCGTTGCCGCAGCGAAATAAGCATATCTAAGGACGAACACATGTCGATTTTGATCAATCAGGACACCAAGGTCATCACCCAGGGGATTACGGGCAAGACCGGGCAATTTCACACCCGCATGTGCCGCGAGTACGGCAACGGCAACGCCGCTTTCGTTGCAGGCGTGCATCCCAAGAAGGCCGGCGAGGATTTCGAAGGCATCCCAATCTACGGCAGCGTCAAAGACGCCAAGGCCCAGACCGGCGCGACCGTCTCGGTCATCTACGTGCCGCCGGCAGGCGCTGCGGCTGCGATCTGGGAAGCCGTCGAGGCCGATCTGGATCTGGTGATTTGCATCACCGAGGGCATTCCGGTGCGCGATATGCTCGAAGTGCGCAACCGCATGCGCGACGGCAATCGCAAAACCCTGCTGCTCGGGCCCAACTGCCCGGGCCTGATTACGCCCGACGAAATCAAGATCGGCATCATGCCTGCGCACATTCACCGCAAGGGCCGTATCGGCGTGGTCAGCCGCTCGGGCACGCTGACTTACGAGGCGGTGGCCCAGGTCACCGAACTGGGTTTGGGTCAGTCCAGCGCGGTGGGCATTGGCGGCGACCCGATCAACGGCCTCAAGCACATCGATATCCTCAAGATGTTCAATGACGATCCTGAAACCGATGCCGTCATCATGATTGGCGAAATCGGTGGGCCCGACGAGGTCGACGCGGCGCGTTGGGCGAAAGACAACATGACAAAGCCGGTTGTCGGTTTCATCGCCGGCGTGACGGCTCCGGCCGGCAAGCGCATGGGCCACGCGGGCGCTCTGATTTCCGGCGGTGCCGACACGGCCGATGCCAAACTCGAAGTCATGGAAGCCTGCGGGATCCGTACGACCCGCAACCCGTCCGAAATGGGCAAGTTGCTCAAGACCGTACTGTAATCAGGCACAGGGGGCGCAGATGCTGCGCCCCATCCTGAAGCGGCCCGGGTGGCGGGCCGGCCTTCATTGCTCAGGGGCAATATGGAAACAATGATCCAAATAGTGGAGCACATGCACTGGGGTGCCGTGTTCCAGATCGTGCTTATCGATATCCTGCTCGGTGGCGACAATGCCGTGGTGATCGCCCTGGCGTGCCGCAAGCTGGATCACAAGCGCCGCATACAGGGCATTTTGTGGGGCACCGCCGGTGCAATTTTCCTGCGCGTGGTTTTGATTGCCTTTGCGCTTGCGTTGCTGGCGATTCCGTTCCTGAAGATCGTGGGCGGCTTGCTGTTGCTGTGGATCGGCGTAAAGCTGTTGCTGCCCGAGCACGAACACGACGAAATTGGTGGTGCAACGTCCGTCTGGGCCGCTGTGCGCACGATCATCATTGCGGATTTCGTGATGAGCCTCGATAACGTGATTGCCATCGCGGGTGCCGCCCAGAATACGATCCCCGAACACCAGATCTTTTATGTGATCTTCGGCCTGTTGCTGAGCGTGCCCATTATCGTCTGGGGCAGCACGCTGGTGCTCAAGCTGATTGACCGCTTCCCGGTCGTGGTCACGCTGGGCGCAGGCCTGCTGGGCTGGATCGCAGGCGGTATGCTCGTCACCGACGTGTATATCGTCCAGCATACCGGGCCCACGGACCCCGCGCTGAAGATCGCTGCCGAGGTCATCGGCGCGGTGCTGGTCATTGCGCTGGGAAAATGGTTCGCGCAGCGCAAGTTGGCCTCGGGAGGCCGGCCATGAGCCCGACCAAACCCAGGCGGCCCGGTTCGCGGCTGTCTTTGTTGCAGGGCCTGGCGATACTCGCGGTTTTGGGGATCGTGGCCGCTCTGGTGCTTTCCCGTTTCGTGTCATGACTGCACAGCCTGAAACCCTGGTGATCGCCACGCGCGCCAGCCGGCTTGCCCTGTGGCAGGCCGAGCATGTGCGTGACCGCCTGCTCGAGCTCTATCCGTCGTGCCGGGTCGAACTGCTCAAGATGACGACGCGAGGCGACCAGATCCTGGACCGCACGCTATCCAAGGTGGGCGGCAAGGGCCTGTTCGTCAAGGAACTGGAAACCGCGCTGCTCGACGGGCGTGCCGATCTGGCCGTGCATTCGCTCAAGGATGTGCCGGTTGATCTGGGCTCGCCGTTTCGGCTCTCGGCCATCCTCGAGCGCGATGATCCGTGCGACGCACTGGTATCCAATGAGTTTTCAAGTCTCGCCGACGTGCCTGCGGGCTCGGTGATCGGTACCTCCAGCCTGCGGCGTGAGTCGCAGATCCGCGAGCGTTTTCCGCAGCTTGTCGTGCGACCCCTGCGCGGCAATCTGGATACACGCCTGGCAAAACTGGACCGTGGCGATTATGCCGCCATCATTCTGGCCGCAGCGGGCTTACGCCGACTGGGCCTGACCGAACGCATTCGCGCGGTTCTGCCCCCCGAACTCAGCTTGCCCGCCGCAGGGCAGGGTGCGCTGGGTATCGAAATCATGGAATCGCGCGACGACCTTCATGCCTGGTTGGCCCCCATGGTCAGCGCCGGCACGACCGCATGTGCCTTGGCCGAACGCGCCGTATCGCGTGCCCTGGGCGGTTCGTGCCAAGTGCCCCTGGCGGCCTATGCACAGGAACACGACGGGCGGCTTGATTTACGTGCCCTGGTCGCCGAACCCGATGGTTCGTGCATCATGCGGGCTCAGATCCAGGGCGCCGTGGCCGATGCCGCGCGTCTGGGTGAACAAGTTGCTCGGGAACTCATGGACCAGGGCGCTGATCAGATCCTGGCACGCCTGCTCGCCTCGCCGGACAGCCATTGACGGCACGGCATGGGGAAGGCTGATCGACCACTGATTGTCCTGACCCGCCCGGCGGGGCGTAATGAAGCCATTGCTGCGCGCTTGCGTGACCAAGGTTTGCGTGTCGCTGTGTGGCCGGCGCTGGCCCTTGCGGTCTGCGACGCGCCCGTCCCGGATGTCAGCGGGCATGATCTGGTCGTATTCGTCAGCCGTCAGGCCGTCGACGCCTATTTCAGTCGCACCCGGCAGTCCTGGCCGGACGGCCTGCATGCTGCGACCGTTGGTCAGGCAAGCGCGCAGGCATTGCGCGCATACCTGCCTGATGAATGGATTATTGCGCCTTCGGGCCAGAGCGCCCAGGATTCCGAAGCCCTGATGGCCAGGCTCGACACACTGGGCCGCGCATGGACGCGCGTCCTGATCCTGCGTGGTGCGCGGGGCAGGGAATGGTTGGCCCAGGCACTGGAGCGTCGCGGTGCAGCAGTCACGCGCCATGCTCTGTACGATCGCACACCCGTCCAATGGCCTTGTGCGCAGGTGCAATCGCTGCGATCCGGTGCCTGCGTCGTATTGCTGACCAGCATCGAGGGACTGGAATCGATCGAGCAAAGCTTGCACGGCTGTGGCGAGTCCTGGCCGGATACCGCCTCGTTTGTTGTGATTCATCCTCGCATCGCGCAGTACCTGCAATCCACGCTGCAGGCCGCCGGCCGGGCCGACGCCCCCAGCGTAAAAATTTGTGCGCCTGACGAAGAGGCGATTTTTCAGGCTATATTGGCAGCATCCCGTTAGCGTCGTTTCAAGGATTACAATTTGGCTATGACTGATCAAGATCACAGCACTGCGGCTACGCCGGGGCCCAAGACACCCGATTCCAAGACGTCCGAGCCCAAGACCAAGGCGTCCGCCAAAGCCGCCGCCGGGTCCGAAGGCGCGGGGCAGCCCAAGGCGCGTCCCGAAAAGAAACGGTCCTCCCTGTGGCTGGTTGTGGTGATTCTGATTGTGCTGCTGGCCGCCCTGGGTGCGGGGCTTTGGTCGCAGCATCGCGATATGATCGCCTTGCAGGCTGGTCTGTCCTCGCAGGGGGCGCACAGCGCCCAACAGGCCCAGCAGGCGAACGATGTGGCCAGGCAGGCTCTGGATCTGGCACAGCGCCAATCACAGGCGCTCGCGGCCATGCAGGCCGATCTGAACACCACGCGCGAGCAGGTACAGGGTCTGGATCAGGCCTTGCAGATGGCGACCGACAGCGGCTCGGACCTGCTGCTGTTGAATGACATCGATCACCTGGTCACCATTGCCCAGCAGCAGCTCAAACTGAGCGGCAATGTGGCCAATGCAATCATTTCCCTGGAAACCGCCCAGGCCCAGCTTTCCCGGGCCAATCGCCCCCAGATGGCGCCGCTGCAGCAGGCGATCAATGGGGATGTCGATCGTCTGCGCGCCGTAGCCACCATTGATTTCCCCGGCCTGTCGGCCCAGCTCGACCAATTGGCTGCCCTGGTGGGCAAAGCGCCCTTGCTCGCACCCGATACGCCACAGCCTGACACGGCTCCCGGCAATTTCGGCACATCGACGCCTGCGGCGCCGATCCAAAGCAATCCCGACACACTGCCCGCCGACGCGCCCTGGTGGCGGGTCGCTGCACACGACGCCTGGCAATG
>JAKDMO010000211.1 GCA_030452305.1 Alcaligenaceae bacterium | reverse complement strand
ATCATAGCATGGCATTTGATTGTCTGGCAAGAATCAGGCATAATTACGCAGCTATCACACTGATTTTGCAATGGCCAAGGAAGACAGCATACAAATGGAAGGCAAGGTTGTAGAGACCTTGCCCAATACCCTGTTCCGCGTGGAGCTGGAAAACGGTCACGTGGTGACCGCGCATATTTCCGGCCGCATGCGCAAGCACTACATCCGCATTCTGACCGGCGACAAGGTCACTGTGGAGTTGACCCCTTACGACCTCAGCAAGGGCCGTATCGTCTTCCGCGGGCGCTGATACCGGATTCCAGTATTACGCGAAAGCGGCAATCTATCTCTCTGATACGACTGGATTCCCGCCTTCGCGGGAATGACGAGAAATGAATAGTTCAGTCATGTAGGTCGGGATAAGCGTAGCGTTCCCGGCATCTTCAGTGTCTTCTCACTCCTCTTCACTCACTTCTTCCGCAGTCGGGTTTTCCAGGCTGAATTCGCCGTTGTCGTAGTCGTAGGCAAAGATTTCCGCGTAACGACCCCAGGCGACCACCACCTCCAGCACCCTGCGAGCTTCCTCCTCGGTGAGCGATTCATTGAGCTCGGAGAGAAACGCCTCCTCGTCCACCTTGTGGTCTTCTTCGGCCTCGATGGCAGACACGATGTGCCGGGCGAGTGGGACGCGCTCAAGCAGCGCATGACCGAATATGACCTTGCGTTCGAGAATGTCGGCATCCAGAAAGGCCACGCCCTGCTCGGCCAGATGCAGTCTTCCGGCTTCCACGTGAGCAAAATCGAGAAGGTCGAGCGCCTCGATGAGCGGAAAGACCTCATCCAGCTCCATCTCAAGCTCGTCGGCCAGCTCCGAGAGTTCCAGGCGATCGTTGTCGGATTCTTCGCGCACGGCATCCAGCATGCCGAGCAACTGCTGCACATTCGCCCCCGGCAGGCGATAATCGAGCCCCGGCTGCTCGCTCATGCCGAACAACGGCACCTCGGGGCGGGTGATCACTCGGTAAATGCGATCCACAAAACTGCGGAAATGAGTGGAATTGCGGTCTCTGGGGTGTTCCAGGGTAATGGGCAGTTTGTCCTTGATGCGCCCCGGTGTCCCATCCAGAATCAGCAGGCGATCAGCCAGCAGCAGCGATTCCTCAATACCGTGGGAGACCATCAGAATCGCCCGCGTGGGGATTTTTTTCTCCTGCCACAGATCAAGAAGATCATCACGCAGCGTTTCGGCTGTCGGCACGTCAAGCGCGGAAAAAGGCTCGTCCATGAGCAGCACGTCCGGCGCTGCCACCACAGCGCGGGCAAAACCCACACGCTGGCGCATGCCGCCGGAAAGCTCCTTCGGGTAAGCGGACTCGAAGCCATCCAGGCCAATCATGTCAATGGCCTCCAGCGTTCTGCGTCGCTGCTCGCTGGTATTTAGTTTCTGTGCTTCAAGCCCCAAACGGACATTCTCGAACACATCCAACCAAGGAAACAGGGCAAAGTTCTGGAACACCATACTGATCCCCGCTTCGCTCCCCTTGATGGCATGACCACGATAAAGCACCTCACCCGAAGTCGGTGGTACCAGCCCGGCAATCATGCGCAGGATGGTGGATTTGCCCGAACCGGACTTGCCCAGCAACGCCACGATCTCGCCATCGTGCAGGTTGATGTTGACGTTCTCCAGCACCACAATGGGCTGGCGTTCCGGGCCCTTGAACTGTTTGCTGACGCCGTGCAGTCCGACCAATATTTCCCGGTTCATGGTTACACCTCCGCAAACCGCCGTTCTGACAACCGATAAAGCCGGGTCCAGATCAAGCGATTCATCAATAGTACATAAATAATCATGACGGCAATTCCCAGTACCAGGCGAGGCAAGTCTCCGGCAGCCGCCTGAATGGCGATATAGGAGCCCAGCCCGTCGGCAATCAGGGTATGTTGCCCCCAGGACACGAATTCGGCGACGATGCTGGCATTCCAGGCCGCGCCGGCTGCGGTCAGCCCGCCGGTCACGTAGGCAGGCAAAATTGCCGGCAAATACAGCCGCTTCCATCGCCGCCAACCCTTGAGGCGCAGGTTGTCGGCCACTTCTCGCAAATCGCCGGGAATCTGCTGCGCACCGGCGATGACATTGAACAAAATGTACCACTGTGCGCCCAGCACCATCAGTGGACTGAGCCAGATTTGCAGGTTCAACTGCCAGTTCAGAATCACAATCACGACCAGCGGGAACAACAAATTGGCGGGAAAAGCAGACAGGAACAAGACGAATGGCTGCGCTCGGCGCGACCACTTGTTGCTCAAGCCAATTTTCACGCCGATGGGCACCCACAGCAGACTTGCCAACGCCGTCAGCACCAGTACACGCCCGAGCGTGTACAACCCCATCAGAAAGACGTGGGCGATTTCACCGCCTCTGACATCGGCCAGAATATAGCGGCCCAGAAAAACCACCGTCACCACGGCCACGACCCCGAGAAGTACATTCCAGGTCGCGTCGCCCAAACGCGGGGAAAGTCGCACGATCCTCGCCCTCTCCCGCATCGGCCTTCTTCCGCGCAGCTTGGTCGAACGACGAAGCTTGTCCCTGATCTGTTCGGCAAACCGGCCAAGATTGGAAACAATGCCACTGCGGCGCAGCAAATCCAGGAACCAGGACTGCGGGGCCTCCTCGCGGGAAGGATGCATTTTGAACTTTTCGGCCCAAGCCACCAGCGGGCGAAACGCCAATTGGTCATACAGCATGACGACGACAAACATGGCCAGGATCGCCCAGCCAATCGCCCCCAGATCGCGGTGCGATATCGCAACACTGATATAGGAGCCGATGCCGGGCAGCAATACGCGATGATCCGACACCGTAATCGCTTCGGCGGCCACCACGAAAAACCACCCGCCCGACACCGACATCATCGTGTTCCACACCAGCGACGGCAGCGCATGCGGGAATTCCAGGCGCCGGAAACGTTGCCAGGCGGAAAGCTGGAACACGCTGGAGGCCTGCTTCAAATCCTTGGGCATGAGCTTGAGCGACTGGTATTAGCTGAACACCATGTTCCACACCTGGGAGGTGAAAATGGCAATCACGGCGGCGAAATCAGCGGACAGAATAGGATCATCAATAAACTTCAAAGCCCAAATCAACGCGAAAGGCAAAAACCCCAGAATCGGCACAGACTGGCCGATATCCAACAAAGGAATCAGGATTTTTTCGGCGCGCGGACTTTTCGCGGCCCAAGTGCCGACCAGCAGCGTGAAGGCGAACGACAGCGCCAGCGCACAAGCCATACGCAGCGTGGTTTTCAACGCATAAATCGGCAGCAAGGCGGGATCGAGCGATAGTGTCGGGTTGGCGCCCGCATAGTTCCCGGCAGGCGTATGACTGCCTGCCCAGGCCAAAACGAAAAACACCGCGATCACCAGCGGAAGCAGCGCCAGATCCCAACGCGTGACCCAGCCCGATGGGGCCATGGCGCGTGCGCGGTAACGATCTGACATAAGACACTCCTGCTTGCGGAGGCAAATACAGGGGTTCATTGCCGTGCCGCGCTGCTCAGATTATACTGGCAGCAACGCTTTATCCCATGCAAATATGCTGTTCCGACAATTCTTTGATAGCGATTCTTCGACTTTCACCTACCTGATCGCATCGGCGCGGGGTCAACAATGCCTGATCGTGGATCCGGTGCTCGGACAGGTGAAGGAGTACCTGCGCGCCATCAAGGAGCTTGATCTGACGCTTGTTTCAGCGCTCGATACACACATTCACGCCGATCACATCACCGCTTTGGGCAGCTTGGCTGATACAACGGGCTGTACAGCTCGCATGTCGGCGACAGCGAAAGTTGAAGGCGCTGTTGCATTTCAGGACGGCGACGAAGTGGGGTTGGCGGACTTGCCCATGCGAGCGCTGGCCACGCCCGGCCATACCGACGAGTCCTTCAGTTTCGTCATGCCGGATCGCGTGTT
>JAKDMO010000040.1 GCA_030452305.1 Alcaligenaceae bacterium | reverse complement strand
ACCGATCAAGAAAATGACGGAATGCCCCAGATCCTGCAGCTGACGCATTTTGTTCAGGACCACGGTATGGCCCAGATGAATGTCGGGGGCAGTCGGATCCAGGCCGAGCTTGATGCGCAGAGGTTGGCCGCTTTGGCGGCTGCGCTGCAGCTTTGTGGCGAACTCGGATACGACGAGCAGCTCGTCGCAGCCCCGTTGCACGACGCTCAGGTCGGCTTCGGTTTGAGGGTCTACAGGGGGGGTCGGGGACGACATGATATACCGTTCAGGCAAAAAAAGTGAAAAAACACTCGAAAAATCGGGTTCAATGCGCTAGCATAGCGTGCACCCGCAGCTGCTGTACAACAATTCGACGCTCGACCGGGCAAGTGTGAGGCTTCATCTTAACAGAGGCCACACATACCCCCGAGGATGCTCACAGCCCAAAGAACCCCATCACTCACCGATCCGCATGCACCACGAACCGCATCCCGCCCGACACCGCTTCACCCGTAGCCTGCTCATTGCCGCGACAGGTTTATTCATCACCGCCGCAGCCTTGGCCGTCGTCAAGCCCACCGAACCCCCGCAGACCATTTTCCAGGCCCGCCAGACGCTTGATCTGACACCCAGCCACGCACTGCCCACATCCGAATCAGACGCTCCGTTCATCGCCGAAGCACAAATCCGGCGCGGCGACACCGTCGCGGCATTGCTGCAAAGACTAAACGTCCATGAAAAGGGCCTGCTGCCCTTCCTGATCCAGGACAAGGGCGCGCGCTCGATCTACAAACTCTACCCAGGCCGCATCGTGCGCGCTGCGCTGGATGACCAGGGTTCGCTGGTATGGCTGCGCTACGCCCACACCCCAGGCACCCAAACCAAAGACGGGTTCGTATCCAAATGGCTGGAAGTCACCCCGGATGGTCAGGGTGGATTTGCCGCAGCCGAACGAACGGTCCCTGCGCACACGCAACTGCGTATCGCCGAAGGCGACATCACCAGTTCGCTGTTCGGTGCCGCCGACGAGGCGAACATTCCCGATGCGATCACGTTCGAGATGGTTAATATCCTGAGCAGCAAGGTTGACTTCCTGAAGGACTTGCGCAAGGGCGATAGCTTTCGCATCGTCTACGACGCCTATATGTACGATGGCCGCCAGGTCGGTTCGGGCCGGATTCGCGCGCTGGAATTCAGCAACCGCGACGAAACCTACAGCGCAGTCTGGTTCAAATCCAGCGATGGCAAGGCAGGCTATTACGACTTTTCGGGCCATAGCCTGAAAGGCGCATTCCTGCGCAACGCAATCAAGTTCACCCGGATCAGTTCGCGCTTTGGCATGCGCAAGCACCCCATTCATAACAAGTGGATGGGCCACAAGGGCGTAGACTATGCCGCACCCAAGGGCACCCCGATCCACGCCACGGCCGATGGCACGGTTCAATTCATCGGCAAGCAACGGGGCTACGGCAACGTGATTATTCTGAAAAATTACGGTGCATACTCGACGCTGTATGCCCACCAAAGCCGTTTTGCACGTGGTCTGCGCCGTGGCGACAAGATTCAACAAGGCCAACTGATCGGCTACGTCGGATCGACCGGCTGGGCGACCGGGCCGCACCTACACTACGAATTCCGGATCAACAAAAAACCCGTAGATCCGCTGTCGGTTGACCTGCCCACGGCACGCCCGCTGAACGCCGATCAGCGGCAGGCCTTCCAGTCAGTCGTGAAACAGTACGAGGGCCACATGGAACTCCTGGCCCGGATGCAGGACACCGACATCGTCGTCGCACAACGCTAGCGCGGCCTGGGCCATGGCCACGCTGATCGCGCAGCCGGAATGCTATATCGGCCTGATGTCGGGCACGAGCACCGATGGTGTGGACGGTGTGCTGGCCGATTTCACGGCCCCAGGTGGCATCCGCACGCTGTCTGCAGCATCGCTGCCCATGCCGCAGGCCTTGCGCAACGAGTTCCTGGCCCTAAATTCGCCGGGCGCCAATGAACTGGATCGCGCCGCACGCGCCGCCGTGGCACTGGCGCACCTGTACTCGAATGTGGTGGACAGGCTGCTGGATGAGGCCGGCCTGGCCCGAGATCAGGTGCAGGCCATCGGGGCACACGGCCAGACGGTGAGGCATGCGCCCGAGTCTGCCTACTCGATACAACTGAACGCACCCGCACACCTGGCCGAATTGACCGGTATTGATGTCGTGGCGGATTTTCGTTCGCGCGACATCGCGGCGGGCGGCCAGGGTGCGCCGCTGGTGCCTGCTTTTCACGCCGCATGGTTCGGGCTGGATACGCCCCGAACCATCCTGAACCTGGGCGGTATTGCAAACGTCACGATCCTGAACGAAACCGTGCTTGGGTTCGATACCGGGCCGGCGAATATGCTGATGGACCTATGGGCACAGCAGCACCTGGGCCAGGCCTATGATCAGGACGGCCGCTGGGCGGCCCAGGGTCGCAGCAATCCGGCACTGCTCGAACGGATGCTCAGTGACCCTTGGTTCGATCGACCGCCCCCGAAATCGACGGGCAGGGATTATTTCAACGAAACCTGGCTGCAGGACATGCTGTCGGCGATGCCGGAGGGGCTGGGCTTGGCGCCGACAGATGTGATGGCCACGCTGATGGAACTGACCGTGCAAAGCATTGCACGCGCCGTACTCGAGCACGCCTCAGGTACGCGGGAGGTGCTGGCCTGCGGGGGCGGCGCCCTGAACAGCCGCCTGATGGATGCTCTAGCCCGTGCCCTGCCCTGCCCACTGTACTCAACAGATCGCGCCGGCATGCCGGTGCAAACCGTAGAAGCCCTGGCCTTTGCCTGGCTGGCATACGCCCATGTACACCGGATTCCCGCAAGCCTGCCGGCCGTCACGGGCGCACGCCACCCATCCGTGGCCGGCTGCCTGTATCCGGGCTAAGTCGCCTATACCGAAAAGGACGAGCCGCAGCCGCAGGTGGTGTTGGCGTTCGGGTTGCGGATGACGAACTGGGCCCCTTCGAGGTCGTCCTTATAGTCGATTTCCGAGCCCACCAGATACTGGAAGCTCATGGGGTCGATCAGCAACTGCACGCCGCCGCGTTCAATGGTCGCGTCGTCGTCGTTCATGACGTCGTCAAAGGTAAAACCGTATTCAAAGCCCGAACAACCCCCGCCCTGCACGAACACGCGCAGCTTCAGTTCGGGGTTGCCTTCCTCTGTGATAAGTTCGCGAACCTTATTGACAGCCGCGTCGGTGAACACCAGGGGTGCCGGCGGGACTTCAAGATCGACATGGTCAACAAGAGTGCTCATTTTGGTGCTCCTATAGCCTGCTGGGAGGCCGTGGCCCCCTCGACCGGGGTATCTCGGCTGGCCCGGATCGCGCCGTCTTCGAGAATTTCGAGCGTGACGGACTTGGGCACAAAGCCCGGAGGGATGCGCAGGACGCCTGCGCTGCGCTGCAGCCGATCGAATGCCAAGTCCAGGGGATCCACCCCTGCATCCTGATTCGAATCCGGATCGGCTGCCTGCGCCTGGGCCGCGTCTGCGGAAAGTTCTATTTTAACGGTTTTATCCTGTTGGCGGCCTGTCGCCAGAAATCGCATGCGCCCATTCATCTGGGCCTGGTCCGGGGCATTGCGTGTCAGCAACACCCGGTAGCGCAGCAGGGCGCCTTGCCGCGTCACATCAAAGGCACGAATCGTGACAGACCCAGCCGGCCCGGGGGGAATCAATTGCTCGTAGAACGCCAACTGATCGCGGGTGCTGCTGAGCTTCTGCTGCAGTATCAGCAGATTCTCCTGCAAGGTCTTGCTGGTTCCGGCCTCGACCGCAAGCCGGCTTTGTGCGTCTGCCAACCCCGACAGCAAACTGGCCTGCGTGGCGCGCGCGGCATCGACCTCGGCCTGCAGGGCGTCGAGCCGCCCCTGCTGCCCGGCGTGCATGCCGAAATGCATGGCCAAGGCCCCCAGCACGAAGGCCAGCACCAGAGCAGCCAGGCCGAGCGCGACGCGACGCACGCCGCGCCCCTCAGGGAAGGACGGCAATCTGATCGAGCCCGGCCGTTTCAGGCAGGCCGAACATGAGGTTCATGTTCTGTACTGCCTGGCCAGAGGCCCCCTTGACGAGGTTGTCTTGTGCGACCAGCACCACCAGTTGATCGCTGTCTTCGGGCCGGTGCACGGCGATACGCAGCATATTCGATGCCCGCACGGAACGGGTTTCGGGCAGGCTGCCGGCGGGCATGACATCGATAAAGGGTTCGTCGGCGTAGCGCTGCTCGTACAGGGCCTGGAAATCGGTATCCACAGCTTCGGGCAGGATGCGCAGGTAGATCGTCGAGAACATGCCGCGAATCATGGGCACCAGGTGCGGAACGAACAGCAGCCCGACCGGTGCGCCGGCCAGGCGCTGTAGCTGTTCGGAGATTTCCGGATGATGACGATGGCCGGCCACGCCGTAGGCGCGGAAGTTGTCGCTGGCTTCAGAGAACAAGGAGCTGAGCTGGACCTTGCGCCCCGCGCCCGACACGCCGGACTTGCAATCGGCAATCACGTGGCTGGTGTCGACCAAGGCGTGGTCTGCCTGCAGGACCGGGGCCAGGCCCAGCAATACCGTCGTCGGGTAGCAACCCGGATTGCCAATCACACGCGCATCGCGGACGGCGGGACGATTCAGCTCCACCAACCCGTAGGCCGAATCCCGCAGGATGGTCGGGCAGGCATGGGGCATTTTGTACCAGCGCTCGAAGGTGGCCGTATCCTGAAGGCGAAAATCAGCCGCCAGATCGATGATGCGTACATCGTGGGCCAGCAGTTGCCCGGCCTGCGCCATGGCGACCCCATGGGGCGTGGCAAAGAACACCACATCACATTGCTCGAGCGCCGCGTCCTCGGGCGTCTGGAAACGCAGATCAACCCGGCCGCGCAGGTTCGGAAACATGTCTGCCACGGGTCGGCCGTTTTCCTTGCGGGACGTGACCGCATGCAAATCGACGCTCGGATGCTGCGAGAGCAGGCGCAGCAGTTCCACCCCCGTATACCCCGTAGCGCCGACGATTCCGGCCTTGATGCGCGACTGTTGCCCTGCTACTGCCATATCCATTCCCGTTAAAGATGTCATCACGATTGATCAGATTAAGCCACATACCCCGGGCGTTCAAGCCTGAAAAGAAAAACCCCGGCACGCAGCCGGGGTTTTCTGTGCAAGGCAAGAAGCCCCGAGCGCCAAAATCAGCGTTTGCTGAACTGCTTGCGCCGACGGGCCTTGTGGAAGCCCACTTTCTTGCGTTCGACCTCGCGCGCATCGCGCGTGACGAAACCGGCCTGCTTGAGCGCGGGCTTGAGCGTTTCGTCGTAGTCGATGAGCGCACGGGTGATGCCGTGGCGCACTGCGCCGGCCTGGCCGCTTTCGCCGCCGCCATGCACGTTCACGTGAAAGTCGAACGATTCGAGATGGTTCGTCAGTTCGAGCGGCTGGCGCACGACCATACGACCCGTTTCGCGAGCGAAGTACTCGTCAACCGGACGACCATTGACGACGATCTTGCCCGACCCTTTTTTCAGGAACACACGTGCCACCGACGTTTTGCGGCGACCGGTGCCATAATTCCAATTACCGATCATGACGTGTCCTTAGATATCCAGAGGTTGGGGCTGCTGCGCGGTATGCGGATGCTCGGCACCGGCATAGATCTTGAGCTTTTTCGCCATGGCGTAGCCCAGAGGACCCTTGGGCAGCATGCCCTTGACGGCCTTTTCCAGCGCGCGGCCCGGAAAACGTTGTTGCATTTTCTGGAAGTTGGTCTCGGAGATACCGCCCGGATAGGTCGAGTGACGGTAATAGCGTTTGTCCTGCGCCTTGGCGCCGGTGACAACGATCTCGGCGGCATTGACGATGACGATGTAATCGCCCGTGTCAACGTGAGGCGTGAATTCGGGTTTGTGCTTGCCACGCAGACGGCGTGCGACTTCGCTGGCCACACGACCAAGGACCTTGCCCCTGGCGTCAATCACAAACCAGTCACGCTTGACTTCATGCGGCTTGGCCACAAAGGTCTTCATGATGGTTCCCAATAGAGATTAAATCGGCACAAAAGCCGGCCAAGGCCTTGTCACCCCTGAATCACAATCTGGGGCAAGCCCGTACGGGCTAATGTGCCACGAAAAGCCATCCATCATACACCACGGCGCTAATTGCAGTCAAAAACACTGTGCCGCCCAAACGGGGCGGCACAGTGGCCGGCATTCCGACGAACGCCGAGAGACATCAGGCCATACGGGGTTTATTTCTTGGCCCGGGCCTCTTTGGCGACGGCGGCGCCCATGTAGTTGTCGAACGCGCCTTCGTTCACACGGAACCATGGCACGATATCGTCGCGGAAGCCCATGTAGTCGTCGTAGATTTTCTTGAAGCCCGCGTTCTTGTCGCAGAATTCCTTGTACACCACGTTCGATGCCTTCCACGAGGCATCCATCACGTCGCGCGGGAAGCTCTTTAGCACGGCACCGCCGGCGATCAGACGACGCAAGGCAGCCGGATTGTGGGCATCGTAGTCACCGAGCATTTTTTGGCCGGCGGCGCGCGAGGCCGTATTGATCAACGACTGATAGGACTTGGGCAGTTCGTTGAAGGCACCATCGTTCACGTACAGCGAAACCTGGGCGGAGCCTTCCCACCAGCCCGGATAGTAGTAGTACTTGGCGACCTTCTGGAAGCCAAGCTTTTCGTCATCCACAGGACCGACGAACTCGACGGCATCCAGCGTGCCCTTTTCCAGCGACGGGTAGATATCGCCAGGCGGGATCTGCTGGGGCACGACCCCCATGCGCGAGAGCACTTCGCCGCCAAAGCCGGCCGTGCGCATCTTGAGGCCGTCGAGGTCCTTGACCGAGTTGATTTCCTTGCGGTACCAGCCACCCATCTGGGCGCCCGTATTGCCAAACGGGAAGTTCAGGATATTGCGGGGTGCGAACAGTTCGCGCATCAGCTTCATACCATTGCCTTCGTGCATCCAGGCATACATCTGGCGCGCGTTCAGGCCGAAAGGCACTGCGGTATCAAAGCAGAACGACGGATCCTTGCCATAGTAATAATAGGAGGCAGTCTGACCGACTTCAACCGTACGGTTGCTGACGGCGTCCATCACACCATAACCGGGAACCAGTTCGCCGGCAGGGTACAGCCGAATATCGAAGTTGCCGTCGGTGGCTTCCTTGACCATCTGGCAAAACAACTGCGCCGTCGAGAAAAGCGCAGGAGTCGCCGTACTGTAGGTCGAGGTGAACTTCCAATTTATCTTGGGGGCGCTTTGTGCAAAAACGGGGGCGGCAACTGCGGCGGTGCTCGCAACTGCGCCAAAGCCCGCTTTTTTCAGGAATGAACGACGCTGCATGATAAGGGATCTCCTTGTGGTCTCAGTGAAACGATTGTAATCGTTGGTTTTTCGAAATATTACTCTGCTTGGCCAAGCCTGCCCATAGGTGGCCGGCCTTAGTCCCCGGCTATGGACATTTGCTCGATCAGGACCGAGCCACTGGATTTGGCGCCGCGCGCATGCACATCGGCCCCCACCGCAACGATCTGCCGGAACATGTCAGCCAGATTGCCTGCGATCGTGACTTCCTGCACGGCGTGCTGGATCTTGCCATTTTTTACCCAGTAGCCGAACGCGCCGCGCGAATAATCGCCGGTCACGTAATTGACGCCCTGACCGATCAGTTCGGTGACCAGGAAGCCGGTGCCCAGCTTGCGGAGCATCGCGGGGAAATCGTCGCCGGGCTGCGTCAGGCGCGAGCGCAGCGACAGGTTGTGCGATCCGCCCGCGTTCCCCGTGGTCTGCATGCCGAGCTTGCGCGCCGTGTAGGTAGACAGGAAGTAGCCCTCTAGCAAGCCGCCCCCCACCACACGGCGCGCCAGTGGCCGCACGCCCTCACCGTCGAAGGGTGCGCTACCCTGGGCACCGGGAATATAGGGGTTCTCGATCACATCCAGGTGATCGGCCAGCACGGATTGACCCAGGGCATCGACCAGAAAGCTGGCCTTGCGATAGAGCGCCCCGCCGCTGGCCGCCTGCACCAGAGCGCCCAGCAGGCCCACCGCCAGCGGCGCCTCAAACAGGACGGGAAATTTTCCTGTGGGGATCGGGCGCGCCGACAGGCGGGCCAGTGTGCGCGCCGCAGCATAACGGCCGATTTCCTCGGCATCGGCGAGGTCCTGGGGTGCGCGCGCCGAACTGTACCAATAGTCGCGCTGCATGCCCTCGCCGCGCCCCGCGATTGGCGCCACCGACAGGCTGTGACGCGAAAAGGGATACCCCCCCAGAAAGCCACGCGAATTGCCCAATACGAAGTGCCCTTCCATGGTGTCTACCGAGGCCCCCTCGGTATTGGTGATGTCAGGGCTGACCGCAAGGGCCGCACGCTCGGCGCGGATGGCCAGACGGGTGGCCTGCGCGGCACTGATGGACCAGGGATGGTGCAGATCCAGATCCGGGTAATGCAAGGCCAGTTGATCGGCCTCGGGCAGGCCTGCGGCGGGGTCCTCGGCCGTATAGCGTGCGATATGCCAGGCCGCATCCACGGCCTTGCGCAAGGCCTCGGCGGAAAAATCCGACGTGGATGCCGAGCCGCGGCGCTGGCCGGCGAACACCGTGATGGCCAGCGATCGATCACGCGTCTGTTCGATGGTCTCGATACGGCAGTTGCGCGAGGACACCGACAGCCCCTGGCTCTCGGACACCTCAACGGCGGCATCGCTCGCGCCGGCATCGCCGGCATAGGCCAGGGCATCGGTGACCAATTGGCGGAATGTGGCTTGCTGGGCCGGAATATCCAGAAATGATTCGGCGTTGTCGTTCATACGCTACCTGTTGTGTGAGACAGTTATGATAGCCAATTGTCAAAAACATTATTCAGATTATTCATGCCAGAGACCCACGACACTGCGGATCAGCCCGACGAGCGCCCGAGTAAATCTCAGGTCAAGCGCGAGATGCACGCGCTGCTCGAACTCGGTCGCCGGCTGATCGACCTGCCTGCGTCCAAGCTCGCGCAACTGGGGCTGGACGAAAAACTGTTGGATGCCATCGAGCTGGCGCAGCGCACGCGTAGCCACGAAGGCCGGCGCAGGCAGATCCATTATGTGGGCAAGCTGATGCGCCAGGCCGACGCCCAGGATATACGCAAGCAACTGGATATCTGGGAAAACGGCACGCGCGAGCAGGCCCGGGCCATGCACCGCCTGGAGGCCTTGCGCGACAAGCTGATCGAAGACGACGCTACATTGACGGCCGTGCTGGATACCTTCCCCGACCTGGATATCCAGGCCTTACGCGCCCAGATCCGGGCCGCACGCAAGGAAGCCGCGCAAAACGCCACGCTACCGGCGGGGCGCGAACCCATGCGCAAGCATTACCGCGCCCTGTTCCAAACCCTTAAACAACTCGATTTTCCGGATCAGGAGCCCACATGAGTACGCTGGAATGCCTAGAAAAAGAAACCGGGCCGCAGCCTGAATACGCCGTCATATGGATGCACGGCCTGGGGGCCGACGGCTATGATTTCCTGCCCATCGTACCCGAGCTGCTGGCCTCTGGAATGCCCGCTACGCGATTCGTGTTTCCGCACGCACCGATACGCCCCATCTCGATCAATCAGGGTATGGCAATGCGCGCCTGGTACGACATTCAGACCGTTGATCTGGTACGCCGCGAGGACGAAAGCGGCATCCGCGAGTCGGCAATATCCATCGAGGCCCTGATCGAGCGCGAGCACGCGCGCGGCATCGCACGAGGGCATATCGTGCTGGCCGGATTTTCGCAGGGCTGCGCCATGGCCTTGTTTACGGGCCTGCGCCAGGTCGAGCCTCTGGCCGGCATCATCGGCCTGTCGGGTTACCTTCCCCTGGCCGACACCACAGTCGCCGAGCGCCATATCGGCAATGACGAGACGCCGATATTCCTCGGGCATGGCACCATGGATCCGGTCGTGGTGCCCGCCCGCGGGCAAGACACGCGCGACCTGCTTGTGGATCTGGGCTACCGACCCCAGTGGCATACCTACCCGATGGCGCATGCGGTGTGCCCCCAGGAAATTGCCGACCTGCGAGCCTTCCTCGGGGCGATCCTGCGTTAGGCGTCCGTATCGGTTTCCAGGGTGCCCAGGTCCAGCCAGACTCGCCGCATGCCCGGGTCGGAATCGTCGCGGTCATTGCGAAAGCCCAGGTGCGTCATGAGGCCCAGCATGGGGCGATTGCCGGCCAGCACCACGCCGTCGATGTATCCCAGCCCCTGGCGCCGCGCTGCACGAATCAGGCCACGCATCAACTGCGCGCCCAAACCGCGCCTCTGCCAGTCGTCGGCGATGACCAGGGCGTATTCGGCACCCATCCCATCGGCGTTGCGCAGGTAATGGGCAAAACCGATGATGCGCTCGCGCAGCAGCCCTCGGTTTTCAGGATTAGGCACCTGTATGGTGGCCAGCAGCGCGAGTTCGCGGTCGTAATCGATCCGGGTATAGCGGGCCAGCATGCGTGGCGTGAGTTCGCGCATCATTGAAATGAACCGCATGTAGCGGGACTCATCAGACAGATCCCGCACGAACTCCTGGAGCAGTACCGCGTCCTCGGGGCGGATCGGCCGCAGCAACCAATCCTGCCCGTCGTCAAAGGTCATGGACTGCACCAGACGGCGCGGATACGGGTGGATCGCCATGTGGCGGTAGGCGCGATTCTCGGGTGGCTCGGGATCGTGCTCTGCACTCAGGCGAATAGCCACCGACGCGGCCACCAGACGTGTGTCGTCGGCCCACACCGGATCGAGCACCAGCGAAGCGATCGCGGGCAGTTCGCTGACCATCTCGGAAATCCGTTCCAGGGATTCACGCAACAGGTCGAAGGCTGCGGGGCTCATCTCGTGCGACAGCACGCGATGCCATATCTGGCTGCGCTGAATCAGTTGGCGGGCCAGATAGCGATTCAAGGGCGGCATGCCGATTTCCCGATGAGGGTCATCGAGCAGCGCAAACTCCCCGCCCGCGCTGAACTGAATATACGGGCCAAAGCGATGATCCTGGCGCACGCGCAGCGACATGGGCACGCTGATGGCATCGCAAGGTGCAGCATCCCCTGCCTGGTCGATGATCTGGATGGGAACGTGAAAGCAGTCCAGCAAGCGGGCGCAGTCAGTCTGATCCAGTTCCATGCGTTGTGCAGCATAGGCCTGCTCGATCAGGGCATGGGCGTCCTTGCGGCGCGGCGGTTGGGCCAGCGCCACGGGCGGTAACGTCTGCTGGGCCAGGGTCTGGTTGTGCTGGTAAGTGGCCAGAATGCCAAACGCGTTGACGGCGGATTCAGGTGTGCGAAATGCCGGCAAACCAGCGTCATCGAGCAAATGGCGCAGTGGACGCCCGCCCGCATCCCCCATAAAGCAGCTGATGATGGGCTTGCGCGCGCGACCGGACATATCGGCCAGCAGGTGGGCAACGCCTTCCATATCCGACAGCACATCGGGGGCGATCAGCACCAGCACGCCATCAATGCCCGTATCGGCCACCAGGGTCGCGAGCACCGCCTCGACGCGTTCGGCACTCAGCGGCGCATGACTGATGATCGGATTGCCCAGCGAGGCGCCGGGTTCCAGCAGTTCGGCCAGCGCCTTGCGGCTGGATGCAGCAAGTTCGCCGCATGTTACCGGGGCATCCGCGCCGATGACATCCAGCGCCAGGTGGGCGGCACCATATCCATTAGAAAAAATAGCGATGCGCCGCCCCGGATGACGCCGCGTGTGCACCAGCACTTTCAAGGCCGAGAACAATTGCACAAAGAACCGGATGCGCACCGCACCCGTGCGCCGCAACAGGGCGTCAAAGACGGCATCCCCGGCCTCGGCCTGCCGCCCGACCTTCAGAACAATCACCGGCTTGACGCTGGCTACGGCATTCAGGGCGCTGGTGAACCGGCGCGATGAGGCGGTTTCCTCCAGATACAAGACCACGCTGTCGGTACGCGAATCCATGGACAGGTAATCCAGGATTTCCGCCACATCCACGACTTTCTCGTCACCCACCGAAATCACGGCAGAGAACCCCAGATTGATGTCTCCCGCCCAATCCATGACCGTTGAGACGATCATGCGTGACTGCGCCACCAGAGCCACGCGACCCACCGGCGCGACCTTGGGGTTCAGGCTGAGGTTGATCCCCAGATGCGGGCGCTGCAGACCGAACGCGCCGGGCCCCTGCACCAGGCAATCGTTCATCACCCCCCATGCCTGGCAGAATGTCCGGGTCTCAGCCGGATCCGAGGACGGGACTTCATGGGTCAGCACAATCACGGCACGCGGACGCAGCACCCGCAAGGCCTCGAACACGCGGGGCAGGTCATCGGGCTTCACGCACAGCAGCGCAAGATCCAGACGGTCATCGCCGCTCAGGCCGGCGATGACTTCAGGCATATGCACCTCGCCGGCGGCATCGATCGCGGCTGTCGTCACCCGACCGAGCAAGGCTTTCGGCGGGTTGCGAACAACGGCGAGTTCGCGAGTGCTGATGACCAGCACCGAGCGGGGTTCAAACAAAGAGGCCAGGCGGTGACGCAGCATTGGGGCTTCGATCCGGGCAAAAAATGGTCTGTACTCTAAAATAACAGCTTGAACCCATTCGTGGCGCATGGGTGTTCCGATTTCGCACCACAGATACCCGTCCATCATGACCGCATCCAATACTCCAGCCGTCCGCACTCGTTTTGCCCCGTCGCCTACGGGCTACTTGCACCTCGGGGGCGCACGCACCGCACTTTTTTCCTGGGCGTTCGCCCGCCATTACGGCGGCACCTTCGTACTGCGCATCGAGGACACCGACCTGGAGCGATCGACGCCCGAGGCGGTCCAGGCCATTCTGGACGCTATGGCGTGGCTGGATATGACGCCCGATGAGGGGCCGTTCTATCAAATGCAGCGCATGGACCGCTACCGCGAAGTCATCGCCCGGATGCTGGCTGATGGGTCGGCCTACCACTGCTACAGCACACCCGCAGAAGTCGAAGCCATGCGCGAGCGGGCCCGAGCAGCCGGTCAGAAGCCGCGCTATGACGGCACCTGGCGCCCCGAACCGGGCAAGACCCTGCCACCCATCCCTACACAAGCACAGCCCGTGGTGCGCTTTCGCTGCCCCCTGGAAGGCGTCACCAGTTGGGACGACCTGATCAAAGGGCCGATCAGCTTCGACAACAGCGAACTCGACGACCTGATCATCGCCCGGGCCGACGGCACACCAACCTACAATTTCTGCGTGGTGGTCGATGACTGGGACATGCGCATCACCCATGTCATACGGGGCGACGATCATGTCAACAACACCCCTCGTCAGATCAACATCCTGCGTGCACTGGGCGGCGAGCTGCCACGCTACGGCCATGTCCCCATGATCCTCGGCCCGGATGGTCAGAAAATGTCCAAGCGTCACGGCGCAGTCAGCGTGATGGAGTACGACAAGGCCGGCTACCTGGCCGAGGCCATGGTCAATTACCTGGCACGTCTGGGCTGGAGCCACGGCGACGACGAGCTATTCAGCCGCGAACAGTTCGTCGAATGGTTCGACCCGCGACATCTGAGCAAATCGGCCGCGCAGTGGGATCCTAAAAAGCTGAATTGGGTCAATGCCCACTATATCCGCGAGACCCCGAACAAGGAACTGGCCGCCTTGGTTGCGCCCCGCATCATTGCCAGCCAGGGCGTACCCGAGGCCGTCGACCTGACCGCAGCCATGGGCCTGCTAAAGGACCGCAGTGAAACGCTGGAGCAACTGGCCGATGGGGCCATGCTGTTTTGCCGACCCTGGCAGGCCCCCGACGAGGCGCTGTGCGCCGAGGTGCTGACTGACGAGGCCCGTGTCCTGGTCAGCGAATTCGCACAGCGCGCCGGTGCCCTGCCCGACTGGACCGAGTCGGCGCTCGACAGCTTGATCAAATCGATGCTGCAGGAACACGGCCTGAAAATGCCGAAGCTGGCGATTCCGCTGCGGGTGGCGGCCACTGGTGTCAAGCACACGCCATCGATCAGCGCAGTACTGAACCTGCTGGGGCGCGAAACCGTGCTCGAACGCCTGGGCAGAGTGTAGCGCGCGGCTCTGCCGACTAGAACGGCAGGCGATAGCCGGGCGACATGCGCCGCGCACGCACGGCTACGCCCTGCGGCGCCTGCATCCGCAGATCCGTCGCGCTGACGCGATCGATCCGATAGCGATTGGTATAGATCGGGTCGGCGACATCGACCGGCACCCCGTGCGAGGCCCGGGTCTGCAGCACCAGCAGCTTGCCGTCCCGGTGCCAGCATCCGCTCTCGTGCAGCCCCTGGGAAGGCTTGCCCGGGCGCTTCAGTTGCTCGACATAGGTCATGGTGCCATCGAGATTCAGGGTGTAGAGCGTGCGCAGCGAGCCCGCCACACCCTTGCGACTGTCTACGCTGAGCCAGTTGCCCACCAGCGCATCATCGCCGCCTACAGCCTTGCAGGCAGGGGGCGATGCCGCCTGCTGCGCGGATTTTGGGGGCGTCGTGCAGGCCGTCAGCCAGAGCGCTGTGGCGCACAGGGTCGCGCCCAAGATTGTCTTTGCAACACGATGCATTTTTGATCCTGCCCTATGACAAAAGTCACTGAAAACCCTGACCGCCGTGGTGTCGCCCGCTGCTTGGACGCCTTGAAGGCCTACAATTTCCCGGTGCGGGCAAACCGCCTCGGCAGTCCCTGGAAAAACCATTCTAACTGAGGCGCGTCTACCCGATACAGCCCCGCGTCACACGCCTATGGAGTCTTCCGAGCCATGAGTCACTCCCTGCTGATTACCCTGCACCTGTTTGCCGCGATCATGTTCGTCGGCACGGTTTTCTTTGAGGTCCTGATCCTCGAAGGCATACGCAAGACAGTGGGGCGCGACACGATGCGTACGGTCGAAATCGCCATCGGCAAGCGTGCACGCCGCATCATGCCCTTTGTCATTCTGGTCTTGTATCTGGCGGGTGCGGGCATGGCCTGGCAATACCGGGGCGTCCTGGCCCACCCCTTTGACAGCACCTTTGCCACCTTGCTGTGGCTGAAAATCATCCTGGCCATCAGCGTACTGATCCACTTCATTACCGCCATGACCCTGAGCGGTACCGGAAAGCTGAAATCGGTGCATTTCCGCTACATCCACCTCAGCGTATTCACGCATGTGGTGCTGATCGTGTTTCTGGCCAAGGCGATGTTCTACCTGAGCTGATCCGCCGCCTCGCCCGGCCGGTCCGGCGCGCATAGGGAAACTTACACGTCGTTTCAATATAAGGGTTTTTGCCTATTAATCAGGTAAACGCTTGTGGGGCCGTGACTTGCCCGCAAAAGGCGTCTGAACATTGTCGATATCCCTTATTTTTGTCGCTTGCGCTAAGGCACGACGCTTACTACAATTTGTGGGCAGTTGATGGCGAA
>JAKDMO010000210.1 GCA_030452305.1 Alcaligenaceae bacterium | reverse complement strand
TCGGGCGCGTTCCAGTTGCTGCAACGGGCCGAGCGCTACGGCTTTCTGGTGGTCGAGGACGATGTGTCGCGCGATATGCCGGCAACGCCGGCGCCGCTGCTGGCCGCCTTGGCGGGTACTGAGCGTGTGGTCGTCGTATCGGGGTTTTCGAAAAATGTCATGCCCTCGATGCGCGTGGGCTATTTGCTGTGTTCGGGCGAGTTATTCAAGCAGTGTGCGCGCGCCAAGATGTCCCTGGGGCTGACCTCGGCGGAAATGATGGAGCGGGCGGTGCACCAGGTCTTGCGCCAGGGGCGGCATGGCGCCTACATGCGGCGTGTGCGCGACCGTCTGCGTCTCGCCCATGACCAGGTGGCGGGTCTATTGCACGAGCATGGCTTTGAAATCCATACTGAGCCGGGCGCCGGCCTGTTCCTGTGGGCGCGGCCCGCTCGTGTCGAGGATCGGGTGGGGGCGCTGGCCGTTGCGGCCGAGGCCCTGAAGGCGGGAATCTGGTTGGCGCCGGGCGCTTACTTCGATCCAAAGGGCGAGGATACCGCGTGGTTCCGTTTCAATGTCGCGTATTCCGGCCATCCGCAGCTATGGCGATTTTTCAGTGAGCGTCAGGCATTGCGCCGATAGACGACGAAATCGTAGTGCAAGCCGTTTTCCTCTGGCTGGGCCTCGCGCGAGGCCTCTTGCCATTGGGTGGGGTCCAGTGCTGGGAAATATGTGTCCCCGCCAATGGAATCGTGTATTTCCGTGGCCACGATTTCATCGGCTTGCACGAGGGCTTGTGCAAAAATCTGGGCCCCACCGATCACGCATACGACGGCACAGTCCGTGCATTGCGCCAGGGCGGCCTGTAGCGAGGGCCAGACCTCCGCGCTGGGGGCGGGCAGGTCTGGATTACGGCTGATCACCAGATTACGCCGCCCAGGCAATGCACGGCCCAGCGACTGCCAGGTCTTGCGCCCCATGATGATGGGGTGCCCCAATGTCGTGCGTTTGAAGTGTGCCAGATCGCCGGGCAGGCGCCAGGGCAGGCCGTTGTCGCGCCCGATGACGCGCTCATCGGTGTAGGCGACGACCAGTCGGATCAGGGGGGTGGGCATGGCCATGGCTTCCTTGGGGTAGGCGGGCGTGACGAGTGTGCCAGTGTAGTCGATGCATGCCTGTGGTCGGGCAGGGTATGATTTCCGTTTTCGCCTTTGGCCTTCAAATTGCAATGAAACCGTATCTTGATCTCGTGCAGACGATTCTCGACCAGGGAAGCTGGCAGGAAAACCGTACCGGTGTGCGCACGATCAGTTTGCCCGGCGCCATGATGCGCTTTGATCTGCAGCAGGGCTTTCCCGCCGTGACGACCAAGCGCCTGGCCTTCAAGTCCGCAATCGGCGAGTTGGTCGGGTTCTTGCGCGGGGCGCACAGCGCGGCGGACTTTCGCGCCCTGGGCTGCAAGGTGTGGGATCAGAACGCCAATGATAATCCTCAGTGGCTCGCCAACCCGTACCGCACGGCCGAGGATGAGCTCGGCCCGGTCTACGGTGTGCAGTGGCGCGCATGGCCGGCCTACAAATTGGTGCCGATTGAGCACAATGCACAAATCCAGGACGCCGTGGCACGCGGCTATCGGCAGATTGCCCGGGTGGATGAGGCTGGCGTACCTTGTGTGCTGCTGTATCGGGCGGTGGACCAGTTGCGTGCCTGCCTCGATACGCTGATACGCGATCCGGGCAGCCGCCGGATTCTGTTCCACGGCTGGAACTGGGCGCAACTCGATGAAATGGCCTTGCCGCCTTGCCATTTGCTCTATCAATTTCTGGCGAATCCGGCCACGCGCGAACTGTCGCTTTGCCTATATATACGCAGCAATGATATTGGACTGGGCGCCCCCTTCAACCTGACCGAAGGGGCGGCGCTGGCGCACCTCGTGGGCCGGCTGACGGGCTATCGGCCGCGCTGGTTCACCTATTTCATCGGGGACGCGCACATCTACGAGAATCATCTGGATATGCTGCGCGAGCAACTGCGCCGCGAGCCTTATCCGGCGCCCAGGTTGAATGTGTCAGCCCGAATCCCGGATTATGCACAGACCGGGCGCTTCGAGCCGGAATGGCTCGACCGGGTTGAGCCATCGGACTTCAGCCTGGAAGGCTACCAACATCATCCGCCATTGACGGCGCCGATGGCGGTCTGATTCCGACGGATACGACCGGGTGCAGAGCCTACCGGCTCAGGCTGCCGGGCGATCAATGATTTCGATCGAGCTGGTGATCTGCGCGGTGCTTTCAAGCATTGCGATCGCCGAGCAGTACTTGGTCTTTGAGAGCTCCACCGCCCGCTCGACGGCGGCCTGCGGCAGTTTGGTCCCGGTTACGGTGAATGCGTAATGGATGTGCGTGAAGACCTTGGGATCGGTGTCTGCACGTTCCGCAGTCAGCTTTACCCGGCAGTCCGTGATCGCGTGGCGCCCGCGCTTCAGGATCAGCACCACGTCATATGCAGCGCAGCCTCCGGCTCCGGCCAGAACTGTTTCCATCGGGCGGGCGGCGAGGTTCTGGCCACCCCCGTCAGGCGCCCCATCCATGGCTATGATGTGCCCGCTGCCGGTGCGGGAAACAAACAGCATGCCCTCAGTATCATGCCAGTCAATCGTGCATTCCATCGTCGTTTTATCCTATGGAAAACCGCAAGTGCGGTAAGGAAATCGGGGCCTGGCGGCCTTTGCCGACTTATCATAGAGCAATTCTGGGTCTAAAATGGCGACACCCCGCAGGGGGTCCGGGTCGATTCCGGTCAGCCATCCGTCCTTGAGCCAACTATCGGGAATATCGTGGATACAGTCACCGTACTCTTGCTCACCTTCATTTTATCCGTGACCGGACTATGTATTTTCATCTGGTCCTTGCGTCGGCACATGTTCGACGATAACCCCGAAGCCGCCAGCGTGATTTTCTCGACAGGGGAAATCGGGCACGTCGAGGATCCCTCGGCGACGGCGTCGCAAAAGGCCGGCCTGCAGCAGGTCGTGCACGAGGGCGGCAAGGCGACGATCGATCAGTCCCTGGATAAGCAGTTACAAGAAGAACTCGCCGAACGGATTCAGGCCGATCAGTCCACGGCCTTCGTCACCTTCACTTTTCTGTCCTGTGCCATTGTCTGGCTGATACTGGCCTCGTCGGCGGGGCTGATCAGTTCGATCAAGCTGCATAACCCCGAGTTCCTGACGGAATATGCCTGGCTGACGTTCGGCCGCATCCGTACGCTACACCTGAATATGGTTGCCTATGGGTGGTGTCCGATGGCGGCTTTCGGGATTGCCATATGGACCTTGCCTCGCTTGCTGAAAACCCCTCTGTACGGTGGGCGCTTCGCAATCCTGGGCTGTATGCTCTGGAACGCCGGCCTGATCGCCGGACTGGGCAGCATTGCCGCCGGCATCAATGACGGGCTCGAATGGCTTGAAATTCCCTGGCAGGTCAGCATCCTGATCGTGCTGGGCGGTGCGCTGATTGCGCTGCCGCTGGTGTTCACGCTGCAAAATCGCAAGGTCGAGCATCTATACGTGTCGATCTGGTACATGGGGGCGGCCCTGTTCTGGTTTCCGGTCCTGTATTTCGTGGGCAAGGTACCCGGCGTGCACTTCGGTGTCGAGCAGGCCACGATGAACTGGTGGTTCGGCCATAATGTGCTGGGCCTGTACTACACCCCGATTGCGCTGGCCTCGATCTATTACTTCCTGCCCAAGATCATCGGGCGACCGATCCAGTCCTACAATCTGTCGCTGATCGGCTTCTGGGCGCTGGCGTTTTTCTATGGGCAGGTGGGCGGACACCACCTCGTCGGCGGCCCGGTGCCGCATTGGCTGGTGACCCTGTCAATCGTCCAGAGCATGATGATGATCATTCCTGTGCTGGCGTTTTCGGTCAATCAGCACCTGACCATGCGTGGTCACTTCAAGACCATGTACTACTCACCCACGCTGCGCTTCATCGTGCTGGGCGGCATG
>JAKDMO010000209.1 GCA_030452305.1 Alcaligenaceae bacterium | reverse complement strand
CGGAAGCTGTCGCCAGCGTGTCAGCGTAAACATAGCAGGCATGTCAAGGCATTTTCTTGTTATCGCCGGTGCAATACTGACCGCTGGGCAGTTTTGATTACAAAATTACTGCTGCCAAGAAGCATAGGGTATCCCGCTGAGATGCACATATAATGTATTGGGTAAAGTGCGCATCAAATGCGCCATCGTCTATAAGGAGCCGAACATGCTGACTGCAAGCAGTCCTCGCAGTGCCACCAAACGCGCAACCAATGTGTCGCTGACCAAAGAATTGCTTTCTGAGGCCAAAGCGTTGCACATCAACATTTCGCAAGCGGCTGAAGCTGGCGTGGCCCAAGCCATCGCACGCAGGCGGTCAGAGCTTTGGCTCACTGAAAACAAAGAAGCCATTGAAAGCTCCAACGCCTTCATTGAAAAGCACGGCCTGCCGTTGGCGAAGCACAGGATGTTTTGATGGGCCGCTACAACGTCTACCGCAATCTGTCAGGTTCCGGATATCTCATCAACGTCCAGGCTGACATTATGCAGCCGCTCAACACGCGGGTTGTTGTTCCTTTGCTGCCGCTGAGCGAAGCGCCCAAACCGGCAAAGGCGGTCAACCCCTTGTTCGACATAGACGGTGCTCAGCACGTGATGGTCACCCAGTACATGGCTGCAATTCCTGCCAAGGAACTCAAAAGCCCCGCATTCAGCCTTCAGCATCGGCACGATGAAATCGTGGCTGCCATCGACTTTTTGTTTCATGGGTTTTAGCAAAAATATCGATTACCAAATCAACGTCAAAACCGACAACCACATACTTCTGGACAGCAAGAGAGATTTCCCATGGAATTTCATATCGAAAACATGACCTGCGGCGGCCGCGCGCGGCGTGACCCCCGTTAGTCTGATCTCACACCTTTCATTGGTCGGCGCCGACTGCTACCGCCATGGGTGCCTGGAAACCACGCAGGCGCAGCGCGTTGCCCAGCACAAACACACTGGACAGCGCCATGGCGCCTGCAGCAAAGATAGGTGAAAGCAACACACCGTAGGCAGGGTACAGCACCCCCGCCGCCACCGGAATCAGTGCCGTGTTGTAGGCAAAGGCCCAGAACAGGTTCTGCCGGATGTTGCCTATCGTTGCTTGCGACAAGGCGATGGCGTTGGGGACACCCTGCAGGCTACCCGACATCAGCACCACATCAGCTGCTTCCATGGCGACATCGGTGCCGGTGCCGATCGCCAGCCCCACGTCGGCTTCGGCAAGTGCCGGCGCATCGTTGATGCCGTCACCCACAAATGCGACACCACCATGCTCGGCCTTCAGCCGGCGCACCGCATCGACCTTGCCGGCAGGTAGGACTTCGGCCACGACTTCATCGATACCCAGACGAGCCGCAATGGCCCGCGCGGTGACTTCGTTATCACCCGTGATCATGGCAACCTTAAGGCCCAAGTGATGCAGGGCCACGATGGCGGCGGGCGTTGATGGCTTGATGGGATCGGCAACCGCGACGATAGCGGCCAGACGCCCGTCGATCGCCGCATACAAGGGCGACTTGCCTTCCTTGCCCAGCCGCTCGGCCGTCGCAGCGAACACGTCCACGTCCAGTCCCAGTTCACGCATGTAGCGGTCGGCGCCGACCTCGACGCGGGCGCCATCCACGTTTGCCCGCACGCCCATGCCGGTGACCGAATCAAAGTCGGCCAGAGCGGGCAGGACAAGGCCGTCTTGCTCGGCCGCCTGGACGATGGCGCGCGCGATGGGATGCTCGGATCGGGATTCCACCGCCGCGATGCGGACCAGCACCTGGGCGCGGTCAAAGCCCTGGGCGACTTCCAGATCGGTGAGCTCTGGCCGGCCTTCTGTCAGTGTGCCGGTCTTGTCCACAGCCACCACCTTGGCGTCTTTCAAAAGCTGCAGGGCTTCGCCCTTGCGGAACAATACGCCCAGCTCGGCGCCACGGCCCGTGCCGACCATGATCGAGGTCGGCGTGGCCAGCCCCATGGCGCAGGGGCAGGCAATGATCAGCACCGCCACCGCATTGACCAGGGCAAAGGTCACGGCGGGCGTCGGGCCAAAGATCAGCCAGACGAGGAAGGTCAGCGCCGCAGCGGTCATGACCGCCGGCACGAACCACATCGTCACCTTGTCCACAACCGCCTGGATCGGTAGCTTGGAACTCTGCGCCTGCTCGACCAGCCGTATGATCTGGGCCAGCACGGTTTGTCCGCCCACGGCCGTCGCACGCAGCGTGAACGCGCCTGCCTGATTCACCGTACCACCGACGACGTCATTGCCGACGGACTTTTCGACAGGAATCGGTTCGCCCGTGATCATGGACTCATCGACATAGCTCTGGCCATCGACGACTTCGCCATCGACCGGCACCCGTTCGCCCGGCCGCACTTCGACGATATCGCCCGAGACCACCTCGTCAATGGGAAGCTCGACGATCCGGCCATCGCGTGAAACACGCGCGACCCTAGCCTGCAGGCCGACCAGCCGCGTGATGGCCTCCGAGGTCCGACCCTTGGCGCGTGCCTCAAGGTAGCGGCCCAGCAGGATCAACGTCACGATCACTGCCGCCGCTTCGTAATAAACGTTCACCGTGCCGGCCGGAAGCAAGCCAGGCAAGAAGGTGGCGACCACCGAATAGGCATAGGCGGCCAGGGTGCCGACCGCCACCAGGGAATTCATGTCCGGCGCCAGACGCAGCAGTGCCGGGAAGCCCTTGGTATAGAAGATCCGACCCGGAATAGCCAGTACCAGCGTGGTCAGGATGAACTGTAAATACCAGCTTGATTGCATACCGATGCTGCGCTCGACGAGCGCGTGTACGCCAGGAATCAGGTGCGCCCCCATTTCGATGATGAACACCGGCAATGCCAGCACAGCGGACAACAGCAGGTCACGCTTGAGCGCAGTGCGCTCGGCCTCTTTTTTAGCCATGGCCTCGTCGCTGTCGCCTGAGGCCACGGCATCACGTGCCAGGGCTTCGTACCCCGCATTCTGAACAGCTGCAATAAGCGCATCAGCCGACGCCTGCCCGCGTATGGTCGCCCTTTCGGTCGCCAGGTTCACCACGGCTTCTGACACGCCGGGCACACCCTTTAGCGCCCGCTCGACACGCCCGACGCAGGACGCGCAGGACATGCCCTCGACCGCAAGACTGATCACCGCTGCTGCAGCCCGATCAACTTTGATTGGCGTCGTCATGATTGTCCTCTTAGCTTGAATTCATTCAACATAAGAGACAGGCTAAACCTTACCATCGATGGAAGGTCAAGGCCTTGTTGCACTGTCGCATTAGTGGGTACTGGCGTATAACATTAGAAAATTCTAATTGGTGGACCTGCCCCGGGCCGGCAGTATCGCGTCGAGAAACGCTTCAGGGAGGCACAAAATGATTTTTCGGCAACTGTTCGACACCACATCCTCTACCTATACTTATCTGCTCGCCGATGAAAACCACCGCCAAGCACTACTGATTGACCCTGTGTTTGGCCAGGTGGGGCGTGACCTTGCGCTGATCGACGAATTGGGTCTCAAGCTGATGCTGACGGTAGATACCCACGCCCATGCGGACCATGTCACTGCCGCCTGGCTGCTCAAACAGAAAACCGGCTGCAAGATCGCATCGGCGAAAGCGATCGGGGCCGAACACGTGGATCTGCCCCTTGAGGATGGCCAGGCCTTCGGCGTCGAGGGCGTATCCCTGCGCGCCATGGCCACACCCGGACACACCGATGGCTGCATGAGTTATCTATTGGCTGACGAGTCCATGGTGTTCACCGGCGATGCTTTGCTTATCCGTGGCTGTGGCCGCAGTGACTTCCAGCAAGGCAGCGCAGAGAAACTGTATGACTCTATCACCCACCGGCTATTCACACTGCCGAATGCCTGCCTGGTCTACCCCGCCCACGATTACCAGGGCAGGACCGTTAGCACGATTGGCGAAGAAAAAGCCTTCAACGTACGGGTGGGTGACGGCGCCAGTCAAACCGACTTCATTGAG
>JAKDMO010000208.1 GCA_030452305.1 Alcaligenaceae bacterium | reverse complement strand
AGCCCGACGGCGTGTTCCTGTCCAATGGGCCGGGCGATCCGGCCGCATGCGGGTACGCGGTCGAGACCTGCCAGGAAGGTCTGGATCGCCGCATTCCGCTGTTCGGCATCTGTCTGGGGCAACAGGTCCTGGGGATCACGCTGGGCGGCCGCACGGTCAAAATGAAGACCGGCCACCATGGGGCCAACCACCCGGTTCAGGACCTCGACAGCGGACGCGTATTCATTACCAGCCAAAACCACGGCTTCACCGTCGATGGTGACAGCCTGCCCGACAATGCCCGGGTCACCCACGTCTCGCTGTTCGACGGGACGCTCCAGGGTTTTGAGCTCACCGATCGTCCGGCTTTCTGCTTTCAGGGTCACCCCGAAGCCAGTCCGGGCCCTCACGACATCCTTGTGTTGTTCGACCGGTTCATCGACCTCATGGCCCGCCAAAAAGCCCAAGCCTCCAATTAATACCCACATCCCATGCCCAAGCGTTCAGACATAAAAAGCATCCTCATCATTGGTGCAGGCCCTATCGTGATCGGTCAGGCCTGCGAATTCGACTACTCCGGTGCACAGGCGTGCAAGGCCCTGAAGACCGATGGTTTCCGCACCATCCTGGTCAACAGCAATCCGGCCACAATCATGACCGATCCCGAAACGGCCGATGTGACCTATATCGAGCCGGTCACCTGGCAGGTTGTGGAAAAGATCATCCAGATCGAACGACCCGATGCATTGCTGCCGACAATGGGGGGCCAAACAGCCCTGAATTGTGCGCTCGATCTGGCGCATCACGGTGTGCTCGAGCGCTATGGCGTTGAGCTCATCGGTGCCAACGAGCAGGCCATCGAAAAGGCCGAGGATCGCCAGAAGTTCAAGACAGCCATGGGCGAGATCGGCCTGGAATCGGCCAAGTCGGGTGTGGCGCATACGCTGGACGAAGCCTGGGAGGTCCAGCGGCAGATTGCCGCCGAGATCGGTACTTCGGGCTTTCCCGTGGTCATCCGCCCCAGCTTCACACTGGGCGGTACGGGTGGCGGCATTGCCTACAACAGCGAAGAGTTCGAAACGATCTGCCGTCGTGGCATCGAGGCCTCGCCCACCAATGAATTGCTGATCGAGGAATCGCTGCTGGGGTGGAAGGAATTCGAGATGGAGGTCGTGCGCGACAGCGTCGATAACTGCATTATCGTGTGTTCCATCGAAAACCTCGATCCCATGGGTGTGCACACAGGGGATTCGATCACGGTTGCGCCGGCGCAAACGCTGACCGACAAGGAATACCAGATCATGCGCGATGCCTCGATCGCGGTGCTGCGCAAGATCGGCGTCGATACAGGGGGTTCGAACGTTCAGTTCGCGGTCAACCCGGCCAACGGGCGCATGATCGTCATTGAAATGAATCCGCGGGTCTCGCGCTCCTCGGCACTGGCCTCGAAGGCAACCGGGTTTCCGATCGCCAAGGTCGCCGCACGCCTGGCGGTAGGCTATACGCTGGACGAACTGCGCAATGAAATCACCGGTGGTGCTACGCCGGCTTCGTTCGAGCCCTCGATCGACTACGTAGTGACCAAGGTGCCGCGTTTTGCCTTCGAAAAATTCCCTCAGGCCGATTCGCGCCTGACGACCCAGATGAAGTCGGTGGGCGAAGTCATGGCGATCGGGCGCACCTTCCAGGAATCCTTCCAGAAGGCGTTGCGTGGGCTGGAAGTAGGTGTTGACGGCCTGAATCAAAAGACCACGGATCGCGAAAAACTGCAGATCGAACTGGGCGAGCCCGGGCCTGAGCGCATCTGGTACGTGGGCGACGCCTTTGCACAAGGCATGACGCTGGATGAAGTCCACGGCCTGACATCCATCGATCCGTGGTTCCTGGCCCAGATCAAGGAAATCGTCGATATCGAGCTGGCGCTCGAGCAGCGTACCCTGGCCGACCTGGATGAAGCCACCGTGCGCGAGCTCAAGCGCCGTGGATTCTCTGACCGGCGCCTGGCCTTCCTGCTGGATACGACCGAGGGTGAGGTGCGCAAGCTGCGCCATCAGCTTGATGTGCGGCCGGTCTACAAACGCGTGGATACCTGCGCGGCGGAATTTCCCACCAACACGGCCTATATGTACTCCACCTACGAGGACGAGTGCGAGGCCGCGCCCACAGACCGGCGCAAAATCATCGTGCTGGGTGGCGGGCCGAACCGCATCGGTCAGGGCATCGAGTTCGATTATTGTTGCGTGCATGCGGCGCTGGCCCTCAGGGACGATGGCTACGAAACCATCATGGTCAACTGCAACCCCGAGACCGTCTCGACCGACTACGATACGTCCGACCGCCTGTATTTCGAGCCGCTTACGCTCGAAGACGTGCTCGAGATCGTCCACAAGGAAAATCCGGTGGGTGTGATCGTTCAGTACGGTGGCCAGACGCCGCTGAAACTGGCGCGCGCCCTGGAATCCAATGGGGTGCCCATCATTGGCACCAGCCCCGATTCCATCGATGTGGCCGAGGATCGCGAACGCTTCCAGAAATTGCTGACCAAGCTCGGGCTGCGTCAGCCGGCCAATCGTACGGCGCGCGCCGAGAGCGAGGCCTTGGCGCTGGCCGGCGAGATCGGCTATCCGTTGGTGGTGCGCCCCAGCTATGTGCTGGGCGGCCGCGCCATGGAAATCGTGCACGAGCCGCAGGACCTGGAGCGCTATATGCGCGAGGCCGTCAAGGTCAGCAATGACTCGCCGGTACTGCTGGATCACTTCCTGAACAACGCCACAGAGGTCGATGTGGACTGCATCGCCGACGGCGAGCAGGTGTTCATCGGCGGTGTGATGGAACACATCGAGCAAGCCGGTGTGCACTCGGGCGACTCGGCCTGCAGTCTGCCACCGTATTCCCTTTCCACAGAATCCGTCGCCGAGATCAAGCGCCAGACGGCCCTGATGGCCAAGGCGCTGAACGTCAAGGGGCTGATGAATGTGCAGTTCGCCATTCAGGACGGTGAGGTCTACGTGTTGGAAGTCAATCCGCGCGCATCGCGTACGGTGCCCTTCGTATCAAAGGCGACCGGCCTGCAACTGGCCAAGATCGCCGCACGGGCCATGGCGGGGCAGACCCTGGCGCATCAGGGCGTCACCGACGAGCGCACCCCAGACTATTATTGCGTTAAGGAAGCCGTCTTTCCCTTCATCAAGTTTCCAGGCGTTGATACCATCCTCGGGCCCGAGATGAAGTCCACTGGCGAGGTTATGGGTGTGGGCGATAGCTTTGGCGAAGCCTTTGTGAAATCCCAGATTGCCGCAGGTGCCTGGTTGCCTGAATCGGGTCAGGTATTTATCAGTGTGCGTGACCAGGACAAGCCGCGTGCGGTCGAAGTGGCGCGCGGCCTGGTGGACATGGGCTTCCAGATCGTGGCCACACGTGGCACGGCTGCAAAGATCGAAAGCGCCGGCCTGCCGGTAAAGGTCGTGAACAAGGTCACGGAAGGGCGCCCGAACATCGTTGATATGCTCAAAAACAGCGAGGTCGCCCTGGTCGTCAACACCGTCGAAGAGCGCCGCAATGCGATTGCCGATTCCCGCACGATCCGCATTCAGGCCCTGGCCAACCGCGTCACCTTCTTTACCACCATCGCCGGCGCGCGCGCGGCGGTAGAGGGGCTGCAGTACTTGCGGCATGGCGGCGGTCTGAAGGTCTATAGTCTGCAGGCCCTGCATGCTGCGGTTCTGGAAGGTTCCCGCGCCGCGCAGTGAAGCGCGGTTCGGGTCGCGCAATGAGTCGCAATACAAAGCCGCTGTCTGCTCCGATATCGCGCGATACCGAGCGGTCACAGGCGGCGATTCTCGCTGCTGCGCGCGATGAGTTCACAGAACACGGCTTTGCCGGCGGACGGGTCGAGCGCATCGCAGAGCGCGCAGGGGTCAATAAGCGGCTGATTTATTATTATTTTGGTAATAAGAACGATCTGTTTTTGTCGGTACTAGAGGGCGCGTATGCGGATATCCGGGCCGCCGAGCTGTCCCTGCATCTGGATATGGTGGATCCGGTCGAGGCCTTGCGCAAGCTCGT
>JAKDMO010000039.1 GCA_030452305.1 Alcaligenaceae bacterium | reverse complement strand
GGGGTGGGTAGGGGATGTGAGGCAGTTGATAGGGGGGTGCTGTACCCCTACCGATCTTTTTCAAGAATGGCAATTGCGCAGGCGGCTTCGTCAAAGCCCATGACCCCGCCACCGTTCTCGATCATTCCCAAGGTTGCACCCTGAACCTGTGCATCCCCGGCCTCACCACGCAACTGCCTAGTGATCTCGTAGACCATGGATAACCCAGTTGCCCCGATAGGATGCCCTTTGGATACCAGGCCGCCCGAGACATTGACAGGCAGCTTGCCGCCAAGTGTCGTTGCCCCGGATTCCACGAAGGCGCCCGACTCGCCCACCGGGCAGAAACCGAGCATCTCGAGCTGGTAGAGCTCGCTGAACGATGTGGCGTCATGCAGTTCTACCAAATCGATGTCTTTAGGCGTCAAACCGGTCGAGGCATAGGCCTTGTTCGCAGCGACCATGGACAGGCCCGGTTCATCAAGCTTTCGATACTTGCCACCCGATAAAGTGCTGGTGCGGATCTTGACTGCTCTAGCTTGTACTTCCCTAGGGAAATTGGCCAATGCGTCTTCAGAACAAAGAATAGCGGCAGCGGCACCATCACCCAGAGGTGCACACATAGATCGTGTCAGTGGGTGGCTAATTTCGCGATCAGCCAGAACTTCATCCACAGACACCTCGAAACGGTATTGGGCTTTTGGATTGAGGCTGCCATGATAGTGGTTTTTCGAGGCGCCGCAGGCAATCTGGCGCTGAGTGGTGCCATAGCGCTTCATATGCCAGAGTGCCTGCATCGCGTAGGTGTCCATGAAGACGGTCCGATCGGCGCCCACCTGAAAATCCTTGCCAACCTCGGCGCCGGCCTGGGCATAATAATCGTGCCATTTCTGAGGATCGAACTGGTCGATGGCGGCATCGAAAATCTTCTTGATACGTTCGGGCGCATCCGGGCTCACTAGTTTTTCCACGCCGATTGCAAGGCTGACATGGGCTTGTCCGGAAAGAATATCTTTCCAAGCGCCATGAAAGGCCATGGAAGCGGTGGCGCAGCCACCCTCAACGTTGATCATGGGCACACGTTCGGGAAACAGGCCGTCTTCGACCAGAGGATCAAAGCAAACCTGCCCCCGTATGCCGCCCTGACCCCAGTAACCCATGCCACAATTGCCAAACCAGGCCTGTTCTATCAGGTCGCCCGCACCCTTTTGGTTTCCCAGTCCACAATCATCAAGTGCATCCAGATAGGCCATCCGTGTCAGGTCATGAAAGGACTTATCGGCGTGTTTGCCAAACGGTGTGGACGAAGCTCCAATTATGTATACATTGCGCATAACTCACCTTTAAACATAAGTGTGAAGAAAGGGCCGAACCCAAAACAGGCATCGGCAAAATGCAATGGCATCAGGACAGATAGCCCTCAATCAAAGCCTGACTGCCTGCCATGGACGCTGCATCGCCTTGCAAAGCGCATTCGCCATTGCGCAAGACGATCGCCCAATCTGAATATTCCAGCGCAAGGACAGCCGCCTGCTCAACCAGAATGACTGCTAGACCCTCGCGGGTCAGAGAGCGAAGGGTCTCCAGGATCAAGCGCACGATTTTTGGGGCCAAACCCAACGAAGGCTCGTCCAGCATCAGAACCTTGGGCTTCATCATCAGACCGCGCGACACCGCCAGCATCTGCTGCTCGCCGCCCGACAGTGACCCCCCGGCAATCGCCTGACGCTGACGCAGGACGGGAAAACGGTCAAATTCCTGCTCAAGACGTTCGTTGACTTCGGATACCGATAGCCCCTGATGATGCGTTCCAATCAGGAGGTTGTCGCGCACTGACAGATTCGGAATGATCTGGCGGCCCTGGGGAACATGGACCAGACCATGACGAGCGAGTTCATGCACGGATCGGCCTGCGGTTGAACGGCCATCAAACGAAATCTCGCCGCTTTCAAGAGCAATAACATTCGACAGCGCTCGCAACAAAGAGGTCTTGCCTGCCCCGTTAGCACCAATGACAGCCAACATCTGGCCCGCCTGAACCTCTATGTCGATGCCACGCAGGACCTGGTTTGACCCGATACGTGCACGAATCGCTTTTCCTATGATCATGCCGTAGCCTCGCTTTTACCAAGATAGGCGTCCAAGACACGGGCGTCTTTCTGGACTAGCTCTGGCGTGCCGGTGACGATGAGCTGCCCATAGTCGAGCACGCTAATCGCGTCACAGGTCGACATAACGAACTCCATATTGTGCTCAACAACAATGATGGTGATGCCCAGGGCACGCAGGCGTTTGACAACCGATCCGATTTCCCGAGCTTCCTGAGCATTCAAACCCGCAATAGGCTCATCAAGCAGCATGATGCGCGGACGCTGGGCGATCGCGCGGGCAAGCTCCAGCAGCTTACGATGTCCGTACGACAGCTCGCCCGGAAACCGCTGTGCCAGATCTGCAATGCCGAGGAAATCCATGATGGCAAGTGCTTCGCTGCGTTCACGTTCTTCAAAGCGGGTACCACGCCACCATTGCGCGAAATCGCCCATCACAGCCGGTGCTTCGACAAAGCCGAACTGCACGTTCTGCAGCGCGTTGACGGCCTCGATCAATTGAAGATTCTGAAATGTGCGCGCCAGCCCGCGCCTGGCACGATCCGGTGTTGTCAATGCGGTGATATCCTGCCCATCAAGCTGCACGGTTCCCGCATCGCAACGATAGACCCCGGCGATGATATTGATCAGAGTAGATTTCCCCGCGCCATTCGGACCGATCAACCCGTGCACATCGCCGGCCTTCACCTCGATTGACACCTTGTCCACCGCCAGCACACCGGAGTAGCTCTTGGATACCTCCAGGATGGATAGCTGCGCGCCTTGCGTGCGCCCCTGCAACGACACGCTATCCTTCAAAGCCGATAATGTACCGGCTGACGGTTGGCGCGCCCGGCCGGGAAGACAGCGCCGCACAATGGCGAGTATGCCTGCCGCACCTTTCGGAAAAGCCACCAGTACCCCAAGCAGAATGCCACCATGGATCAGCAAGCCATAGTCTTCGATACCGGCAATCAGTTCAAACATGCCCAGCAGAATCAGCGTTCCAAGCAGTGGCCCCGTGCGCGTACCCAACCCGCCTATGACTGCTGCGATCAGCAATGAAATGCTTAACCTGATCGAGAATGCGTCACTACCGACATAACCCGATTGATGCGCGAACAAGGCTCCGCCCAAGCCCGCCAGGCCGGCACAACCCGCGAACGTGACAGCCCGCCACCACGCCACGCGAATTCCCACCGAAGCCGCGAAGGTTTCGGACTCGCGGACGGCCCGCAATCGTCGGCCGACAAAGGAATCATTGATATAGTCGGCGCCAATTTGAACCACCAGCAGGCAGATTCCGGCGAAATACAGGAACCCCATAGACACAGGATTGCTGACGCCCAGATCAATCTGCGGAATTGCAGTCAGGCCCATGGAGCCCCCCGTCACGCCCACCCAGCGCTGGGCTATGATTTCGATCACGAAACCAACGACCATGGTAGCCATGGCGAGGTAGAGCCCTCGAGTACGCAGGGCAAATATGCCCACTAAAGCCCCGACCACAATGGCCACCATGGTGCCGAACGCTATCGCGACGGGCACCGGCCAATCCAGCTTGAGTGCGACGAGCGCTGAGCCGTATGCCCCCAAGGCATAAAAGCCCGCCTGACCGAGCGACATCTGGCCGGACAGGCCCAGCAGCAAGTTCAGGCCAATCACAGCAATGGCGGTATACGCGAACGTCTGGGCCAGATACACCACGAACGGATTGACGGGCAACCAGGGCAGTGCAAGGATCAGCAGCAAGCCAGCCGCGTAGTAGCGCAGCGGCGCACGAGGGGCCATCTCACTAACAATATTCTCAACGGACATCACGCGCCCTTTCTCCGAACAGCCCCGAAGGCCAAATCGCAATGATGACCAATGCAGCCAGCAGCGGATACAGATCGCCAAAGCTGGAGTCGGCATAGTTCGACATCGATTCGGCAACACCGAACATCAAGCCACCAATCAATATTCCGAACGGATTACTAAAACCACCTACTGCAGCCACGATCAGTGCCTTGATGGTGAAAATCAAACCCATTTGGGGGTGAACCGTCACGAGAGGCCCGATCAACACCCCAGCCACAGCAGCCAGGATGGAGGCAATCACAAACACTGCAATTTTCACGTTACCAGTGCTTATTCCCAAAAGCGATGCAGCCTCGGGATTGAAAGCAACGGCGTAAATGCTTTTGCCCCATCGGGTACGAAACATAAACCAATAGAACAACACAACAACAACCACTGCAGCAACAATGACGAGGAGCTCTTCAACCACTAGGCCGACCCCCATCACCTGCAAAACGTTGTCGCGCGAATCAGAAAACAACGGCGGAGAGTATTGGGAAGACTTGCCATAGATCAGTTCGACGATATTCTGAAGAATGAAAGCCACCCCCGCAGTGGTCAGAATCCATCCATATGCACCAATTGGCGAAGCTCGCTGTCGGTCGAGCGGACGGATAGCAATCCGCTCGAGCAGCCAACCCATAATGCCAAGAGCAACAACAACCAAGCAGATAGCAACGATCAGCGGCATACCTGTGGCACGGGTTGCAAGGGTCAGGAACGCCGCCGCCATGAGGAAGTCGCCCTGCCCGAAGTTCACCCGTTCGGTAGCTAAATGAGTGATATAGAGGCCGGTGGCGACAAGCGAGTAAATCGCCCCCATCGCCAGCCCCCCCGTCAATAGCTGAATCGCCGTTGCTATCTGCATGGTGTTCCGCTCCTGATCGTACTAACTAGTTGAGGCGAACGACCTCGCCGCCCTTCCACACACCAAGAAACACGTCTTGCTGGTCCAGACATTCGTGGTCATTGGCACTGAATGGCTTAGTGGGGGTAGCGGAAACGGCCTTTATTCCGTCTACGTTTTCAATAGCATCACGGATGGCCACAGGATCGGATTTCCCGACTTCGTCAACCGCTTTGAAAACGATTTGTGCCGCGTCATAGCCCAACGCCGCTACCACTGGCCAGCGGTAGGCCGTACCGTATTCCTCGCGCATGCGCTTGTCGAAGTCCGCTGCGGCAGGCGTCGATATGTCCAAAGCCTGCCCCATAACCGTCCCCTCGATGGTATCTTTGCCCACAATCTCAGGCACCTTGGTGGACGACAGCCCCCAAGGTCCAGCAACGACCGGTTTATAATTGATGCGCGACATTGCGCGAAACGGCAGTTCATAGGATTCATGGAAATTCAGTATCAATTCCACGCCGGCATCGCGCATCTTGACCATCTGGGGCGTCAGATCATTCACGCCGGGTGCAGCGACTTCGAGTGCTGTCAAGGACGCGCCGCGATTCTTCAATCCTTGTTCGACCTCGGCAGCAGCAAAAATGCCCGCACCCGTGGTGGAGTGGATCAAACCGATCTTCTTGAAATTCTTGGTCGCCCAGTCAACCACAGCTTCGATTTCGAACTTATTAACCATCGAGCATCTGAAGATATAACTGGGCTTCTTGTCGATGAAGTCGCTCGTGATGTTTGTGACGACGGCGGGGCCCGCCATGAGGGGAACCTTAGCCTTCTGAAAGACAGGCGACATAGCCAGCACATTGCCGCTGCTGACCGTGCCGATCACAACAGGCACCCGGTCGCTTTGAATCAACCGCTGAGCCAATGAGACCGCGCGCTGCGGATTGGCTTCATCATCGTATACAACCAGTTCGATCTTGGTTTTGCCACCAGCCGCTTCATAGTCTTCGAGTGCTGTCTTGATGCCTTGCAGGTAGGATTCACCAAAATCAATAATGGCAGGAGGGCCGCTTAATGCCTGCATGACCCCAACTTTTACCTGGGCCGACACTGGCGTGCCAACGGCTAGAATTGCTGCAGACAATATGGAAAGGCAGCCGCACTGAATGGTTCGATGTATGTTCTTCATGATGTCTCCTGGGTTTTGTCAGAGGTATTAGCAACGAAACGTCAATGTCCCTTGAAATTTGCTTCTCGCCGCTCCTTGAAAGCGGACGTTCCCTCGGCGAGATCCGCTGTCATACCGAAGTCACGGAATGAGCGCGACTCCATCCGGAGAGCCTCATCCTGCGGAAGCCCGACTGCGCGCCTCATGACTTCTTTGCCGAATTGATGTGACAGCGGCGAGCGCCGCGCCAGCATCTGCGCATACTCGATCGTGTCACCCACCAGTTGGGCGGCGGGCACAATGCGGTTGACCAAGCCTATGCGGTAAGCATGATCAGCATCGATACGCTCACCCGATAGGATGATCTCCATGGCATTGCCCAGGCCGACGATCTGCGGCAGACGTATCAGGCCGCCGTCACAGGCATGAAAGCCCCATTTGGCGTCCTGAAGCGCAAATTCGGCATTGGGCGCGCAGAACCGTAGGTCGCACGCCAAAGCGAGTTCGAAACCGCCCGAAATCGCAAAGCCGTTGACGGCCGCGACGATCGGTTTATCGATGTTGAGATTGCGCGTAATACCGCCAAAGCCCGGGCCATTGGTGTAGTTCTTCCGAAATTCCGGTGCCGGACTTTGTGCGAAGTTCATGGTGTATGTCTTGAGGTCCGCGCCGGCGCAAAACGACGTGCCCCCCGCCCCCGTTATCACGGCAACGCGGGCGTCATCATCCCGATCAAATTCGCGCCATATATCGATCAACTCGTCGTTTGCAGTGAAATCCAGAGAATTCATCTGGGCGACACGGTCTATTGTGATGAGCCTGACGCGGCCATGCCGCTCGTAATGGATCGTGGTCATGAGGCCTCCCCCTTAAGTAGTGTGCGCAACTGGCTCTTGAGGATCTTGCCGTAGTTGCTCTTTGGCAATGACTCGATATAGCGATAATCGCGGGGCCGCTTGAATCGGGCGATGTGCTGCAGGCACAGTTCGTCGAGCTCAGTCGCACTGACATCCTTTCCCTCATGGCATACGATGAAGGCGACCGGTTCCTCGCCGAGATCACCATGAGGGCGCCCCACCACGGCGCATTCAGAGACCGCATCATGAATGAGCAGCACTTCCTCGATTTCACGTGGATAGATATTGGTGCCCCCACTGATGATCATGTCCTTGGAGCGATCCCGCAGTGCCAGATAGCCCTGTTCGTCCATGACGCCAATGTCTCCGGTCCATAGCCAGCCGTCGCGTAGTGCCGATGCAGTGGCAGCGGGATTGTTCCAGTACCCCGCCATCACGCAATCGCTGCGCGCCACGATTTCGCCCAGTTGGCCCGGGCCAAGCTCGTGTCCCGTCTCCGGGTCCACGACACGTACCTCGACACCCGTGCGTGCGACCCCGCAGGACGCCAGGTGCACAGCATCACCAGCCTCGCGGGCCAGCGCATGCTCGCGCCGGGTCAGCCCTGTGATCGTCATGGGCGACTCACCCTGCCCATACAGTTGATAGAAGCCGGTACCGAATACTTCCATCGCCTTGACCAGGTCTACAAAATACATCGGCGCCCCGCCATAAATGATGGTGCGCACGTCGCCCTTCCAGTCAGGCATCTGCTCGACACACTGGACCAGGCGCGTAATCATGGTGGGTACGGCAAAGATCGAGACCCCCTCATACTGCGTGAAGGCCTCCAGAACCTGACGTACGTCGAACTTGGGCAGGATGACCTGATGCCCACCCGCAAACAGATGTGGCAACAGGTACTGGCCGGAACCGTGCGATAGCGGTGCAGCATGCACCATGGTCTGCCCGGGCGCGACCTGTTCGATATCGGCGTAATAGGCCAAGGACATGAAGATCAGGTTGCGGTGGGACAGAATGGCTCCTTTGGGGAAGCCCGTGGTACCGCTGGTATAGAAAATCCAGGCCGGATCAGTGGGTGCGGCATCATGACAGACGATCGGCTCACCCAGAGCGAGCGACCGATATTCCTGGTGATCAGCGACGATCACCGTGACGGCGGCTTCGTCGGCACCCATTTGGTCCCGCAGAGCGCCTTCCAAGTAGGCAGTGGTGAGCACCACTTTGGCGCCCGAATTCTGGATGATATGAGCCACTTCGCGCCCGTGGAGCTTGGCGTTGACGGGTACCACACATACACCTGCCACCCAGCATGCGAACAGGGACTCGAGGAACTCAGGGCGGTTTTCCATCCAGAGCGCGACCCGATCACCGGGACGCAAACCAAGTTGTGCCTGCAACGCCCCCGCCATGCGGGTCACCGTATCGGCCAATGCCTCAAATGTCGTGGTCGCACCGGAAAATGTTATTGCTGGTGCGTGTGGATATTGTCGCGCCCTGGTCAATAACAATTGAACAATATTCATCAACGCTCCAGAAAACAGATATCTTGGACTTGGCGGCGATACCTCTGCATCGGGTAAACACCGATGCCCATCCCGTATAGTGCTTACTATCCTAGAACGTCATATCCGCCGCAAGTCCGTAAAAACACGACACGTTACGAGCCATGGAACATTTCCCCAATGCCACGACTGCTTCCGCGAACGAGTCTCTGCTTGAAGAGTTACTTCCGGTAGGAATCTTGCTATCTGTCGGAAGGATGATTACCCAGACAAACTCGCTGTTCGCGAATATGTTTGGTTACGAACCCGGCGATATCGTGGGGCAGTCACTCGAGATTTTGTATCCCAGCTACCGCGAGTTCGTTGATCGGGGCGATCAGTGGGGCGAGGTCCTGCGGCATCGTGGCCAGAACTGCGACGAGCGCATCATGGTGGGCAGTTGTGCAGAGCCGCTGATGGTCCGGGTCAAGGGCCGCTGCAAGGACCAGACGGATCCCTACCTGATGATGGCGTGCACGTTCGAGATCACGCGCCCCGAGCTTAATGCAAATCTGAAGCTATCCAGCAGAGAACACGCCATCATCGAAGGGATGAGCGCGGGCCTGACCAGCAAAGAGATCGCCCGCAAGCTGCAATTAAGTCCCCGCACGATCGAAACGTACCGCAATCGTCTGATGGTCAAGACCGGCGCCCGCAACGCCACGCATCTACTGGCGCTACTACGGTAGCTTGATAGCCGGGCGCCCAAAGCATTCGGGATGCACGGCTTCGTAACCGTAAGCCGCCTGCAGCGCCAGATCCTCACGCTGCCGACTTGCCGCCAGCTGGATGCCGACAGGCAAGCCCGACGCGGTCACCCCACACGGAAGCGCCACCACCGGCAACCCGACAACACTGAATGCGTAGGTAAGCAATGCGACATCGTGCAACCGCGATGGAGCCGGACGATCACTCGGTTCCGGCTCACCCAGACTAAATGGGGGGGCCGCGCAAGTCGGAGTAATGATGTAGTCGTACTTGTCCATGAACGTGGCCAAGCGACGCCAATAAAGCGTTCTGAGTTTTTCAGCGCTCAGCATCGTGGGCAAATCCAAGCGCAGCGCCGCCTCAATCTGGTTTTTCAGAACTGGCGTCATTAAGCCCTTGTGCTGTTCGTAGCGTTCGGCGTACCGCGCCACCATGCCGAAGCCTCGCGTCCCGGCAATAATATCGAGTAGATCGGACGCGTCAAAGCACGCCTCCTCGACATGGCAGCCCAGGGCTGCAAAACTGAAAGCCGCCTGGCGGGCAAGCGCACTGACTTCCTCGTCAACCTTGGCAAGCCCTCCGAGATCCGAGCAGAATGCAATGCGCCGGCCTTCGAGTCCAAGAGCGTCGTCGGCCAGGTTGGCCAGGCTGCGACCAGGTTCGACGAGACTCATGGGGTCGCGCGAGTCCTGCCCAGCCATCACATCAAGCATGAGAGCAGCATCCCTGACGTTGCCAGCCATTGGCCCGACAACGTGCGGGACCAGGGTATCCCAGCCGAAGTCCGTCGGGTAGACCGGCACTCTGCCCGGCGCGGGACGAATTCCAACGATTCCATTGAACGAGGCCGGGATGCGCACCGAACCACCGAAATCGGTACCTATGGCCAGTGGCGCGAAACCTGCGGCAACCGCTGCACCCGACCCACCGCTGGAACCGCCAGCCGAGACAGTCAGGTTCCAGGGGTTGCGTGTAGTGCCAAAGAGGAAATTGCTTGTGTTGACGTCATGCGCGAACTCAGGCGTGTTGGTTTTGCCCAGCAATACAGCGCCCGCCTGACGCATGCGTTCGACACAGGCCGAGTCCTCGGCAGGAACGTAATCCTGCATCAAACGCGATCCGAAGGTGGTGCGCAAGCCCTTGGTTTCAAGATTGTCCTTGACCAGAAACGGTACGCCTTCAAGTGCGCGCGGCGCCAACCCTGCCGCCAAGCGTCGATCGACGTCGATCGCATCGTCCAAAGCCCGAGGATTAGGGGTGCAAACGGCATTGATCACAGGGTTGAACTGCTCGATGCGGTCCAGATATGCCTGGCAGACATCGCGGGCGCTTAGCTCACGATCCGCGATGTGCCCAACGATGCGGGTTGCAGTGAACTCTGTGATGTCCTTCATACTCACCGCGCCTCGCAAGAAAGATTTTGCCGGGTATTCGTACACAGGCCTGTATGCCGGATTCGAGGGTACATACTCGGCAGGACAGGGTCAAGCCCGCTATTTGACAATTAGCACAGCCTTGCCCGCGCAATTGATTCCCCCGCTACCTGATTTGTGTCACATGCTGTGGCACCGGTCCGGATAGGGGCATATCCGTCACACCGCCGCCAGCCGTTGATCACAGGCTTAAAGGTTGAGGGGTCGGCAAAATTCACATATGTGCTTGTACGGAAAGAGTTGCTTTAGCAAGCAAAATTGTGGTTATATAACACTGTATCGAATAATGAATATACGTTCCACAATTCAGAACAAAAGCAATCACTGTAAAGATTCGCTTGATCCAACCTGTATCTGCGGCTGAACGGCCATTCAGTATCGAACTGATCGTGGTCAGACGCAATCGATCAGGACAGGTGCGGCGCCTATATATCGGGAGCAACTCTAAATGAAGAAAGAGCTACAAATCAACAGCAAGGTATTCAATGAAGGGCCAATCAGAGCTCCGAATAGGGCAATGCTCAGGGCTGTCGGATTGAAGGATGATGACTTTCGCAAACCCATGGTTGGCATTGCCAGCACATGGAGCGAGGTTGCTCCGTGCAATATCCACATCGACGCCCTCGCAAGGGCGGCGAAAGCCGGCGCACAGTCGGCAGGCGCCGTGGCGTTCATATTCAATACCATCACGGTATCCGATTCAATCGCAATGGGAACGCAAGGCATGCGTTACTCGCTACCAAGCCGTGATCTGATTGCTGATTCGATCGAAACCGTCATCGGCGGCGAGAATCTGGATGCGGTGCTAGCGATTGGCGGCTGCGATAAAAACATGCCAGGCTGCATGATCGGGATCGCAAATGCCGAAGTACCGGCAATTTTCGTCTATGGTGGAACAATCGCCTCCGGGAAGATAGGCGCTGAACGCATTGACCTTCTTTCTGTATTCGAGGGCGTAGGCCAGTTCAACCAAGGCTCGATCAACCAAGAGCGTTTGGACGCACTCGAATGCGCCGCCTGCCCCGGCGCGGGCGCCTGTGGCGGCATGTATACCGCAAACACCATGGCGGCGGCCATAGAGGCCATGGGCATGAGCCTGCCCGGGAACTCCTCAACGCCCGCCGAATCCGCGCACAAAGAGGAAGAATGCCTCAGATCCGGCGAGGCGCTCTACAAGCTGATTGAAAAAGGCATATACCCAAAGGACATCATGACAAAAAAGGCGTTTGAAAACGCCATTACCGTTGTCATGGCATTGGGCGGATCGACCAATGCTGTATTGCATTTGCTTGCTATGTCGCACGTGATCGGTGTGAACTTGACACTAGATGATTTCGACCGGATTCAAAAGGTGGTACCGCACATCGCTGACATGAAGCCCAGCGGAAAATATGTGATGGAGGATCTCTACCATGTCGGCGGGGTCCAGGCTGTCATGAAAATGCTTTGGGAAAAGGGGTTCATCCACGGGGATTGCCTGACGGTTACAGGAGAAACGATCGCAACCAATCTGGCTGACCAAACGGGCCTGATCGAAGGGCAGGATGTCATCCACCCGATTGATCGACCATATAGCAAGCAAGGCCCTCTGGTCGTGCTCCGAGGCAATCTGGCACCCAGCGGAGCGATAGCAAAAATGTCGGGCGTATCGGTGAAAAAGCATACGGGGCCGGCCCGCGTGTTCAATACGGAAAGCGACGCAGTGGAAGCAATCACGCACAACAAGATCAATGAAGGCGATGTGCTTGTCATTCGCTACGTGGGCCCCAAGGGCGGCCCGGGAATGCCAGAAATGCTGTCGGCTTCGGCCATATTGGTCGGCAAGGGCTTAGGTGAAAAAGTTGCGTTACTGACCGATGGGCGCTTTTCGGGCGGCACGCATGGCCTAGTTGTAGGCCATATTGCACCCGAAGCCCAATCGGGTGGCCCCATCTCCCTACTGAATGAAGGCGACTTGGTCACAATCGACGCGATAAAGCAGGAAATAACCATGCAAGTTCCCGACGAAGTGCTTGAAAAAAGAAGAAAAACACTCTCGCCGCGCTCCCAGCTTGTGAGGAAAGGGGTACTCGGAAAATTTGCACATAACGTGTCATGTGCCTCGGTCGGGGCACATACGGATCAAAGAGACTGAGGGCTCACACCCCCTCGGCACGGACAGACAATTCAATATTTGGAGATCAGGGATGAAGCCCAAGGTTTACGCAACCAACGTTATATCTGCGCGCGTCAGAGAACATCTGGAAAGACATTTCGAGCTCGAAGTCTGGGACAAAAGAGAATGGATTCCCAAGCAGGCGTTGTTTGAGAAAATCGTCGATGTCGACGGTCTGTTCGGCCATGGCATTCCGATCAACAAGGAACTGATCTCTCATGCAAAGCAACTGAAGATCGTCAGCAACATGTCCGCTGGTTACGATAACTTCAATATCGATGAGATGATAAATGGCGGAGTAATCGGCACGCATGCGCCAGGCCAGATGAACGAGACCGTCGCCGATCTGGTTTTCGGGTTGATGATCGCCACCGCCAGACGTTTTACTGAGCTCGACCGATACACACGTTCAGGAAAATGGGCGCATGGCGACGATACGCCACAGTTCGGCCTGGATGTATTCGGCAAAAGGCTTGGGATCATCGGGCTGGGCCAGCTAGGCGAAACCGTCGCAAAAAGAGCGCGCTGCTTCAACATGGATGTGATGTATACCAGTCGCACCCGAAAACCGGAACTGGAAGAGCGATTGGCGATCACCTACACGTCTATGGAAATGCTTTTGACCGCAGCTGACTTTATTGTGCTTCTGGTTCCATTAAACCGGCACACATATCACCTTATCGGAAAAGGCGAGTTCAAACTAATGAAGGATACGGCAGTATTCATCAATGCCTCCAGAGGCTCTACCGTCGACGAAAAGGCATTAATCAACGCCTTGGAAAGCCGTCAGATCTATGGTGCGGGTCTCGATGTATTCGAGTCCGAACCGATTGAGCCCGACAACCCGCTTACCAATCTGGATAACACCGTGCTGGTTCCCCATATCGGTTCCGCCACGGCTGAGACCCGGGACCGAATGGCGATGGTCGCTGCACAATGTCTGGTCGGTTACCTGATTCATGGAAAGCTCACGAACGTAGTCGCCGATATGAAAGACAAGATCCAGGCCAATAGTTGATCTTCCGCAGACGCACTCCAAGGAGACAAAGTGCAGCTCACACAATCCTACATACATGTAGTTGAGAAGATAAACAGAATTATATTCTTCACCATCGCTATTTTTCTCGCCGCTTTAGCGTTGATATTGTTCGTGCAGGTTGTTCTCAGGTATATCTGGCATTCTCCGCTCATATGGTCAGAAGAGGTTGCCAAGTACCTGTCCATATGGGTCGTATTTCTGGGTATGGGCATTGCCATGCGAAACATGTCCCTCATTGCTGTCGAAGCTGTTATTCAAGCCGTATCCGATCATATCAGGTATCGAATCAGGTCGCTCGTGCTACTGCTGGTTGCGATATTCATGGCTTACTTGGTGTATATCGGCATAATAATAACCACGGAGGCCTCTGATCAAAATTTCGCATCCATGGAAATTTCCATGTCGGTGGCTTATGCTGCGATGCCCGTTGGGGCGTTCCTGACGCTACTGAATGTCCTTGTCGTCTTCATAGAATTAACAAAAAAGGACAATAAGACATGGGACTGATTCTCGTAGCCGCATTATTCGTTCTCCTATTTCTTGGGGTCCCCGTCGCCTTTGCTTTGGCGGGCGCGACGCTCTTTGCAATATTTTTCTTTACCGACATGTCTGTATTCGTAGTCGGGCAGCAGATGTTTTCCTCTCTAGATTCGTTTCCGCTATTGGCCATTCCATTGTTCATCCTCGCCGGAAAATTGATGGAAACAGGCGGTATATCTTCCAGATTGATTAAATTGGCCAGCGCGTTTTGCGGGCATATCAGCGGCGGCTATGCCGCGTCCGGCGTGGTGGCATGCCTGTTCTTCGGTGCGATATCAGGATCCAGCGCAGCGACGGTTGCAGCCATTGGCGCCATATTGATACCGGCGATGATCAAGAAGGGCTACTCATCCAGTTTTTCAGCGGCTTCCATTGCTGTGTCCGGCGAACTCGGTGTCATCCTTCCACCCAGCATTCCATTGATCGTATACGGCGTCGTAGCCAAGGTATCCATCGGGTCTCTGTTCATTGCCGGGATCCTGCCGGGTATTTTGCTGGGGCTCAGCCTGATACTGACCGTCTATATCATCGCCAAAATCAAGGGCTTCAAGGATGATGTCAGAAAGTCGACTTGGAAGGAAAAACTCGATGCGGTATCCGACTCGTCGCTCGCATTGATCATGCCGCTCATCATTCTTGGCGGCATATATTCTGGTGTTTTCACTCCGACGGAAGCAGCGGCCGTAGCCGTGGTCTATTCCTTTGTGGTCAGCGTGTTCGTCTATAAAGAGTTGAAGATCCAATCACTGATCAATGTCTTCGGCGACGCCGCGCTCATGACAGCAATTATCATGATTATTGTGTCCGGGGCGGGCTTGATGAGCTGGTTTCTGACTATCAACATGATTCCCCAGTCGATTGCCGAGATTCTGGTAGACGTTACGGCCAACGTAGTTATCTTCCTGGTGATCGTCAACCTAATCCTTCTGATCGTCGGCATGTTTTTTGAATCGACCTCGGCAATTCTTATTCTTGCCCCCATCCTGGTTCCGGTTGCCATGCAGTTCGGAATCGATCCGGTTCACTTCGGGATCATCATGATCGTCAACCTGGCGATAGGAATGGTCACGCCACCCGTCGGAGTCAATTTGTTCGTGTCTTGCCAGATTGCCAAGATATCCCTCGAAGAGATCACGAAGGGCCTGGCACCCTTCTTTATCACCCTGATCATCAACCTGATGCTCGTGACGTATATCCCCATCATCAGCACCTGGCTGCCGGGCATGATGCGATGATGCGGATGACAGCCACCCTCTGACGTAACGCCGAATCGGCATAGGGGGCAGTTCTGATGAACTGCCCCCTATGCCCGCTGAAGGTCGGGTCAAGCAAGGGTTGCAGCACTTGCAGCAAGGCCTGCTGGATCAGGCGATCCGTCACTGTCGGGATACCCACCTCGCGCTGACTGCCGTCGGGTTTCGGGATCATTATGCTCATTTCCATGACACGGGCCGCTCGTTTCCTCGCTGACAGGATCAACAGCGGTTTCACCACTGCCTACGCCTGCCCGCTCCACTGTCGTGGACATGCAGTTGCGCTTCGCTTCGTTCGATGTGATCAACTTACGGGAGGACTTACAC
>JAKDMO010000207.1 GCA_030452305.1 Alcaligenaceae bacterium | reverse complement strand
TCCAGGGCTTCCATGATCCGTTCGGACTCGGTGCTGCCGTAGCGAAAGCGATCCTGCACGACGTGCAACGTCTTGCGGGGCGCTGCGGCCTTGCCCTTTTTGGGGCGCGGAGGCTGGGTCGGGGCGTCTTCGTGGTGGATGCGTGTATAGCCTTGCTGATCCAGGAAGCCACGGACCTCGTCCTCAGTGAAGTTCGCCGGCACCGATACTGGAAAGGTCACGATCAGTCTCGGGTCATGCCCGGCGCAGCGCGTCTGCAACTGCTGATTGATCGACGTGGCGCTGTCGCGCTGCACGGGCCGTGCGCAGTTTTCACAATGCAGGTGCCCGACCCGGGCATAGAGCAGCTTTAGATGATCGTTCAGCTCGGTCATCGTTCCCACGGTGCTGCGCGAGTTGCGCACCGGGTTGACCTGGTCGATTGCAATGGCGGGCAAAATGCCTTCGATACGATCGACCTGGGGCTTGTCCATGCGGTCGAGGAATTGGCGGGCGTAGGGGGAAAAGGTCTCGACATAGCGGCGCTGACCCTCGGCATACAGGGTGTCGAAGGCCAGCGAACTCTTGCCCGAGCCTGATACCCCGGTAATGACGAGGAGCTCGCCCGTATTGATATCGACGTCGAGGTTTTTGAGGTTGTTCTGGCGTGCGCCGAATATGCGGATCTGTGAGCTCATTGCTCTATGATAATCGTTCTGTTTTGTCTGTGATCGGCGCCTTGATCCGCGTGCCTTTCGGGGCGTTTGCCGATCGGGGAGAACGCGTCGGGCGGCCTAGTTGTTACCAAAACCTGCGCGTTCGGGTAGCACGATTCCGGCATCTGCGGCGCAATTTTGCTAGAATGGCGTGTTTCGCGTAACGGCTCAGGAGCTCAGACATGGCAGAAATCAAACGGACACGCCGCAACACGCTCGAGCGTCGTTGCCTTGGAAAGGCGTTCAAGCGTCTTTTCGTTCGATCCCCCAAGGGCGTCTTCAAGATGCTCGAAAAGGTCAAGCGCGTATAAATTTCATACAAATACGCATCAGGGAAAACCACGGCCCAAGGGTCCGTGGTTTTTTTTTGAGGCTATCATGAATTCGTCGAGGTTTCGCTCAAAGTAAATCGGCAATGTCCAACTGGAGGCACCTGTTTTCCGTGGTAACGCCCACCTATAACCGCGGACATACGCTAGGGCGCGTATACGATTCATTGCGCGAGCAGTCGTTTCAGGATTTCGAATGGGTGGTGGTCGATGATGGCTCGACGGACGACACTCGTACACGGGTCGAGGCTTGGCAGCAGGAATCCAGTTTCCCCATCCGCTATATCTGGCAAACCAATCAGCACAAGAAAACCGCGTTCAATAATGGCGTACGCAATGCGCGCGGTGAATGGCTGGTCGCCCTGGACAGCGACGATAGCCTGGATACGAACGCGCTCTACAACATGGCATGCGCGTGGGACGACATCCCGCCGGCCTCGCGGTCGCGCTACGTCGCCATCACCGGCTTGTGCGCCCGGCCGGATGGCCGGATCGTCGGGGATATGTTCCCGAACGACGTGCTCGACACCAGTTCCCTGGACATGACCTTTCGCTACCATGTGCGAGGCGAGAAATTCGGCTGTCTGCGCACCGATGTGCTGCGTCAGTTTCCATTCCCCGAGGATGTGCCTGGTTTCGTACCGGAAAGCCTGGTCTGGCGGGCGATCGCGCGCGCCGGCTACCTGACGCGTTTTGTCAATCAGGTGTTCCGGGTCTATTACGACAGTCGCGACAGCCTGTCCCGACAGGGGCGGGGTGCGGAAAGCGCGCGCCACGCGATCGGTCTGTGGCTGCTTGCGCACGACACTGTGGATCGCTGTCTCAGTTGGTTCCGCTATCAGCCCGGGTCGTTTTTCATGGCTGCGGCCCGCTACACGCGCTTTGACCTGCACATGCGCTCCAGAGGGCTGGCGCGCCCCGCAGGGCGACGGCTGACTCATCCGGCCGCGCGCATACTGGTGTGTCTGATGTGGCCGGTCGGTGCGGCGCTGTACCTGCGCGATCGGCTGCAGGCCGGGCGCGCCGCGTCCGCCTAGTCCTCATCCTTATCGTCTTCGTCGTCGGGGTCATCGTCCGGATCGTCGATCGGCGTATCGTCGAGTGCAAACGGCAGGACATCCGTCAGGACGTTTGTCCAGGCGACTTCCTCGCCGTGGTGGTCCACCTTGATATAGCGCACACCTTCCAGATCGGAAAGCTGTATCGCCCACAGTAGTTCGCATTCCAGGGGGTCATCATGATCCAGCGACAGGCCGCCCAGATTTCCCAGGAAACGTGCACCCTGGCCGCCGGCCTGGACGGTCAGCGTATCGTTAACGGATTCCTCGGGGGTCAGCGGGCGGGCAACCAGCACCCATTCATAACCGGCCTCGTCGTTGGTGACGATCTCGGCGATGATGGGTTTGCCGGTGTAGGCGCTGAGTGCATCGGCAGTACGGCCGAGCAGGTCGGCTTCGGCATCCGTGAATCGTAGGGTCGTGCTCATTGCGGCGGTCTCGCTGAAAGTGGGGCGGTCGAAACCCTGATTTTAGGCCCTTGGCCTTTCGCGTGTGGCTCGGCCTACAATCGGACCTTGATAGGGCTGAAATCGGTTCGGCCCGGATTTTTGGTGGCCTATGGCACAGTACGTATACACGATGAATCGGGTGGGCAAAATCGTGCCGCCCAAGCGCCAGATCCTGCGCGATATTTCTCTTTCTTTTTTCCCGGGTGCCAAGATCGGCGTCCTGGGGCTGAACGGCTCGGGCAAGTCCACATTGCTGAAGATCATGGCCGGTGTCGATACGGAAATCGAGGGTGAGGCCATCCCCATGGCAGGGCTGAAGATCGGTTACCTGCCTCAGGAACCCGTACTGGATGCCGCGCATACCGTGCGCCAGGCGGTCGAGGCCGGCCTGGGTGATGTGTTCGAGGCGCGCAAGCGCCTGGATGAGGTCTATGCTGCCTATGCCGACGAGGATGCAGACTTTGATGCGTTGGCGGCCGAGCAGGCGGAACTTGAGGCAGTGATTGCCGCTGCCGCGTCCAGCGGCAGCGATGATATCGAAACCCAGATGGAAATCGCCGCCGATGCCTTGCGCCTGCCGCCCTGGGATGCCGTGGTTGGCAATCTGTCGGGCGGGGAAAAGCGCCGGGTGGCCCTGTGCCGCCTGCTGCTGTCCAAGCCAGACATGCTGCTGCTCGATGAACCCACCAACCACCTGGATGCCGAAAGCGTCGAATGGCTGGAGGTATTCCTGCGTCAGTTCCCGGGCACGGTGGTCGGCGTGACGCACGATCGTTATTTCCTGGACAACGCCGCCGAGTGGATTCTGGAACTGGACCGTGGCCATGGCATTCCCTGGAAGGGCAATTACAGTTCGTGGCTCGAACAAAAGGACGACCGCCTGAAGCACGAGGAAGCCGCCGAGTCGGCGCGCCGGCGCACGATTAAAAAGGAGCTCGAATGGGTGCGCCAGAGCCCAAAGGGGCGCCAGGCCAAGGCCAAGGCGCGCTTGGCGCGCTTCGAGGAGCTGTCCTCGCACGAGTACCAGAAGCGCAACGAAACCCAGGAAATTTTCATTCCGGTGGCCGAGCGCCTGGGCAACGAGGTGATCGAGTTCGAGCATGTGTCCAAGGGCTATGGCGATCGCTTGCTGATCGACGATCTGAGCTTCAAGGTGCCACCCGGCGCCATCGTCGGCATCATCGGCCCGAACGGCGCGGGGAAATCCACGCTGTTTCGTATGCTGGCGGGCCTGGAGCAGCCTGATTCCGGTACGGTGAAGCTGGGCCAGACCGTGCAGACCGCCTATGTAGGCCAGTCGCGCGAGTCTCTGCCCGATGATCGTACCGTGTTCGATGCGATTTCCGACGGCGCCGACTTGCTGACGGTCGGCCGCTTCGAGATGCCTGCTCGCGCCTATCTGGGGCGTTTCAACTTCAGGGGTGCCGATCAGAACAAAGTGATTGGCAAGCTTTCGGGCGGCGAGCGCGGCCGCCTGCACCTGGCCAAAACTCTAATCGCGGGCGGCAACGTTTTGCTGCTCGATGAACCCTCGAACGATC
>JAKDMO010000004.1 GCA_030452305.1 Alcaligenaceae bacterium | reverse complement strand
ACCCACGACAACCGGAATCACAATCCGGGACTCTACCAACTGAGCTACGGCCACCGTTGTATCGGGTAAATTAAGGCAAGCCCTTGAATCGACCCGAAGAAAAGCGATTCTAGCATGAACTGTGTGCTTTCGGCCGGCGGGTCCGCCGCAAAACCCGCCCCTTGATCAATGGCGCATTTTCCGTCATGTTATCGGTTGGCGCAGCGCTTGAGTACCATGCAGGGCCCCCCGAAATACAGGAACCTTCGAAATACAGGAACCTTCTTATGGCACAAATTTTCGTCGTACATCCCGATAACCCGCAATCCCGGCTGCTTCATCAGGCCGGCGAGCTCCTCGGCCAGGGCAGTCTGGTGGCCGTGCCCACCGACTCCAGCTATGCTGTCGTCGCCCGGCTTGACGATAAGGCCGCTGCTGATGCCTTGCGCAGGCTGCGGGGGCTTGATGACCGGCATCATCTGACGCTGCTTTGCCGCGATTTGGGCGAGATCAGTAATTTTGCGCGGGTCGATAACCGTCAGTACCGGCTGCTGAAGGCTGCGACGCCCGGGCCGTGGACCTTCATCCTCGAGGCCACGCGCGAGGTGCCGCGCAGGGTGTCGCACCCGTCACGCAAGTCAATCGGGATCCGCGTGCCGGATCATCGCGTGACCTTGGCCCTGATCGAGGCGGCGGGTACACCACTGATGTCCACCACGCTGATCCCGCAGGGCGAGGAACACCCCCTGAATGACGCACAGGAAATTTTTGCGCGCTACGAGCACGATCTGGCGGCAATCGTCGATGGCGGTGCCTGCCCGTTCGAACCTACTACGGTGGTCGATCTGACGGTCGATCCACCACAGGTTGTGCGACGCGGCCGTGGGGATCCAAGCACGCTGGGCCTGGATTAGGCTATTCTGGCTGGGTCGGCGGATTGGTTCCGGCGGCGGTTCTTGCACGGAATACTATGGATTCGTTGATTCAGACCATTGCGGTCTATGCTTTGCCGGTGCTCTTTGGGATCACCTTGCACGAGGCTGCGCACGGCTATGTCGCGCGTATGTTTGGTGATCCGACGGCCTGGCAGGCCGGGCGCATCAGCCTGAACCCCATCAGGCATATTGATCCGATCGGTACGATTGTCGTACCGCTGGTTTTGTTGTTCAGCACCAAGCTGCTGGGCGGCGGCGGCCTGCTGTTCGGCTGGGCCAAGCCAGTACCGGTTGACTGGAGCCGCCTGCGCCGCCCCAAGCGGGACATGCTTTGGGTGGCGCTGGCCGGGCCGGGCTCGAACCTGATCATGGCCATCATCTGGGCCGTTTCCCTGCGCCTGATGGTCGATACCGGTGTGGCACACAGCAACGCCGATTTCTGGGTGCGGATGGCGGTGGCGGGGGTGCAGGTCAACCTGATCCTGATGGCCCTGAATCTCGTGCCCTTGCCTCCGCTGGATGGCGGGCGCATCGTGTTCAGCCTGTTGCCCTCACGCCTGGCCTGGCAGTATTCGCGCATCGAGCCCTATGGTCTGGTGATTCTGATCGTTCTGATGTTCACCGGGGTGCTTTGGGTGATTCTGAGGCCTTTGCTCGCCCTGGGCGAGCTTGTTGTCAATACCTTCTTATAAATCCGGCTGGTTATCCGGTAAACTTGCAACTTTAATCGCCTGGGTTGCGTGGCGCACCCGGGTGAGTCCAGGAGATCATATTCATCATGGCTAGTCCGGATTCCGCTGTTCCCGTTTTCGAGGGCAGTATGGTGGCCCTCGTTACGCCCATGTACCCCGATGGGCGGCTTGATCTTGAGGCCTTTCGAAAATTGATCGACTGGCATGTCGAGCAGGGAACCGATGCACTCAGCATTGTCGGCACGACCGGCGAATCACCCACGGTTACGGTTGACGAGCAGGCCGCACTGATCGAGCTTGCGGTACAGCACGCGGCGGGCCGGATCCCAGTGATTGCCGGAACGGGCGGCAACTCTACCGCCGAGGCGATCGAGCTTTCGCGCCACGCAAAATCTTCGGGTGCGGCAGCCGGCCTGTCGGTGGTCCCGTACTACAACAAGCCGGGCCAGGAAGGCCTGTATCGGCATTTTCGTGCGATTGCCGAGGCCGTGGACCTGCCCTGCATCCTGTACAACGTGCCCGGGCGGACGGTGGCCGATATATCCAACGAGACCATTCTGCGCCTTGCACAGTTGCCGGGCGTGATCGGTGTAAAGGACGCGACCGGCAATATCGCGCGCTGTGCACAGCTGCTGGCCGAGGCCCCGGCAGATTTTCAGGTGTTCAGCGGTGACGACGCCACGGCAGCCGCCCTGATGCTGCTGGGGGGGAGGGGGAATATCTCGGTCACGGCGAATGTGGCTCCACGCCTGATGCATGATCTGTGCGTGGCTGCCGTGCGCGGCGATGTTCCGACAGTGCGCAAGCTCAATGCAATGCTTGTCGAGCTGAACCGAGTGCTCTTTATCGAGGCCAATCCGATTCCCGTGAAGTGGGCGGTCGCTGAAATGGGCCTCAGCCAGCTGGGCTATCGCCTGCCGCTTACGCCGCTCGAGCCTCAATTCCATGCCCTTGTGCGCAATGCCTTGATCAAAGTGGGTTCTATCCAAGCATGACTACAACACATTTTTCCGCCGGATTGGCGAAAGCGGCCATTGGACTGACTCTGTTGGCTTTGGCCGGGTGCTCGACACTTAACGAGCTTACCGGCGACGCCGACTCGGTCGAGTACAAAAGCACGGTATCGGGTGATCCGCTCAGCATACCGCCGGATCTGACCAACGCGAGCCAGAATCCGCACTATCAGGCGCCTGAGGGTACAACAAGCTTCAGCGATTACGCCGCCGGGCAGCAGGCCGAGAATAGCTCCAGTGCGGCCAGCCAGTGCTGCCCAAGCAGACCGGAATTCAGGTCATGCGCGATGGAACATTGCGTTGGCTGGTCGTGGATCAGCCGGCCGAGGTGATCTACCCCCGTGTGATTGAATTCTGGGGCGACCAGGGCTTTACGATCCAGTCCAAGGATCCCGAGGCAGGCCTTATCCAGACCGACTGGGCCGAGAATCGCGCCAAGATCCCGGAAGGTTGGCTGCGCAGCGTCTTGGGTAGCCTGTTCGACCAGGCGTTCGACAGCGGCGAGCGTGATCGCTTCAGGACGCGTCTGGAACGCGTTAATGGCGAGACCGAAATCTACATCAGCCATCAGCACATGGAGGAAACTCCAACCAGCGACGGCACCGGCTTCAAGTGGGTGTACGGCGACGAAGATCCGGGCCTGAACGCCGCGATGCTGGCACGCCTCATGGTCGCCCTGGGTTCGGATATCAGTCATGCCCAGCAGCAGGTATCGAACGCTGAAGCAGACACCGGCAACGTGGTGGCCAAACCCCAGATCTCTGAGGATCAGGCCTCGATTGTGCTGTCCGAGCCCTTTGACCGAGCCTGGCGCCGGGTGGGTGTGGCGCTGGATTCGGCGCGCTTCACTGTCGAGGACCGCAACCGCTCCGAGGGCGACTATTTCATCCGCTATCTGGATACCGATACAGGGGAAAAGATCGAGCAGCAGACCGTGTTTGGTCGCCTGTTCGGCTCGCGCAACAAGGCCGAGCCCCTGAAGCTGCGTATCCACGTGGCGGATCAGGGGGGCAGTTCAGAGGTCTCGGTACAGGACGAGAACGGCGCCACCCTGACGGATGACACTGCGCGTCGTGTGATTACGGTACTGTCGAACCATCTGGACGCGCCACAGCCTTAAGGCAGCGCCGCCAGAGGCTCGGTTTCGGGCGCGCTGATGCGCGCTCCGAACCAGGCCAGGCGGGGGCCCAGTGCGGCCACCTCGCCCAGTATCAGCAGTGCAGGGGACCGAATCGAGTGCTTGGCGGCCTGCCCGGCCAGTTCCCCCAGCGTGCCGTATAGCGCGCGCTGCGAGTTCATGGATCCATTTTCCACCAGTGCGAACGGGGTATCGGGTGTACGGCCGTTTCCGATCAACTGCGCGGCCAGTCCGTCCAGTTGCCCCACGCCCATATAGAACACCAGGGTTTGACCAGGCAGGGCCATGGCGCGCCATTCTTCGGGGCTCGCGTGCTTGTGGCGATGTGCGGTGATGAATCGGACCGATTGTGCATGATCGCGGTGAGTCAGCGGTACCCCAGAGTAAGCGGCACAGGCCAGTGCCGAGGTGATCCCGGGGACCACTTCGTAGGTGATCCCGTGGTCGGCAAGGTACTCCAGTTCTTCACCGCCGCGCCCAAAGATGAACGCATCCCCGCCCTTCAGACGTACCACGTATCGCCCTTGTTCGGCATGCTCGACCATCAGACGATGGATGCGTGACTGGGTGGCTTCGTGGTCTTCACCCGGTGTTTTTCCGACATGGATCATCGTGGCATCGCGGCGCGCCAGGCCCAGGATTTCCCGGCTGACCAGACGATCGTGCAGGATGATGTCCGCCTCGTTCAAGGCGCGTAGGGCCTTGAGGGTCACCAGGCCTGGATCGCCGGGGCCGGCACTGACCAGTACGACTTTTCCGGGACGTATGGTCTGGCCTGCAGCCAGCGCGTCATCGAGCAGGGTCTGGGCCTCGTCTTCGTGGCCACGGCGCAGGGCCTGAAAGACCGGCCCGTCCAGCAGCCAATCATAGAAGCCCCTGCGTGCCGCCAGATCGGGCAGGGCACGGCGGATTTCGGGGCGTTTTTGGCGGGCAAGTTCGGCCAAGGTGCCCAGTGAGTGATCGAACAGGCTTTCGATGCGTTCGCGCAAGCGGCGTGCGAGGACGGGGGCGCTGCCGCCCGACGAAATCGCGATGGTCAGGGGGGCGCGATCGACAATAGCCGGTACCTGGAAGCTCGAGAGCTCTGGGTCATCGACGACATTGCAGAACAGCCTGCGTGCCTGGGCTGCAGCGGCGACCTGCTGGTTCAGACTGCGGTCGTTGGTCGCCGCGATGACCAGCCAAATATCGTCCAGCCAATCCTCCGCAAACGAGGTGTTGATGCAGCGTATCGTGCCGCCTGCCTGCAGGGTGCGCAGGCTGCGACCGATTTCCGGGGCGCCTACCGTGACGCACGCGCCGGCACTGAGCAGGCTGCGCGCCTTGCGTTCCGCAACCGCGCCGCCGCCCACGACCAGGACATCCTTGCCGTGCAAGTCGGCAAACAGGGGGAAGTGGTTCATCCAATGACCCCGGTACGCACGAGGAAGTCACCGAAACCTTCATCGGGCCGGCGTTGTGCGGCATAGTCGCCGAACAGCGCGTCCAGGCTGGACAGGATGTCAGGTTCGGCGATGTTTTCCCGATACAGCACATTCATGCGCTCGCCGATAAAGTCGGCACCCAGGCGCAGGTCATAGCGCCCGAGGGCGCGGCCCACCAGGGCAATTTCCCCAAGGTACGGGCGCGAGCACCCGTTCGGGCAGCCAGACAGACGCAGCAGGATGGGTGCGTCGGCCAGGCCGTGCCGATCCAGCAGGGCTTCCAGCTTGGGCAATAGGATGGGCGCATAGCGCTCGCTTTCGGCCATGGCCAGCCCACAGGTGGGCAGGGCGACGCAGGCGATGTGGTGGCGCCGGATGCCGCTTTGCTGCCGATAGCCGTCCAGGCCGTAGCGTTCCACCAGCTTGTCGATCCGGGCGCGGTCCTCGGGCGCGACATTGGCAATCACCATGTTCTGATTGCAGGTCAGGCGGAATTCGCCCGTGTGGATTTTGGCGATTTCGCGCACCCCGGTTTGCAGCTGCGATCCGTCGTGATCCCACAGGCGCCCCGAGGCAATGTACAGGCCCAGGTGCCAGCGGCCGTCCTCGCCGCGCGACCAGCCGTAGCGGTCGCCGTTGCTCTCGAATTGGTAGGGGCGGACGTCCTGCAGGGTGCGGCCGCTGCGGATCTGGATCTGTTCGCGGAACCACTCCACGCCCAGGCGGTCCACCGTGTATTTCAGTCGCGCGTGCCGGCGTTCCTTGCGGTCGCCGTGGTCGCGCTGCAGTGTGACCACGGCTTCGGCGACGGCGATCAGGTCGTCGGGTGCAACGAAACCCACCAGCGAGCCCAGACGCGGATACGTCGTGGGGTCGCCGGCGGTGGCACCCATGCCGCCGCCCACCGCCACGTTGAAACCCTGCAGCCGACCGTTTTCGATAATGGTCACCAAGCCCAGATCATTGGCGAACACGTCGCAGTCGTTGGTCGGCGGGATGGCGATGCCGATCTTGAATTTGCGCGGCAGATAGGCGGAATCGTTGCCGTATATGGGCTCGTCGTCCACGGCTTCGCCCACCTGTTTGCCGCCCAGCCAGATTTCCGCATAGGCCGTGGTGCGCGGTAGGAAGTGGTTGGAGAGGCGCAGCACCCATTCCTGGGTCAGGGTGTGCTGGCTGGACAGATGTGGATTGACGGAGCTGATCACCTGGCGGTTGACATCGCCGCAGGCGGCGATGGTCGTCGCCCGGGCATCGTGAATGCCCTGCATGAAGGCGCGCAGATTTCGTTTCAGGATGCCGTGCCATTGAAAGGTCTGGCGCGTGGTGATGCGCAGGCCTCGGGTGGCGTATTGCTGCGCCAGTGCGTCCAGCGCCAGCCATTGCTGCGGCGGGATGACGCCGCCCGGCAGGCGCGCGCGCACCATGAAGGCGTGGGCAGGCTCCAGCTTCTGCTTGCGCCGTTCGTCGCGGATGTCGCGGTCGTCCTGCATGTAGCTGCCGTGGAATTTCAGCAGCTTGGTGTCGGCTTCGGGGATGGCGCCGGTAATCGGGTTCTCCAGTTCCTGGGCGATCGTGCCGCGCAGGAATCGGCTGGTTGTCTTGATGTGTTCCAAGGGGGATAGGGGGGAGATGCTCATCTTGGGATCGTTGCCGTTTGGGGGGCGCCGCGTGGGCGCGAATCGTGGGGTTCGGGCAGGAGCGTGTCAGTACACGTCCCGGGCATAGCGGCCTTGGGCGGCCAGCTCGTCCAGCCATTGTCGGGCGCCTTCCTCATCCAGTGCGCCCTGGTCGCGTGCGATCTCGATCAGTGCCTGATGCACATCGCGCGCCATATGGGTGGCATCGCCGCATACGTAGACATGCGCGCCTGTCTGGATCCAGTCGTAGACTTCGGCGGCCCGTTCGATCAGGCGGTGCTGGACGTAGACCTTGTCCTCCTGATCGCGTGAAAAGGCCAGGTCGATCCGGTGCAGGTTGCCCGCCTTCACGGCCTGCTGCCACTCGGTCTGATACAGGAAGTCGCTTGAAAAATGCGGGTTGCCAAAGAACAGCCAATTCCGCCCGCTCGCACCGTCGTCGCTGCGTGCTTGGATGAACGCCCGGTATGGAGCTACGCCTGTGCCCGCACCGATCATGATGATGTCGCGCGACGGGTCGGCCGGAAGCCTGAATCGGGTGTTTTCCTCAATAAAAATAGGCAGGCGCGCGCCTTCCTCCAACTGGCTGAGGAAGCGCGATGCGACGCCCCATCGGGTCTCGCCTTCGTGTTCGTAAGCCACATTGGCCAGCGTCAGGTGGACCTCTTCGTCAACGGTGGACTGGCTGGAGGCGATGGAATACATTCTGGGCGTGATTGGGCGCAGGGCGGTGACCAGGTCCTGCGCCGTCCAGCTTGCCGGCCAATTGCGCAGGGCATCGAGTACCTGGTTCGCAGCCATATACTCGGCCAGTTCGCTGCGCTGTTCAGCGTTGAACAAGGCGTCAAGTGTGCCCGACTGTGCCCGTGTGGCGTGGGCTTGCAAAAAGGGCCGTGTCAGCACGGTCAGTTCGCGATAGGTGCCCAGCCATTCCTGCAAGCTGCGAGTCACCCCCTGATGCTCGATCGGGGCGGCGCCATCCAGCCCCAGGGCCTGAATGACTGCGCCCACCAATTGTTCGTCCTGAACCGGCCAGACACCCAGCGCATCGCCCGGCTGGTAGGACAGCCCGCTGCCTTCCAGTGAAATTTCCAGGTGGCGGATGTCTTTATCGCTGCCGCGCCCGGTAATGCTCTGGTCCAGCAGCAGCTCGGCCTGGAAGGGGTGTTCGCGGGTCACTGCTGTGGCGGCACGCAAGGGTGTCACCGTGGCGCTTGTCGGCGCCCCCGGTTTCAAATGCTCTTTGGCAAGTACCAGGGCGGTGTCCTGCCATGGCGCCGCGATGGTTTCGATATCCAGGTCTGCGGCGCCCGCTTCCTGCAGGCGCTGGGCGCCCAGCTCGGCCAGGCGGGCATCCAGGTCCTGCGAGATCCCGCAAAATGATGGATAGCTGGAATCGCCCAGGCCAAGCACCGCATACTTCATCTGCGGTAACTTGGGTGCGCGGCGGCTCTTGAGAAACTCGACGAAGGCGATGGAATCGTCCGGCGGTTCACCGTCGCCCTGGGTGCTCATGACGATGTACAGCAGTTGCTCGCCCCTCAGCTCGCGGGTCGAATACTGGTCGGCACGCACCAGGCGAACATCCAGCCCCTGGTCGGTGCTGCGCTCGAGCAGACTTTCGGCGATGCGTTTTGCATTGCCTGTCTGGCTGCCATACAAAATGGTCAGGCGCCCGGCCGAGGTGGGTGGCGTCGTGGCGGCGATGCTCAGTGCGGCGGGCTTTATAGCCTGCCGGCCCTGGGCAACCCCGGCGAAGTATCCCGACAGCCAACTGAGTGCGTTGGGCTCCAGGCTTTCGGCCAGATCGGCGATCAGGGCGTGTTTGGCTTCCGGCAGGTAGGTGGGTGCGAGCATGGCATAAGGCCAGAATGGTGACAGAAGCGACTCATTCTAGGGATGCCGGGATGCCGCGTGAACGACAAGATCCTTATTTTCTTATCTGGATATAAGCTAATTTCCGCCAGTGCGTCAGAGAAAATCGCGGCGCAACTGGTAGAGCAGCTCCAGCGCCTCGCGTGGGCTCAGGGAGTCAGGCTCCAGCGCGCCCAACGCCGCTTTCAGGGGCGCATCCGGGTCTGAGGTTTCGTCCTCGACCTCTTCGATGAACAACGCCAGCTGCGAATCGCCACGGTTGCGGGCCTCAAGCTCGGCCAATTCGCGGCGTGCGTGACGAATGACGACCTGCGGGATACCGGCACGCTGCGCGACATGCAGGCCATAGCTCTGGCTGGCCGGGCCCTTGCGCACTTCGTGCAAAAAAACCACGCCTGCGGGCGTATCGGCTGCAGCCAGGTGGATATTGGCCGCCCCGTGGGATCTTGCGGGCAGGTGCGTCATTTCGAAATAGTGGGTTGCGAACAGGGTCAGTGCCCGGTTGTGGGTCAGCAATCGATACGCGATCGCCCAGGCCAGCGCCAGGCCGTCATAGGTCGATGTACCGCGCCCGATTTCATCCATCAGCACCAGGCTTTTGGGTGTAGCGCCCGCCAGGATCACGCCGGCTTCGATCATTTCCATCATGAAGGTCGAACGCCCGCCCGCCAGATCATCGGCTGCGCCGATCCGGGTAAAGATTCGGTCGATCGGCCCGATCTGTGCTGCCTGCGCCGGCACATAACTGCCTGTGCGCGCCAGCAGGGCGATCAGCGCCACCTGTCGCATATACGTGGATTTGCCCCCCATGTTCGGGCCGGTGATCAGCAGCAGGCGCTGCTCTTCGGTCATGGAGCAGTCGTTCGGCGTGAAAGACTCGATGCTGTGTTCCACCACGGGATGGCGACCTGCCTGGATCAGGATTTGGCTGTCCTCGATCAGGGTGGGGGCGACCCACTGGCAGGTCTGCGCATGGTGTGCCAGTGCCGCCAGTGCGTCAATTTGTGCCAGTGCCCAGGCGCAGCGCGACAAGGCGGGCGCGTGAGCGGCGGCCGTGCCCAGCAGTTCTTCGAACAGCAGTTTTTCACGTGTCAGGCTGCGTTCGCGCGCCGACAGGACTTTGTCCTCCCATTCCTTGAGTTCGGGCGTGATGTAACGCTCGGAATTTTTCAGCGTCTGGCGACGACGGTAGTCATCCGGAACCTTGTCGGCCTGCCCGCGCGAAACCTCGATATAAAACCCGTGCACCCGGTTAAACTCCACGCGCAGGTTTGCAATGCCTGTGCGCTCGCGCTCGCGCGCTTCGATTTCCAGCAGGAATTCGCCGTTGTCGCTGGCCAGGCGCCGCAGCTCGTCGAGATCCTCGTCGTAGCCGTCGGCCATCACACCGCCTTCGCGGATCATCAATGCGGGCTCGGGTGCAATGGCTGCCGTCAGCAGATGCTCCAGAGTGCCATCGATAGAGATACTTTGTGTATATTCAATCAGGGACTCGTCGCGCTGAAAGTGTCGCTCGATCAGCTGGTTCAACGCCGGCAACTGCCCGAGGGCCTCGCGCAGGCTGGCCAGCTCGCGTGGGCGGATCGACTGCAGGGCCAGACGTGTCGCGATCCTCTCGATATCAGGCAGGTTCGCCAGCGACTGTCGAAGGGTCTTCAGCGGCTGTTCACCCGGATCGGTCGGATTCAGCATGCGCGTGATCACATCCTGACGTGCCTGGGCCGGTGGGTTCTGACGCAAGGGTTCGTGCAGCCAGCGACGCAACTGCCGGCTGCCCATGGGCGTGCGGCAATGATCCAGGGTCGAAAACAGCGTCGGGCCGCTTTCGCCGCTAAGGGTTTCAGTCAGTTCCAGATTACGGCGTGTCGCCGGATCCAGCACCAGGTAATCGCCACTGACATCCACACGGACCGTCTGGATATGGCTGAGCGCCTGCGATTGCGTATGGCCGACATAGCGCAGCAGCGCACCCGCCGCGCAGGTCGCCAGCGGCAGATGATCCAGCCCAAAGCTGCCCAGGCTATCGACCCCGAAATGCTTCAGCAGGGTATCGCTCGCGCCATCCAACTCAAAATGCCACGCGGGCGCCCGGCTGACCGCAGCCGATCCGGTATCGGTCGGCGCGTCGGTACCTTCCGGGCACAGCAGTTCTGCGGGCTCGATGCGCCCCAGTTCGGTATTCAGCATGTCGGGCGCACATTCACAGACCTTGAATTCGCCATTGGCCAGATTCATCCAGGCCAGCCCCACCTGATCACGCCGCTGGTTGCGCCCCGTGACCAGGGCCGCAATCATGCGATCGGACTTTGCCGGCAGCAGGGCCTCGTCAGTCAGGGTGCCGGGCGTTACGATCCGCACGATCTGACGCTCCACCGGCCCCTTGGATGCAGCCGGATCACCGATCTGCTCGCAAATCGCGATCGATTCGCCCAGAGCCACCAGCCGTGCCAGGTAACCTTCCATCGCATGAAACGGCACGCCCGCCATCGGGATCGGGGCGCCGTTCGATGCCCCCCGCTTGGTCAGCGTCAGGTTCAGCAGCCGCGCCCCGCGTTCCGCATCCTCGTAGAACATTTCATAGAAATCCCCCATGCGATAGAGCAGCAAATGCGATCCCGCCTCGGCTTTGAGGCGCAGATATTGCTGCATCATGGGGGTGTGCTTGGAGAGGTCGGGTGTGGTCATGGATGAGGCGCTGAGAATACAAAAGAGGGGGCTGGAGTTGCCTCGGTATTATCGTTCATGGGAGAATGTGTCGCGGGCGTTAGTATTGGTAACTAATCCTGAAAGGAAGCAACTCAATGCAGTCCGGTCATGATGGAGTTAATGTTCCACATAAGTTTATCCCTATTGCTCACGCCGCCCGTGACGAAAGCGGCAGCTGGCGTGATCCACATGATCTGTCTGAGCATTCCTATGCTGTTGGCGAACTGGCTGCTGATTTCGCTCAACGGTTTGGTGCAGACTGGGCGCGGCTCGCGGGGCGCTGGCATGATTTGGGGAAGTTCCGCCCACGTTTTCAGAAATATATCCGGCTCGTCAGCGGTTTCGAGGCGGACGCACACATCAAGGGTGAAGCAGGTAAAGCCCCGCATTCGACAGCGGGAGCCATGTTGGCTATCGATCGCTTTGATGTCGTGGGCCGTGTTCTGGCCTATCTGATCGCTGGTCATCATGCTGGGTTGGATGATTGGTTTGGTGGTTTGCGTGAGCGATTTGACGATCCGAAAAGTCTGGCCGAACTGGATGAGTCGCTGGCCCAAAATCCGCCCGCTGAATTGCTGGATGTGGGGGCGTTTAATCCTGCTGCTGCTGCTTTACGTGCTGTCCCTGGTGGAAAAGACGGTTTCGCGCTCTGGGTACGTATGCTGTTCTCCTCGCTCGTCGACGCTGACTTTCTGGACACGGAGCACTACATGGATCCAGATAAATTCGCTCGTCGCAACACGTGGCCTACACTCGAAGAACTTGTACCTCTGTTCAATATTTATATGGCGGAGCTTGGAGCTCAAGCGAAGCCGACAAAAGTTAACAAGCTACGCGCCGATATCTTGCGTCAGTGTCGCGATGCTGCCATGCTAAATCCCGGCCTGTTTTCGCTGACCGTCCCGACCGGCGGCGGCAAGACTCTTTCCAGCATGGCTTTTGCGCTGGAGCACGCGCGCCGCCACGACAAGCGTCGCGTTATCCACGTCATTCCCTACACGAGTATCATTGAGCAGACCTCCAACATCTTTCGCGATATTTTCGGCGATGCGGTCATCGAGCATCACAGCAATGCTGAATCCAGCCCCGATCAGGAGACCTCGGCTTCGCGCCTGTCCTGTGAAAATTGGGACGCCCCCATTGTCGTTACGACTAATGTGCAGTTCTTCGAGTCGCTGTTTGCTTCGCGTACCTCGCGTTGCCGCAAGCTGCACAACGTCGTCGATTCGGTGGTCATACTGGACGAAGCGCAGTTGCTGCCACCGGAATTTCTGCAACCCATCCTTGATGTGCTCAACCTGCTGACGCAGAACTATGGCGTGACTGTGGTGATCTCGACCGCCACGCAGCCTGCGCTTGCCAGCCGTGAATATTTCGATACCTTTCTATGATAGGAAGGGTTTGCGTCAACATTCTTGGCTTTATCAGCCATGGCGTAAACGGCCGATCGGCATGGCGAGACCATAGACTTTCCATGCGCCGGCCGGGCCGCATGGAAAGTCTTTGTGTCGTCCGGCTGGAGTTCCTCCCAAATGAATTTTTTTTCTACGATGATCCTGGCGTTGACCATGTCGACCGACGCATTTGCGGCCGCTGTCGGCAAGGGTACTGCGCTTCGAGAGCCGCGAATATCCGAGGCCTTAAGAACCGGTCTCATTTTCGGTGTGATCGAAGCCGTTACACCGTTGGTCGGTTGGGGCCTTGGCTCAGTAGCAGCTGGTTTCGTGGCTGACTGGGACCACTGGATTGCATTTGGCCTGCTTCTGGTTCTGGGTGCATTGATGGTCCGCAACGGCTTCAAAGTGGACCACGAGGATACAGCGCCAGTCATACGTCACTCCTTCTGGCTACTCGCAGCTACTGGGTTCGCTACCAGTATTGATGCGATGGCGGTCGGTGTGAGCTTAGCGTTCATTGACAATAATATTTTCATCACGGCCGCTGCCATAGGCTTCGCCACGCTGATCATGGTTACGCTCGGTGTGATGGTCGGCCGGTTAATCGGGAATGCGGTCGGGAAACGGGCGGAGATTCTCGGTGGCGCGGCATTGATCGGCATTGGCGCCACCATTCTGTACGAGCATCTCACTGTCTGAGAAAGCGCATGGAGCAGGGCGCGCAAGGGCGAGGCCGAAAATGAGACGGCGCACTCGTTCAATCGAAAACAGAATAGATTGGCATAAAAATGATCGCTTCGATTAACTCGTGCGCTAAACGCATCAAGCTCGATGCCATCATGCTGTGGTTCGCCCGTAATCATCCAGACACGCCTCTTTTCGCTAAAGTGCTATGTTTTCTCGCGGTAGCTTATGCGCTGAGTCCCCATTGGAACAATGGGAGCAGATACCGCCTCAATTACAAACGCTGTTGGGTGATCGCTTCAGTATCGGGCATAGCACATTGCAACCGGAAAGTGTCACTATCCGACAAATCTGTGATGCCGGCCCCGATTGTGGTACTGGCGATTCGAGGCAAATTGCCAAGTCGGCATATGTGAAGTAAGTTCAGTCAGCAACCAGCGTGGCCCGGTCCTGAAATGCTTTGTCATCTACTTTTATGGAAATGCACGTTATGAGACGGGCTCAGCCGTGGCTAGATATCGATTTTCAGCAGCCGATTGATGGCAAACTGATCTCAAACGCAGTGGCTTGCGTGGTGGAGCTAGCGAGAATTGCGCCGCCATGGCCCTCTACGATCGATTTCGCTATCGCTAACCCGAGACCAGCGCCTTCTGCGCCGCGTTGGCGTGAGGCGTCCGTTCGGTAGAACCTCTCGAAGATTCGATTAAGGTGCTCGGCGGGAATGATCGGTCCGGGATTTGCTACCTGTACTGTCGCTCTTGTCTCGGCCAATTTGAGTGTGACGATGACCGTTTGTCCTGCCGGCGTATAGCGAATGGCGTTGGACAGCACGTTGCTCAATGCTCGTCGAATCATCAGCCTGTCTCCTTGGATACACATCTGTTCGCCAATGAGTTCTAAGCCCACCTCACGCTCTTCGGCCCAAGCGCCAAAATAATCAAAAAGATTGTGTATTTCGGCTTCCAGTTCGATCTTGACGAGTTCCGGCTTGAGTAAATTGTTGTCCGCCTGCGCCAGAAACAACATGTCGCTGACCATCTTGGCCATACGTTCGTACTCTTCCAGGTTGGAGTACAGGATTTCGCGATACTGCTCAACGCTGCGGGACTGGGACAGTGCCACCTCGGTCTGAGTTTTCAGGTTTGTAATGGGGGTGCGCAGCTCATGCGCAATATCGCCAGAAAAATCCGATAGCCGGCGAAAGACAGCCTCGAGCCGATCAAGCATTCCGTTGAAGGACGTGGCCAGCTCTACCAGCTCGGCAGGCACGTCACTTGGTTGAAGTCGTATATGCAACTGATCGGACCTGATTTTTCTAATCTCGCGACTAATGCGTCGTATCGGTGCATGGCCTTGATGTACTGCCAACCATGTGGCCAAAATCGCAATAAGGCAGGCCGCAACAGTGATGATTCGAAGGTAGTTTCGAAAGCTCTCCAGGTAATGCAGGTGGAAATTGATTCCAGTCGCGACCGTGATCGTCAACATGCCCGTCCCTGGTGAGCTATCAGAGGAGGTCCTTAGAACAGCCCCTCGAAATGTCTGGCCATGGTCTTTCCATACGCCAACTGTGTCGACGGTGATTTTCTCTACCGGCGAAGCAATCCTGGAAAACCTGTCCAGATTGGAGCCGGGTGTAGCATAAATCTGGATGCCATCATCGGAAGAAATGCGGTATTCAGCGTTATGGTGGCCGGAGACGGCATCGGCAAACCGTTCATTTAGTTCTACGGGAGCTATGTTTGTCGGTAGCGTCGCCAGTGTGTGCGTTAACGCCTGCACGACGGCATTGAGTTCGTCAACGTCCTGCTGGATAAAGTGATTGTTGATCGATCGTTCTACGATCCACCCGAAAGTAAGCAGGACGACCGTGATGACTGCTCCAATCGAAACAGTAAGTCGTACAGCCAGAGACGCTGGGCGTCGGTCCATTTCTTAATCCGCGTGAGTTACATCGAGCATATAACCCATACCGCGCACCGTGTGGATGAGTTTGTGCTCATAGTCGTCATCGATTTTGGCACGTAGGCGTCGGATAGCGACATCGATCACGTTGGTATCGCTGTCGAAGTTCATATCCCACACCTGGGAGGCGATTAATGAACGCGGTAACACTTCACCTTGGCGGCGTACCAAGAGCTCCAGCAAGGCGAACTCTTTGTTCGTCAGATTAATGCGTACGTTTTGCCGCTGAGCACGGCGTCGGGGAATATCGAGCACGAGATCGGCTACTTGTAATTGGTCTTGAAAGGCTGGGGCGAGGCCGCGTCGCAACAAAGTGCGAACCCGTGCGAGAAGTTCAGAAAACGCGAACGGTTTAACGAGGTAGTCGTCCGCACCCAGTTCCAGTCCCTTAACTCTATCCTCCACGCTATCGCGAGCAGTGAGAAAGAGCACTGGCGTTGAGGACTTGGCATCCCGCAAGGCCTGCACGATGCGCCAGCCATCCACGTCCGGCAGCATGACATCAAGAACAATCAGATCGTAGGAACCCGTCAGTGCCAAGTGGTGGCCGTCCAAACCGGTGCGTGCCAGATCCACGACAAAGCCGGACTCCATGAGTCCTTGGCGAACATAATCACCGGTCTTGGCTTCGTCTTCGACAACGAGCAACTTCATGGGGAACACTCCTGTAAGTCCCTTCGGGCCCGCTATAGGAGGAGAGGGCTGCGCCTGTACTCTGAACTTTAATGCGATGGCGCTGACATCAACATGACGGCATGATTACAAAATTGTAATGTGCGGCGCGAATTTATGCGGATAGCGCACTGATCGCATCAAGAAGGCGGGGATTGGAAGCAAGATCGTGCCATTGCGGCATTTTAGTTGCTGGTATCGGGAGGTGGCACCGCGGGACGGGCCACGTGAATACCAAACTTAACCCTCCTTGGAGATCGATATGCCCCATGAAAAGTTTCAATCTTGCATTGACGCATGTTTTGCCTGCGCTACGCAGTGCGACCACTGCGCCGCATCTTGCCTCGCGGAACAAGACGTCAAAAGCATGGCTCGCTGCATAAAGCTGGATATGGATTGCGCCCAAATTTGCCGCTTGGCCGCCAGCTATATGGCCAGAGGAAGTGAATTCGCCCAGGCGCTTTGTCGCCTTTGTGCAGAAGTTTGCGAAGCGTGCGCGGACGAATGCGCCAAACACCAAATGGATCACTGCCAGCGCTGCGCTCAGGCTTGCCGCCAGTGTGCCGAAGAATGCAGGCGGATGACTGGTGCATATCCTGCAAGGAAATGGAGCGTTTTACGTTTACAGATGACCAAGTGAGCAAGCGCCTCAAAGACGTCGTGTTGCTTAAAGCCGATGTGACTGCAAACAATGCAGACGATCAGGCATTGCTTAAACGCTTTGGACTATTCGGACCACCCGGCATTATCTTCTTCGACAGGCAAGGCGGAGAAATTGACTTTCAAGTTATCGGGTTTCAGGCGTCCAAGAAATTTCTGCGCTGGCTGGATTCCGCTATACCTCTTTAACACCTTCCCGTGCATTGCCATCGTCTTGCATTACAGAAAAGTAATGGAGCCGTCATGGGTGCGACAGCTCTACTTCATTAAAGTAACTGCACGACTTCTTGTCGCCTCATTCGAGTTTGTACAAGTAGTTCCCCAAACGACTTAGTAACAGGATTCTCAACGCGTGAAACGCCCAACTACACTCGCCGTTCCCCTTCCGGCCATACCGCGCCGCCGTTTCGTCCAAGGCCTTGCTGCCGGTGGGGTGCTTCTGGGTTTGTCGCCATTTGCCCGCGCCGCTGGAATGCGCTCTGAAGGAACGAGTACCGGTTCAGCGGCGGTACTAAGCGGAACCGAGTTCAATCTTGAAATCGGTGAGTCGCCCGTTAATTTCACTGGCAGCCCGCGCATGGCAACGACGGTCAATGGGTCGCTTCCCGCCCCGACATTGCGCTGGCGCGAAGGCGATACGGTCACCATTCGCGTCAAGAACCGTCTGAAGGAAACCACATCCATCCATTGGCACGGCATCATCCTGCCGTTTCAAATGGACGGCGTGCCGGGGATCAGTTTTACAGGAATTGCACCCGGCGAAACGTTCACGTATCAATTCAAAGTGCAGCAAAGCGGCACTTACTGGTACCACTCGCATTCGGGCATGCAGGAGGCCACGGGCGTCTATGGGGCGATCATTATCGATCCGGCCCAAGCCGACCCCATACGCGCAGACCGGGAGTATGTTGTGCAGCTCTCTGACTGGACCGACGAGGACCCCATGCGGGTCCTGGCCAAGCTCAAGATGCAAGGCGATTACTACAACTACAACCAGCCCACCGCTGTGGATTTCTTCCAGGATGCCTCGCAGATAGGCCTGAAAGCAGCGATCGATAAGCGCAAGATGTGGAACGAGATGCGCATGAGTCCAACAGACTTGGCCGACCTGTCTGCGAACGTGCTGACCTACCTGATGAACGGCACAACGCCTGCAGGCAACTGGACGGGGTTATTTCGACCGGGTGAACGTGTTCGGCTGCGCTTTATCAATGGCGCGGCCAACACCTTCTACGATGTGCGTATACCAGGCCTGAAGCTAATCGTCGTTCAGGCCGACGGTGTAAATGTCGAGCCCGTGACCGTCGATGAATTCCGGTTCGGACCCGGAGAAACCTACGATGTGTTGGTGCAGCCGAAGGATGACGCTCACACCGTTTATGCGCAAGCCATGGACCGCACGGGATATGCTCGCGGCACGTTGGCTACGCGTGCTGGGCTCGAAGCGCCAGTGCCGGCGCTTGACCCTGCGGAATGGTTGACCATGGCAGACATGATGGGTGCTATGGGCGGGGGCATGGCCGGAATGAATCATGGCGCAGCCAGCCAATCTTCCATGAGCGGCATGAGCCACGGCAACATGGCGGGAATGAATCATGGCAGCATGCAAGGCATGAATCACGCGGGTATGGCTGGCATGGATCACAGCGCGATGTCAGCAGCTGGCGCCAGCACCCAGGTACGCCACGCTAGGACCGAGTACGGGCCCAGCATCGATATGCGGGTCGATATGCCGCGTACCAACCTGGACGATCCCGGCATCGGACTACGTAACAACGGCCGACGCGTGCTCACGCTCTCCGACTTGCACACCGTGGGAGGTGCGATGGATCCGCGCGGCGCAGAGCGTGAGATCGAACTTCATCTGACGGGCAATATGGAACGCTATACCTGGTCGTTCGATGGTGTGGAATTCGGAAAATCGACCCCGGTTCATTTCCGTTATGGCGAACGGGTGAGGGTCATATTGCACAACGACACCATGATGACGCACCCCATGCATATGCACGGCATGTGGAGCGAGCTGGAAGCGCCTGACGGGCAATTCCAGGCACGACGCCATACGATTCCCGTGCAACCAGCCCAGCGAATCAGCTTTCTTGTGACTGCTGATGCCTTAGGACGTTGGGCATGGCATTGCCACCTGATGCTGCATATGGATGCGGGGATGTTTCGCGAAGTGGTGGTGGCATGAAGACAACAAACAACACGTTAGACATCCTCATCATGAATAAGCAATTGAAGAAGCGACTCCTGGCTGTGGCAATCGCGACAGTGGGAGTGATGCCCGTGCTTGCCTATGCGCAGGCACATTCAGGGCACGCCGGCCATACCTCGGAACCGCCAAAGACAAGCACACCCGCGCCGATTTCAGATATGCATCATGGTTCCATGAACATGCCGGGTATGGATCACGGTTCGATGGATATGTCCGGTATGGACCATGGAGCGGGGAACGCGCCAGCTCAAGGTCATGACGCCATGGAGATGCCTATGAAACAAGGGAATCCGGGCAAGAACACTTCTGCCATGCCGGAAATGAGCCACGGCTCGTCAAGTTCCGGCTCGCCAGCTGCCGCACACGATATGGGCGCGATGGATCATGGCGGTGGCGAAATGGATCACGGCGATATTCAGATGCAAGGTGGCTCGGCCCCGCCGGACGCCCGCGATCCGAATGCTTACTCAGACGGCTACGTGCGTAATGCGGGCAAGTATGCGCTGCCGCCCTCAGATGCGCTCATCATGTCGGACATGCATAACTTCGGTTCCGTGAACTTCGACCGGTTGGAGTACGTCCGTGCGCGCGGTGAGGAATGGGCAGCTTATGAAGGCGAGGCCTGGTATGGCAATACCTATAACCGGGCCGTGATCAAGGCCGAAGGTGAAGTCGCGAACGGCAAGCTGCAAGAATCGGAAACGCAACTGTTGTGGCGGCATGCAGTTTCAACGTTCTGGGATACGGAACTGGGTGTGCGATTCGACCATGGTCAAGGCGCGCCGAACCGCGAGTGGCTGGCATTGGGTGTTAAAGGGTTGGCGCCTTACTGGTTTGAGGTGGATGCCACCGCCTATGTCGGCTCCAGCGGCCGCACCGCTTTGAAGCTGAAGACGGAATACGACATCTTACTGACCCAAAAGCTTTACCTTCAACCGAGCGTAGAAGTGAACTTCTATGGCAAGGACGATGAACGCTGGGGCATTGGCAGCGGCTTGACAGACGGCACGGCGGGCTTGCGCCTGAAGTACGAAGTGACGCGTCAGTTTGTTCCCTACGTTGGCGTAGAGTGGTCCAGCAAATTCGGGAAAACGGCAGATTATGCAAGAGCGGCAGGCGACTCGAAGCAGGAAACCCGGTTCGTGGCTGGTCTGAGCTTTCGCTTTTGATCGTGTTTTTTCACCTTTCTACATGGGCGGCCTGAGTCGGCTGTCTGCTAGAACAATCTCAAGAGAGTATCGATATGAAGAAAACCCTTTCTATTCTGGCTTTGAGCGTGCTTCCAACCCTCGCGCTGGCTGCGGGCAACCATTCCGGCGGGCATGGTGCACCGGCTCATGGCATGCCTGGTCACGACATGTCCACCATGTCGAGTGCACCTTCGCCAACGGGTCAACCCGGCGATCCGGCTAAAGTTTCTCGCACGATTGAGCTGATAATGGACGACACCATGCGGTTTACGCCGGGTGAGATCCAGGTTAGCGCCGGCGAGACCGTTCGCTTCTTTATCAAGAACACCGGCAAAATCCCACATGAAATGGTGATCGGATCTATTGCTGATCTGAAGGCTCATGTGGCTGAAATGCAAAAAATGCCGGGGATACAGCACGCAGAACCGAATATGATTACATTGGCGCCAGGCAAAATTGGCGGCTTGGTGTGGCAGTTCGACCAGGCAGGCACGGTCGATTTTGCCTGCCTGATTCCGGGTCACATGGAGGCTGGAATGGTTGGCAAGGTAAAGGTCAGCTGATTTATCACATCGAAATGTCACAGAAAAAGTTGATTTTTGGGGTGGTTGGCGTCGTCATTATCGGTGCCGCCGCCATCCTTTACAGCACGATGCGGCCGTCTGGCCCTGCATTCATCGATCCTGCCGATCAGACGCTTGTGATGCAGGGCAAGGTGATCTACGCGAATAATTGCGCGGCCTGCCATGGCGCGTCGCTGCAAGGGCAACCGAACTGGCGAGAACGCATGCCTAGCGGCAAGTTGCCCGCGCCGCCGCATGACAAAACGGGTCACACCTGGCACCATCCGGACGCGATGTTGGTCGATATGGTGAAGAACGGTTTGGTCCCCGGCAAGACCGCACCTCCGGGTTATGTCAGCGACATGCCGGCGTACGGTGACATGCTAAGCGACCAAGAGATCATTGCGGTACTGGCTTATATCAAGAGCAGTTGGCCGCCCAAGGTCTTGGAGGCACAGAAGGAAGTCACTTTGCAACGACAGAACTAAGCGGCTCGAGCGTGGTCTCTGTCTATACTATGAATCATTCACGATTTCCATTTTCCCTGGAGCAACTTACAATGAAATTATGGCTGGCTTCGGCTGCTTTAATGGCCGCATCTTCCTTTGCACATGCTTCCGGCACGGCGATCACCGTATACCAGGATCCTAATTGCGGCTGCTGCACCGGTTGGGTCGAGCATATGCGCGAGTCTGGCTTTGACGTTACGGCCATCAAAACGGCCGACATGGCTTCGGTGAAGCAGAAACTCGGGGTGCCATCGCAGCTTGGTTCATGCCATACCGGCGTGGTCCAGGCCACCGGTCAAATCATAGAAGGGCACGTACCGGCCAATGCCGTCAACAAATTGCTCGCCGACTCGTCGGTGAAGGGCGTATCGGCGCCCGGCATGCCATTGAATGCGCCAGGCATGGGCGAACTGGATGGCAATTTAATTACGGTGGACTTCGCCGGCAAGCCGTTTTCCAGGGACTAACCCTTCTCAAAGCGACAGGCATACCGGGTCCTGTGCCTTATACCGACTTGCGCAGTCTAAGGGCGTTGAAAACCACCGAAGCCGAGCTCAGACTCATCGCCAATGCCGCGAACATGGGCGAGAGTAAGAGGCCCACAAATGGATACAAGACCCCGGCAGCCAGCGGCACGCCCAGGGCGTTGTAAACGAACGCAAAACCCAGGTTCTGCTTCATGTTTGCTATCGTCTGATCGGACAAGTGGCGCGCAACCGAAATGCCACGTAAATCCCCCTTGACTAGGGTGACCTGCGCGCTGTTCATGGCCACGTCCGTGCCGGTACCCATTGCAATACCAACATCCGCTTTGGCTAGGGCAGGAGCGTCATTGATACCGTCGCCTGCCATTGCAACGATTCGACCTCCGGCCTGCAGTTTGCTGACAAGATCAAGCTTGTCGGCCGGTTTCACTTCACCATGAATCTCGTCTATACCGAGTTGTTCCGCCACAGCTTTAGCCGTCGAAACGCCGTCGCCTGTTGCCATGATGACGCGGATGCCAGCCTCCTTTAGATCCTTCACGGCTTCGGGCGTACTTTTCTTGATCGGATCAGAGACGGCTAGCAGGCCTGTCAATCGGCCGTCTGCCGCTAAATACATGATGCTCGCACCCTTTGTGCGTAACGACTCGGCAGAACTTGCCATGATCGTAACGTCAATGTTTTCTTGATCCATCAGGGCGGTGTTGCCTAAGGCAAGGCGTTTTCCTTCGACCTGGCCACGCACCCCAATACCACTACCCGATTCGAAGTCACTGACGGCACCGAGGATCAAACCTCGTTCGCGTGCCGCGTTGACAATGGCGTCTGCCAGCGGATGCTCGCTGCCCTGATCAAGACTTGCCGCCAGGCGCAGCACTTCGTCGGCGTCCATGCCGCCAGTGGGGATGGCTTGCTCGAACGCAGGCCGCCCTTCCGTCAAGGTGCCTGTCTTATCAACGATGAGAGTGTCGACCTTGCGAAAATTCTCGATAGCCGCCGCGTCGCGAAACAGCACGCCTTGCGTGGCGCCGCGTCCGGTTGCCACCATGATTGACATGGGCGTGGCCAGGCCCAGTGCGCAAGGGCAAGCAATGATCAGCACGGCGACAGCGTTGATCAAGCCGTATACCCAGCTCGGTTGAGGGCCGAAAAGGCCCCAGACAATCAGCGTGATAATTGCGATTCCGACGACGGCCATCACAAAGTAGCCGGCCACATGATCGGCCATCCTTTGCATGGGCGCACGCGAGCGCTGCGCTTGGGCGACGAGTTGCACAATCTGGGATAGCACCGTGGCTGAACCGACCTTCTCGGCGCGGATCACCAGAGTGCCAGAGGTATTCATTGTCGCGCCGATCACCTTGTCGCCTGGGCACTTGCTGACGGGAAGGGGTTCCCCTGTGAGCATGGACTCGTCCAGGGAGCTGGCGCCATCTTCGACGATTCCGTCAACTGGCACTTTCTCCCCAGGGCGCACACGCAAGCGATCGCCCTCGTGGACATGAGTCAGGGGTACGTCTTCCTCCGTACCATCCGCGTTGATACGGCGCGCCGTTTTGGGAGCTAGCCCAAGCAGCGATCTGATGGCAGCTGATGTCTGTGAACGGGCCCGAAGCTCGAGAATTTGACCAAAGAGCGTCAGCGAGATGATCACGACCGCAGCTTCAAAGTAGACGGCGATCCGGCCCATGGACATGAAGGTTTCTGGAAAAACCCCTGGCGCCACCGTGGCCACAACGCTATAGATGAATGCAGCGGCTGTACCCAGACCAATGAGCGTCCACATATTGGGGCTGCGATTGATTACCGACTGCCAACCCCGTACAAAAAAGGGCTGGCCTGCCCACAGCACTACTGGTATCGATAAGACCAGTTCAATCCAGGTTTGGGCGGTCATGCTGAACCAGCCCAATTGATGGCCGAACATGGCGAGCACTGTGACAACGATGGTGAAGGGCAGCGTCCACCAGAACCGTCGGGTGAAATTTTTCAGCTCGGGATTATCGTCTTCCAGGCTCGGCATCAGGGGCTCGAGCGCCATGCCACATTTCGGACAGCTTCCCGGATGATCCTGTCGAATCTCGGGGTGCATCGGACAGGTGTAAATTGTGCCAGGAGCCGCTTGCTTGACAGCTACTTCGTTTTTATTGTGCTGAGCGGTGAATTTCTCAGGATCACGCTTGAAGGTTTCCAAGCACTTTACACTGCAAAAGTAGAAAGGCTTGCCTGCACGCTCAAGGTGATGTGGAGAGCCTTTCGTTACCTGCATTCCGCACACGGGATCGGTGAGTTGGCAGTTGGGGTCCGCGCGTTCCGTGTTGTGCTGGTGAGGATGTTCAGATTTGTTCTGCGCCATGGCGATAAAACCTTCCAGAAAGCGACCGCGAGTCCAGCCCATGTACGGTGCAGATATTCTTCGAGCCCAGGGAAATCGGGAGCAGATTCCATCATGCCACATACCAACCCGTTCTCAGTCTTTAATTCAGAGCGTGGCACATTACATTTTTGTCATCTCTGAGCGATTCGTCTATTAACTACCTGCGGATAGATCGGGCACTCCGAGATAAGCGTTTATAGCGGCCCGAGCGGCCTCAGTGGTCTCAGACACAGCCTAAGTTGACACGTTGCTGATTCGTTCACACCAGCCACCTCTTTTCGAGTCGTAGGGTCTCCTCGATCTTGTCAAGCGCAATTGAAATGTGAGCCACTGGGGGTGCGGACAAAAACTTGGACTACTTTGGAGGTAGTGCATGTACTCGTATGAGGACCGGATTAGGGCGGTCAAGCTTTATATCAAACTCGGCAAACGCATGAGTGTCACGCTGCGCCAGTTGGGTTATCCGACAAAGATTTCACTCAAGGGCTGGTACCGGGAGTTTCAGCAAAACGGCGACCTGCCCACCGACCCTACCGCAGCACAGAACCGGCAAGACCAGAAAGAGGCGTTCCTGCAATCTGGTACTGCTGAAACCCGTAATTCCGGCAACCTGCAATTGCCCGCCTCGCCATATCAAGTCATGGCTGGGACGGTCATCGCTGCCGCCCTGGTCACTGGCATCAAGTCCGATCTTCCGGGCGACGTAATCGGCACCGTCACCGAGCCGGTCTACGACTCCGCGATAGGTATGGGGCATATTTGTGGTCGAAAAGCGGATACATGGCTGAGTCACGCTTTGCTAGGCGGAAAGCGCACGCGCGAGCACATCAAAAATCCGCTCATCAGTGGATTGAGCAACGTTGAATCGCAAGAAGTTGCCCGCGCTCAATGACAGGCTGAAAGCATTGCCTGGTGCCAGCACCACGTCATCTTTCAAGCATGAGCGTGCAATGGTGGCGGCATCTATGCCTTCTGGCAGTCGGCACCAAAGGTAAATACCGGCCTGGGGAATCAGCCAAGGTTTAATGCCGAGGGCTTCGAGTCGAGCTATGGTTTTTACCATTTCCGTTGCCAGCCGCAATCGCACCGTTTCCATATGCTTGCGGTAGCCGCTGTCAGTCATTGCCATCAGCACCACATCGGCGGCCAACCGTCCACCCCCGAAAGCAGTGGCGATTTTCAAGTCAACAAGGCTTTCGATCCAATCCCGTCGCGCCGCGATATAGCCGCAACGTAGCGAGGCCGAGATGGTCTTCGAAAAGCTGCCAATCTGGATAACCCGCGAGAGGCCGTCAAAGGCAGCCAGCCTTGGGGCAGGGTTAATCTCGAAGTCCGCCCAAATATCATCCTCGACAATCACTAGATCAGAACTGTCAGCTAGTTTCAGAAGCCGGTGTGCAGTCACAGGGGAAAGCGTTGCGCCCGTAGGGTTGTGGATACCTGAATTGGTGATATAGAGCCTGGGGGAGTGTTCTTGCAGTGCTGCCTCGAACCGCTCCATATCTGGACCGTTCGGTGTATAGGGCACGCCCACGGCCTGCACGCGATGCGCCTTGAGCAAGGCATGGAAGTTGAAATAGCAAGGATCGTCCACCAGCACGGTGTTTCCAGGCTCCAAGAGGAAACGGCAAATCAGGTCGATCGCCTGCGTTCCTGACTCTGTAAGCATGATCTGTTCAGGAATCGCCTCAATGCCCGCGCCCGCCAGCCTCCGCGCAAGAAACTGGCGCAGCGCCGGGTGGCCTAGCGGTGTGGCGTACTCGGTCAATTCCACTGTGCCAGCCCGTGCCAGTGCACGTAGGGCGCGGCGTATCCCTGCCTCATACAGCCATGTGGAGGGCAGCCAGCCGCATCCCGGTTTGAGGACGGTGGCGTCTGTTTCGAGCGACTGGCGTGACACCCACAGCGGATCGACTTCCCGGTCGAGCTTGGGGCCGAGCTGCGTCAGTGCAAGCGGAGCGACCGGCCCGGCTACATAGAACCCCGATCCTGGGCGCGAAGCAATGAACCCTTCGGCCGTCAGCCGTTCATAGGCTTCCACTACGGTCGAAACCGAAACCCGCATGGCCCGTGCCTGCGCACGTACGGACGGCAAGCGAGTCCCAGGCAGATAGGTGCGCGAGGCAATCCGCGATTGAATTTCCGTCATTACCGCTTTGATTCGCGTGCCGGTCCGTTTCATTTTCCCTCTCAACTGTACTGTATTTTAATACATAACAGTTCTTTTGAATTGTATTGTGTTGTGTCTTGTTTGACCAGCTCCGTCGGTGCTCTACTTGACCGATCAACTTAGGAGTTTACGATGGCGAAAACAGCAGGTGGCTGGATCAATGGCTTGATCGGCGTGGCAATTTTTGCAGGATCGCTGCCTGCAACCCGCGTGGCTGTCGCAGACTTTGATCCGACATTTTTGACCTGCGCGCGTGCAACCATTGCCACCGTGCTGGGTCTGACGTTTTTGCTCGTGCTGCGGCAACCACGTCCGGAGGCCGCAGATTTGCCGTCTCTCGCTCTGTCTGCTCTGGGCTGTGTGATCGGCTTTCCGTTGTTGACGGCGTTCGCCTTGCAACACATTACATCCGCCCATTCGATCGTTTTCCTGGGACTGCTACCACTTTGTACGGCGGCCTTCGCGGTTATTCGTGGTGGCGAGCGTCCGCGTCCGCCATTCTGGCTGTTCTCGATCGTCGGGGCTGCCTGTGTTGTCGGTTACGCGCTCATGGGCAATGGTGAGGGGTCGCTGAAAGGCGATTTGCTGATGCTGGCAGCCGTTGTCGTGTGCGGCCTGGGCTATGCGGAAGGCGCGCGTTTGTCCCGCACGCTAGGAGGCTGGCAGGTTATTAGCTGGGCGCTGGTGCTTTCGCTGCCCATCATGTTGCCAATCACGCTGCTCACCTTCCCTGCTTCATTTGTCCATGTAGGCACTTCCGCGTGGATTGGACTCGCTTACGTTTCGCTGTTCAGCATGTTGCTCGGCTTCGTGTTCTGGTATCGTGGCTTGGCGCAGGGCGGCATTGCGGCGGTTGGGCAACTCCAGTTGCTCCAGCCCTTCATGGGGTTTGCCCTGGCTGCGCTGCTGCTTCACGAGAAGGTGAGCTGGATGATGCTGGTGGTGACGGTGGCTGCAGTTGTTTGTGTCGCAGGGGCGAAGCAGTACGCCAGATGAGCCGCCATGCAAACATATAGCTGTTCATCCAAACTTATAGGAGCCAATACTCATGGCTGACACCAAACGTATAGTGATCATCGGCGGGCATGGCAAGGTGGGCTTGCTCGCTGCAGGCAAACTCAGGGCGGCAAACTACGTGGTCGATTCGATTATCCGCAATCCCGACCATGGCGACGATGTGCGAACTGCCGGCGGTAATCCCGTCGTGCTAGACATCGAAAACGCCAGTGTCGATGAGCTGGCATCGGTATTTTCCGGCGCCGATGCCGTTGTATTCTCGGCAGGTGCCGGCGGCGGTAATCCGCAGCGCACCCATGCCGTCGATTACGAGGCAGCGACCCGCGCCATGGCGGCTGCCGACCAGACCGGGGTCAAACGCTTCATCATGGTCTCTTATGCGGGTGCGGGCGAGGACATCCATAGACTCGACGCCACGAATTCGTTCTATCCCTACGCCCGGGCCAAACACGATGCAGATGCGAAGCTGCGCGAAAGCATGTTGGACTACACGATTCTCGGCCCAGGCCGGCTCACGACCGAGCCGGCCACCGGGAAAGTGGCGCTGGTCGAAGGCGTTGGCAACGACTGGCCGGACAGCAAACGTGTCACCTCGCGCGAGAACGTCGCCGAAATGATCATGCATGTCATCAAAACGAATGCTGCCGTACGCCAGACGGTGAACTTCTATGACGGCGACACCCCGATCGCTGAAGTAATGATGAGGTGATTTCGCATCACCGCCGAGGGCTCATAAAAATGCCGGGTGAAAGCCGGTCGCTGCGCCGGATGGCTGGATACGGGCGCATATGCAGTCATCGCGACACAGGACTTGTCATGCGTAGTGCGTTGAGGACCAGCGAGAAGGCGGGTGAAGGCTGACGGCGACTGGCGTAGTACAAATAATATCCAGGAAACGGAGCGCACCAGTCTTCAAGCACACGAACCAGGCGGCCTTCCTCAATATGCGGTGCGAACTCGTCCTCGGGCAGCAGAGCGATGCCCAGCCCCGCCAGCGCCGCATCCACCATGGGTGGAGATGTATTGAAAATGAGCTGCCCGTTCACTCGCACATTCAACTGCTTGCCGCCGCGCTCGAAGTTCCAGACGTAAAGTCCCCCACCGGTCTGCATACGGTGGTTGATGCAGTTATGGTTCACTAGGTCATGCGGATTTTTTGGAACGGGGTGGGTGGCAAAATATGCGGCTGACGCCACCACAGCCATACGCAATGACGGCCCTATGGGCACCGCGATCATGTCCTTGTCGATGGTGTCGCCCATGCGTACGCCTGCATCAAAGCGGTCTGCTGCAATATCCCGAAATCCGTAGTCCACGTCGAATTCGACGTTAATGTCAGGATATTCGCTTAAAAGGGGCGTGAGTTTGGGCAGCAACGTTGTCATCAGGACATGTTCGCCGCAGGTGATGCGTACCGTGCCCGCTGGTTTCTCGCGCATCTCCGTCAGTACATCCAATTCCGACTCGATCTCATCCAAACGATGGCCAATAGCCTGCAGCAGGCGTTCACCGGCAGGGGTGGGCGATACGCTGCGCGTGGTGCGTGTGAGCAACCGGATCTCAAGGCGCGATTCCAGGCCACTGATCGCTTGGCTGAGCGCCGATTGGGTGACGCCATGCAGTGCGGCGGCGCGCGTGAAGCTGCCTTCCCGCGCGACCGTCACAAAATACAAAAGATCGTTGAGGTTGCGTTTGAGCATGGTGCTAGTTTCGCATTGTTGATTAATTAGTTTGTCTTATATAGTATTTAAGTATCTATTAGATAGTAAAGATCGCTCTTTTTTGTCAAGATGTAAAGCGCTCACCTTTACCTTGAAAGGAACTCATCATGACTAAGAACATTGAAGCCGGCACTGCAACCGCCCATCAAAATAGCGCTGATATGGGCCGTCGCAGCTTACTGAAAATGACGGGCACCGGAATCGCTGCTTTGGGCTTTGGGGCGGTTGCGACGAGCCCAGTTTTCGCACAGTCGCAAGTGACTCCAAGCAGCGAGTGGGACAAGACGTTCGCTAAAAGCGACAAGGTTGAACATAAAAAAGTCACCTTCAAGAACCGCTACGGTATCACTCTGGCTGCTGACCTGTACCAGCCGAAGAACGTCAGCGGCAGGCTGGCGGCGATTGCCATCAGCGGCCCCTTCGGCGCGGTGAAAGAGCAATCGTCGGGCCTCTATGCGCAAACCATGGCTGAACGTGGTTTCGTCACGCTGGCATTCGACCCCTCCTATACGGGGGAAAGCAGTGGCCAGCCGCGCAACGTCGCTTCGCCGGATATCAACACCGAGGATTTCAGTGCCGCCGTGGATTTTCTTGGCCTGCAGCCCAACGTTGATCGTAACCGCATCGGTGTCATCGGTATTTGTGGCTACAGCGGCATGGCGCTGACTGCCGCCACCAGTGACTCACGGATCAAGGCGCTCGCGACAACCTCCATGTATGACATGTCCCGCAGCATCAGTCGCAGCCATAAAGATAGCTATACCATGGAGCAGCGCCACAAGGTTATTGATTACCTCAGTCAGCAGCGTTGGATAGACGCGGAAAGTGGTAAATATTCACTGGGCTATCACGAAGCTTCGTTCGATAAAAACGGCGATATCGTAAAAGGGGAGCGTGTACTTCCCGAAGTTTTGCCCGCAAATCCAGCGCCGGTTTTGGCTGCTTTTTTCAATTACTACAGAACTCCGCGTGGTTTCCATCCGAGGAGCATCAACTCGACAACGGCCTGGACGGCCACGACCCCCATGTCGTTCTTCAGTTTCCCGATGTTTGCAAACATCGAAATGATTTCACCGCGTCCGATTCTGCTGGTGGCGGGAGAAAATGCCCATTCGCGTTATTACTCTGAAGATGTCATGAAGGTGGCTTCCGATCCCAAGGAATTGCTGATCGTGCCTGATGCCGACCATGTTGATCTTTATGACCAAATGGACAAGATTCCATTTGACAAGCTGACAGCGTTCTTCCGAATGCACTTGGCCTGAGCCTGCACGGTTATCGTTCTTGATCCCCATGATTGACACCCACGTCCAGGAGGAACAACCCGCCGCCTGGAGCAGCATCTTTGCCATGTCGGTCTGCGCGTTCGCGCTGATCGCATCGGAATTTCTGCCAGTCAGCCTGCTTACGCCTATCGCGAGCGACCTTCAGGTCACCGAAGGCATGGCGGGTCAAGGTATTGCCATCTCCGGCGCATTTGCCGTGTTCACCAGCCTGCTTATCTCGGTGTTGGCCGGCGGTATGAATCGCAAAACGCTTTTGCTGGGGCTGACAGGAGCGATGGGTGTATCCGGTGCCATCGTGGCACTGGCGCCGAACTACGCGACCTATATGCTGGGCCGAGCGCTGATCGGCGTGGTGGTAGGTGGGTTTTGGTCTATGTCGGCGGCCACGGCTATCCGACTCGTGCCGGCGCCCCAAGTTCCCCGCGCCTTGGCGATTGTCAATGGTGGCAATGCGCTGGCCACGGTAGTGGCTGCGCCCCTGGGCGCGTATCTTGGTACCGTCATTGGCTGGCGAGGCGCTTTCCTTTGCCTTATCCCTGTGGCGGTGATTACGCTGGCCTGGCAATGGATCACACTGCCTTCCATGCCGGCCGCAGCGCGCGCGCCCGGCCTGGGCAATGTGCTCAAGGTGTTCACGCTATTCAAGCGTCCCGGGGTGGCGGTGGGCATGTTGGCCGGCAGCCTGCTTTTCATGGGACAGTTTTCACTGTTCACTTATGTACGTCCCTTTCTGGAGATGGTAACGGGCGTGCATGGCACCATGATTTCGTTCATTTTGCTCGTGATCGGCGTGGCGGGTTTCATCGGGACTGTGTTCATCGGCAGAGTCCTGCAGCGGCGTTTTTTTGAAACGCTGATTGCCATTCCGCTATTGATGGCCGTGATTGCGCTGGCTTTGATTGTCTTTGGCGATTGGACGGTTACCGTCGTCGTGCTGTTTGGGCTGTGGGGGCTGACCGGCACGGCGGCGCCCGTGGGCTGGTGGGCCTGGATTGCGAAGGTATTTCCCAAGGATGCCGAGGCGGGTGGCGGCCTGTTTGTTGCCGTGGTCCAGATGTCTATTGCTTTGGGCTCCACCATGGGCGGCTTGCTATTCGACCGCAGCGGCTATCAAAATACCTTCATCGTGAGCAGTGCATTGCTGGCGATCTCCGCTGTCCTGACGGTCATGACAGCGCGTGCTGATTGACCCGCTGCTGAGCGTCAACGCGCTATTTATCAATAGCCGGAATCGTACTTAAATGATGGAAGCGTAGAGTCGTTCATCCACTGCCGATGTGGACATCAATGGGATTCTGTTCCGGCCCACCAGCCGGCCATATTGATCTCTTAACTGAATTGCGAAGGGAGCTATCAGGCGTTAGACTAGTCAAATGACTAGTCTTAAAAGAGGCGTGTATGAAAAACTGGCCTGTACATGACGCAAAAGCGCGTTTTAGTGAATTTCTCGAGACATGCCTATCGGATGGGCCGCAGATGGTAACCAAACGCGGTGTCGAGGCAGCCGTACTTGTTCCTGCCAACGAGTGGCGACGGATGCATGCCGCAGCCAAGCCGTCATTGAAGGAACTTCTGCTTTCCGATGAGGCGCGTACTGATTGCCTGGTGCCACTGCGCGGAGCAGCGCGCCGTCGGCGCATTGTGCCAATTCGTTGAGTGGGCAGCATGTACCTGCTGGACACCAACGTTATTTCCGAATTGCGCCGGCCGCGTCCGCATGGTGCTGTCGTCGCTTGGCTCCGATCGGTCGCCGACGGCGATCTGTATTTATCGGCAGTAACCTTAGGTGAAATCGAGGCCGGTATTGAACTGACGCGCGATCAGGATCCAGATAAGGCTGACGAGATAGCGCACTGGGCCGATCTGATGGCTGCCTCTTACAATGTGCTTTCCATGGATGCAGACACGTTCAGACGTTGGGCACGGCTGATGCATCGGCGCTCCGACACACTCTATGAGGATGCGATGATAGCCGCCACTGCGCAGCAGCACCAATTAATTGTAGTGACACAGAATACCGGCGATTTCGTTCACTTTGACGTCGAGGTGCTCAATCCGTTCGAGGGGACGGCAACGTGAAGACGCCTCGGTTCAGCTACATAAAGCATCCAACACGCATACCTTGATCAGATCGGGTATCACGCTGCGAGAGGTGGGAAGTCTGCTTCACGCAAGGCCGCCTCAAGCTGCGCTCGAGTGGCTGACGAGGTGACTTGTACGCTGCGCTTGGGGGGGTCGGTAACGACCTGGGCGGTAGGGTCGACTGATTGGATGGCCTTGGTGACGCCGCGCGCGCAACCCCCACAGGTCATATTTTCGATATGAAATTGCATGAGAATCTCCGTTGATTAGCCTAAGGACATTCTGAGGCTTGTCACGGTTGGAAGGTCAAGGCCGTTTCCGATTCCGCCAGTGCGTCGCGCTTCGCTTACAGCATCAGGGCTTGGCGACGATGTGGAACGTGACCACGATGTCGTTTGCGACGATGCTGAAATCCTTCCATTGGCCTTCCCCGACGCTGAAGTCACCGCGCTGGAATGTGAAGCTGCCATCAAACACGCCGGCAGCGCCGTCCTCAGTAAAGCTGAAAGGCACGGTCACGGGTTTCGTATTGCCCTTTATGGATAGGTCGCCGGTCACCTGAAAACTGCCATCGGCCAATGCTTCGACCTTGTTTGACTGGAAGGTGGCCAAGGGGTGTGCGGCCGCAGCCAGCCATTCATCCTTGGCGAGCTCAGCGTTCGCCTCTGCGTAGCCCGCATCAATGCCCGCCAAGGAGACCTCAATAGCGACCTTGGCAGTCTCTGGGTTCTGGGGGTCGAAACTGAGCTCGGTCGCCTTCAACTCGGTAAAACCGCCGTCCATCTTTACGTTCATCTGGCTATAACCGAAGCTCACGCTGCTGGCTTCCTGATCAAATGTGGTGTATTGAGTAGCACCGACAGTGCCCAGGATGCCCAGGCTCAGGGTGGCGGCCAGTGCGAACGGGCGCAGAAAAGAGATATTCATGGGGATGTCCTTTGATGTTGATAGTGTGTTTGGGTTGAGCGTTTACGCCCGGTTCGCAAAAGGCAGCATGCGGGCCATCACTGAATCTTTCTTGATAAAGTGATGCTGCAAAGCGGCGCCCACATGCCCGACGACGACCGCCAGCAGCGTGTAGTTCAATATGACGTGGGCGTCTTTCAGCAGCGCGCCCAGATCTGCGTTCTTGGGCACCAGGTCAGGCAGCGGCAGCACACCGAACCAGACCACCGAAAACCCTTGCGCAGAACTCATCAGCCAGCCGCTTACCGGTATGGCGAGCATCAATATATAGAGCACCCAGTGCCCGGCATGGGCCGTAAGGCGTGCCATGGGGCTCATGGTGGAAGGCAGGTCGGGGGCAGGGTGGCTCATGCGCCAGGCCAGGCGTACCACAGCCAGCACCAGCAGGCTCATCCCCGCCCATTTATGCCAGGCGTAGAACTTCAGCTTATTGGGCGACAGAGGCAGGCCTTCCATGTAGAAACCCAGCGCAAACGTGCCGATCAGGCCGAGTCCAACCAGCCAGTGCAGAAATACAGCCGTACGGGTGTAGCGCTGACTCGACTGCTTCGTCCCTTGCTGTGTCGATATTTGGGTGCTTGGTTGAAACGGAATGGTGTTTCTTGGTCTTGTTTTATTAAGCACGAAAATGGTGGAAAACATCTGATCGATCTCCTGTCGCTTTGATATAAGGGGGGCGATTTGAGCTGGACGTCTGTCACTGAGAGGATGTGCCCCGGTGACGTTCAGCGCCCTGTATGCTCCTGGCCCGTTTGACAAGAACTTTAAGGGTTCCGATGAATAAAATAAATAGCAAAAAAATGTATTTGCAATTCCTGTTATAGAAACAATCAAGCCGCATCCGTTTGATGCAAAGCGTTATCAGAAGGCGTTGATGAGTGCTCTCGTCACCTCAGTATGTTTTAGACATCCGTCGGGGGTATATTGAATGTGTAGTATTCAACCGGTCACGCAAAATGCTTCCGTTCTTTACCATCGGCCACTCCACCCGCGACATTGACACCTTTGCAGGCCTGCTGAAGGAAGCCGAGGTCGAATGCCTGTTGGATATCAGGACGGTGCCGCGTTCGCGGACCAACCCGCAGTTCAATCGCGATGTATTGCCTGATTCCCTGGCCCCGTTCCATATCACGTACGAGCACCTTGCCGCCCTGGGCGGCCTTAGGGGGAAGTCGAAAACGATTGCGCCCGAGGTCAATGGTTTCTGGGAAAACGACAGCTTTCATCATTACGCGGATTATGCCCTGATGGCCCCATTTCACGAGGGCCTCGGTCACCTGATCGAACGCGGCCGCGCAGTGCGCTGCGCCGTCATGTGCTCAGAGGCCGTATGGTGGCGGTGTCACCGGCGCATCGTCGCCGACTATCTGTTGGCGCGCGGCGAGGCCGTTTTTCACATCATGGGTTCAGGCCATATCGATCCCGCCAGCCTGACCGCAGGCGCGGTCGTTCAGCCTGATGGCCGGGTCGTGTATCCGGGCGGGTCGGATGGGGGCTGAGTGGCCAAACCCCCTCAGTGCTCGTTTGTCACCAGAATGATTTTGGACACCAGTTCCGCAGTATTTTTGGCCTCGAGCTTGCGCATCAGCCGTCCACGGTGAACCTCGACCGTGCGGTGCGAGATCCCCAGCCGGGCGGCGGTTTCCTTGCAGGTCAGGCCGTTGACGATGAACCCGGCAATTTCCTGTTCGCGGCGGGTCAGTGACGCAGTTTTGCTCGGGCGGTGGTGGATACGCTCGAAATTCCAGACCATAAGGGAAAAGGGATCCTGCGGGGTCAGGGTGATGCCGCGTGCGTGCGCCCAGAAGATTTCACCGCTGTAATGCTGCATGAAGCGTTCATCCTCGTAGGTGGTGTTGTGCCTCAGTGCGTTCATGCAGCGTTCGCCGATCTCGAAATAGTCGGACTGGCTGGGGTACAGAATCATTACCAGCTCGCCTGTCAGATCCTGTAGCGGATAGCCAAACAGATTGGCGAACGCCCGGTTGCAGCGCAGCATGCGCCGGTGTTCGGTAATCATTTGCGGAGATGGGGACTCGCGGAATGCAAGTTCTTCCAGAGAGATATCAATCATCGTTTGACTACGTATTAATATAAGTGGTTGCACGTATATTAATACGTATGATACCCACATAGAATTCAAATAAACAAGGATTCAATTATGGGGGTGACATCATGCACAATCACACAGTTTCCATTGTGGGCAGCGGCCATACCAAATTCGGGCGCCTGGATGCGCTGACATTCGAGGACCTCATTGTGTCCGCTGCACAGGAAGCCTTGGTCGAGGCCGGAATCGGGGGCGAGGACATCGATGCGGTCTTTCTGGGGCACTTCAATTCAGGCATGGTCGATGACGGCTTTGCCTCGTCGCTGATTCATCAGGCCTCGCCCGGCCTGCGCTTCAAGCCCGCCACGCGTTGCGAAAACGCCTGCGCCTCTGGGGCAGCAGCGATTGAGGCGGGCGTGAACGCCATCCGCGCCGGGCAGGCGCAGGTCGTACTGGTGGTTGGTGCGGAAAAGATGACGCATCGCTCGACCGCTGATGTGACCAAGGCGCTTGCCGGGGCCGGCTATCAGAATGATGCGGACGAGGCAGCGCTCAGCTTTCCTCAGATGTTCGGGCTGGCGGCGCAGGAATACACCAAGCGCTACCAGGATCCGCTGCCGGCAATGGCTGCGATCGCGTCCAAGAATCACGAGAACGCGATGCGCAATCCCTTGGCACAGATGCATCGTGCGCTGGACTTTGAGGCCTGCAATACAGTTTCCGAGAAAAACCCGCTGATTGCTCCGCCGCTGAGGCTGACCGATTGCTCGCTGGTGACCGACGGTGCGGCCGCAATCGTGCTGGTCAGTGCGGATCGGGCGCGCGATTTCCAACGCGAGGTCGCTTTGCGCAGTCTGGCACACGTCAGTGATCTGCTGCCGATCGCCAATCGGGATTTCATCAGTTTCGAAGGGCCGCGCATGGCGATTACCAATGCGCTGGACGAGGCCGGAATCCGGCTTGGCGACCTGAGTTTCGCCGAGGTGCACGACTGCTTTACCATCGCCGAACTGCTGCTGTACGAGGCGATGGGCTTGGCTCCCGCGGGGCAGGGGCACCGCGTGCTCGACGACGGTACCGTACTGCGCGGGGGGGCCCTGCCTGTGAATCTGTCGGGCGGTCTGAAGGCCAAGGGTCATCCGGTCGGCGCGACTGGTGTGTCCATGCATGCCATCTCGTTCCGGCAGTTGACCGGGCAGGCGGGCGATATGCAGATCGATGGTCCCTCGCTTGGCCTGGTGTTCAATATGGGCGGCGCCGCAGTGGCCAATTACGCCTCGGTTTTGGAAGCAAAGCGGGCGTAGGGTCATGAATATTGCGAACTGGCTTCAGGCACAGGCTCTGCAGGCGCCAGAATCTCCGGCCCTGTACTCGGGGGCCGAGTGTCGTGCGAACTATCATCAATTCGCAGCACGTGCGGCTGCGCTATCGGCCGTTTTCGCCAGAGACTACGGCGTGCGTGCCGGCGATCGCATCGCCTTGTTCATGCCGAATCGCGTCGAGTACCTGGTCGCCTTGTATGCGGCCTGGTGGATTGGCGCAGCGGTCACACCCATCAATTACAAGTTGCATCGCAAGGAAGCCGCCTGGATCATCGAGAATGCCGAGGCGTCGCTGGTGATCACCGACGATGGCGGGCAGTTCGAGACCGATATACTGCCAGATGGTTGTCGCGAACTCGGAGTCGATACCGCTGTATTCGAGGAAGTTCGGGCGGCCGTTGGATTCGATGCGCCCGCTCGCGTCGAGCCCAATGTACTGGCCTGGTTGTTCTATACCTCGGGCACGACAGGTCGGCCAAAGGGCGTGATGCTCACGCATCAGAACCTGGTCGCCATGTCCATGTGCTATCTGTGCGACGTGGACAGTGTGTCGGTCCAGGATTACTGGCTGTACGCCGCCCCCATTTCACATGGTGCGGGCCTCTACAACCTTCCGTTTGTGCGTGCCGGTGGGCGGCATATCGTGCCCGTATCCCGAGGCTTCGACGCTGCCGAAATTTTTGACCTTGCGCGCACGACCGGCCGACTGTCGCTGTTCGCCGCACCCACGATGGTCAAGCGCATGGTGCAGAACGCACCGGACGCGATATCGGGTCTGCACACTGTTGTGTATGGCGGTGGGCCCATGTACGCCGCCGACTTGATCCAGGCACTCAATG
>JAKDMO010000038.1 GCA_030452305.1 Alcaligenaceae bacterium | reverse complement strand
TAGATACGCTCGGGTTCCCGGAACGCCCCGGCAGCAGGCTCGGCACCCTCCTCACGCCACGACAGCAACTGCCGCATCCACGCGATTTTCTGGTCGTAGTCGCCCGAAGCAGACACCTGCCCGCCCTGGGCACCGGCTTCCTTATAGCGCCAGTGCGCAGCCATCCCGAATTCTGCAAACTGGTGCATCTCGCGGGTGCGAATCTGGATTTCGAACGCCCGCCCCTGACCATCGGCCACGACGGTGTGCAACGAACGGTAGCCATTGGGCTTGGGTCGCGAGATATAGTCGTCGAACTCATCGGGTACCGGCGTCCACATGGCATGGACCAGCGCCAGCGCGGCATAACACTCGCGTTCGTCCTCGACGATGATGCGCAGGGCGCGCAGATCATAGAGCTCATGGAACTCCAGGTGCTTGATGCGCATCTTGTTCCAGATGCTGTAGATATGCTTGGGCCGCCCCGAGACCTCGGCACGAACATGTGCGTCAGCCAGCGCCGAGCGCAGGCGCCCGATGACCGTCTCGATAAACACTTCCCGATCGTTGCGCTTTTCTTCGAGTTGCCGCGCAATGGACTTATAGACCTCGGGCTGCAGAAAGCGAAACGACAGATCCTCCATTTCCCATTTGATCTGCCAGATACCCAAGCGATTGGCCAAGGGCGTGTAGAGCTCCATGGTTTCACGTGCGAATGCCATCGGGCACGGGGTGCGCGAAGCGGCGTACCAGCGCAGCGACTGCAGGCGCGAGGCCAGCCGCATCAGAACGATGCGCAGGTCCGCCGCCATGGCCAGCAGCATCTTGCGCCGCATTTCCTTCTGGTCACCTGCGGATGGATCGGCCTGGGCCTGACCGGCCACCTGCCCAAGCCGCAGCAAAGCGCGCACCCCCTGAACCAGCGTCGCTATCTCGGGGCCGAAGGCCTTGCGCACCGGATCCTGGCGCCCAGGGGCATCCAGCGCAGAAGGCTGGACGGACAGCAACGCCCCCGCGCGCGTCGGCGCATCCGACCCCAGATCGGCCAAAATCCGGGCCACGGCCGCGCTGTGCGCATCTAGCGGCTCACCCGTGCCGGCGTTCACACCGTGCAAGGAATCGCGCACCCAATCGGCCGCCCGAGCCATCAACGCGCGACCCGGCGCGTCCAAGCCGACGCCTACGGCATCCAGCCATGCCGCATCGAAAGGATCCTGCAGGGAATCGGTCGTGGCATTCATCATGATCCGGCAAAATCGGGCGTCCCGCCCACTGGACTCTATACTACCGTGACTGATGACAAACTGTGAGACCAGACCCCACCCATGTCCAGACAACTATTGATCATCTGGCACTCGCGCACCGGCGCCGCCCTGCAGATGGCCGAGGCCGCCGCCAATGGTGCACGCGCCATTGCTACGGAACTCCAGGCCGAAGACCAATTGCTTGTGCGCAGCCTGGCCGCACAGGACGTCACACCTGAGGATCTGCTCGACGCAGACGGGCTGATATTCGCCGCGCCCGAGAACCTCGCGGCCCTGAGCGGTGCGATGAAGGAATGTCTGGATCGCAACTACTACCCGGCCCTCGACCGTCTGAACGGCCGCCCGTATGCGGCCATCATCACTGCGGGCTCGGACGGTCAGGGTGCCCAGCGCCAGCTCGAGCGGATCTGTACGGGATGGCGGCTCGGGCAGGCGGCCCCGACCCTGATCGTCCCCATGCATGCCCAGACCCCCGAAGCCATCCTGGCGCCCAAGACCGTCCCCCCGGAATGGCTCGATCGCGGCGCCACCCAGGGCGGCACGCTCGCCGCCCTGTTGCTCTAGTGTCTGGGATCTGCCTGGAGTCGCACTGCGTCCCTACCCGGGTATCGGGCAATCGGGGCCCCTAAGGATTAATTCGGTAAAATCTACCCAGGCCGCCCAAAAGGCCGTGATTTATTGCCGGAGCATCAAAAAATGACCCACGTCGTCACCGAAAACTGTATCAAATGCAAATACACCGACTGCGTCGACGTCTGTCCGGTGGACTGTTTTCGTGAAGGCCCGAACTTCCTGGTCATCGACCCGGACGAATGCATAGACTGCGCAGTGTGCGTGCCGGAATGCCCGGCAAACGCGATCTTTGCCGAAGAAGACGTGCCGCAGGACCAGATTGACTACATTCCCCTGAATGCCGAACTGACCCCGACGTTCAAATCCATCAACCGCTCGGTTGGCGCCCTGCCCGGCGCAGACGAATGGAACGGCATCGCCGACAAACTGAAGTACTTGGAACGCCCCTGACCCTGCAAGCCCCATTGCCCCACCGATTGATGCCGGCAAAACTGCCGGCATTTGCGTTAAAGGCACAGTATGGGGTCGGGAATTCCCGAGCATTATCCATTCCGGCTGTTCAATCGATTGGATATACAGTATTTTATTTCTCAGACTTATACATATATAACCTTTTACTTACATCAAACAAAAGGGAAGGCAATTACCTATGCTGTACGACCTGCACGAATTGCAACGTTCGTTCCTGGCCCCCTTGTCCGCCTTCACCGACACCGGATCACACATCTTCTCCAACCCCTACAGCCCCCTGGCCTACACGCCCCTGTCCCGACAGTTGGCTGCGACCTACGAGCTCGCGTATCGGCTGGGAAAGGACTACGAAAAGCCGCCCTGGGGGCTGGATACCACCGAGATCGACTCACACAGTGTCTCGGTGACCGAAGTCACCGAGGCGGCCACGCCATTTTGTCGGCTCGTCCACTTCCAGCGCGACACGCGTCGCCAGGATCCTCGCGTGCTGCTGATCGCCCCCATATCAGGGCACCACGCCACCCTGCTGCGAGACACCGTCAGAACCCTGCTGCCGGCACATGACGTCTATGTCAGCGACTGGGTCGACGCGCGCATGGTTCCGATGTCGGACGGCGATTTCGGCCTGGACGACTACGTACGCACTGTCCAGGATTTCATACGCAAGCTCGGGCCCGATGTACACGTGATCTCGGTCTGCCAGCCCACCGTACCGGTGCTGGCCGCCATCTCGCTGCTGGCCTCGGAAAATGACCCCTGTCAGCCCCGCAGCATGACGATGATGGGCGGACCGATCGATTCCCGCAAATCCCCCACCCAGGTGAATCGCCTGGCCACGACCAAACCATACTCCTGGTTCGAAGACAATTTGATCCATCGCGTGCCCGGCCGCTATCCGGGGGCCGGCCGCCTGGTCTATCCCGGCTTCCTGCAGCACGCCGGCTTCGTGGCCATGAACCCCGATCGGCACCTGCGCTCACACTATGATTTTTACTTGCATCTGCTGCGCGGCGATGACAGCGACGCCGAGGCGCACCGCCGCTTCTACGACGAATACAACGCAGTCATGGACATGTCCGCCCAGTTTTATCTGGACACGATCCGTACCGTTTTCCAGGAATTCAGCCTGCCGCGCGGCACCTGGGTGATCGACGGCCAGACCGTTGACCCGTCAGCCATCCGCAAAACCGCGCTGCTGACCATCGAGGGCGAACTCGACGATATCTCCGGCGAGGGTCAAACCCACGCCGCCCAGGACTTATGCCACAATCTCGCACAAAGCCAGAGGCAATCGCTGACCGCCAAAAAATGCGGCCACTACGGTATTTTTTCCGGCAGCCGCTGGCGCAAGCTGATCTATCCTGAAATCGCCGCCTTCATCCGCAGCCACGCCTGACCAGTGCCCTGTTTGCTTAGTTGTGCACTGAATAGGGCACTAGGAAAGCGGGCCCGGCGGCCCGTTTTCCTGACGCACCATGACACTCGCCGACTCGATTGACGCCCTGCTTCCCCAAACCCAGTGCACCCAGTGCGGATATGCGGGCTGTCGGCCCTACGCCGAAGCCATGGCGGCGGGTCAGGCTTCCATCAACCGCTGCCCGCCAGGGGGCGAACGGGTCATTGCCGACCTGGCGGCGCTTTTGGGCGTCGCACCCGTCACCCTGGATCCGGCCTGTGGCACCCACCATCCCTTCGAGGTGGCGCTCATCGACGAGGAACACTGCATAGGCTGCACCCTGTGCATCCAGGCCTGCCCGGTAGACGCTATCGTGGGCGCCAACCAGCTCATGCACACCATCGTGACCGAGCTGTGCACCGGGTGCGAACGCTGCGTAGCGCCCTGTCCGGTCGACTGCATCACCATGGTTCCGGCTGGACGCGACTGGCAGGACGACGATGCCAACGCGGCCCGTACCCGATTCCAGCAGCGCAACACGCGACTGCTCAGGCGCCATGACGAGGCCGCCGGCCCGGCGGCGCGCACACTGGCAAACAAGCCCGCCCTGATGGCGACCACCGACCCGCAAGACAAGCAGCAGCGCATCGCCCAGGCGCTGGCCAGAGCCCGCGCAAACAGACAATGAACCAGAACACACGTAAAGAAATATTCCGCCGATTCCAGGCGGCCGACCCCGATCCGCGCACCGAACTGGAATATGGTTCGGTCTTTCAGTTGCTGATCGCGGTCATGCTCTCGGCCCAGGCGACGGATAAATCCGTCAACCTGGCCACGCGCAGATTCTTTCCTGAGCACGGCACCCCGCAGGGACTGCTCGACCTGGGCGAGGAAGGCCTGGCGCAGGCGATCCGCACGATCGGCCTGTACAAGACCAAAGCACACAATGTCATCCGGACCTGCTCAATCCTGATCGGGCAGCATCAGGGCCAGGTGCCCGACAGCCGCGAGGCGCTCGAGTCCCTGCCCGGCGTTGGGCGCAAGACTGCCAATGTCGTCCTGAACACGGCGTTCGGCCATCCGGTGATGGCGGTGGACACGCATATTTTCCGCGTTGCCAATCGCACGGGCATGGCACCCGGAAAGACCGTACTTGCCGTGGAAAAGGCACTGATGAAGCGGGTTCCACGCGAGTATATGCAAAATGCCCATCATTGGCTGATCCTGCACGGGCGCTATGTCTGTATTGCACGCAAACCGAAGTGCCCGCAGTGCGGGATTTCCGATCTCTGCGAGTACTTACACAAAACACCTGCTCCCGCCAATACCTGAGAAACCCCAATAGTGATTTTTGTTTCAACAGTGGATACTAAGCACACTTTTAAACACTCTCACAGGACGAGACACCGGAAATGGGCGAATTCATACTCGAGACCCGCAATCTTAGTAAGGCGTTCCGCGGGTTTGTCGCGGTCGATGACGTCAATCTCCAGGTTCGCCAAGGCCACATCCACGCATTGATCGGCCCGAACGGGGCGGGCAAGACCACGTGCTTCAACCTGCTCACCAAGTTCCTCGAGCCCACCACTGGGCATATCTTCTTCAACGGTACTGAAATCACACGCGACCAGCCCGCGCACATCGCGCGCCGGGGCATCATCCGCTCCTTCCAGATTTCCGCCGTGTTCCCGCAACTGACCGTGCTCGAAAATGTACGCATCGGCTTGCAGCGCGCGACGGGAACCTCATTCCAGTTCTGGCGCAGCGACCGCAGCCTGAGCCGCCTGAACGCACGCGCACTCGAATTGCTCGAGGAAGTCGGCTTGGGCGAGTTCGCCGACGAAATCACGGTGAACCTGCCTTATGGGCGCAAGCGCGCGCTGGAAATCGCCACCACGCTGGCCATGGAACCCAGCCTGATGCTGCTCGATGAGCCCACCCAGGGCATGGGACACGAGGACGTTGACCGGGTCACCCAGCTCATCAAGCAGGTCAGCGAAGGGCGCACCATTCTGATGGTCGAACACAATATGAACGTCATTGCATCGATTGCCGACCGCATCACCGTGCTGGCGCGCGGTGCCGTGCTCGCCGAGGGCGACTACGACACCGTCTCGCGCGATCCGCAAGTCATGGAAGCCTACATGGGAACATCCCAGGGCGAACTCGAAGGAGCCCACTGATGACTGTCGCACTCGAAATTTCCGATCTGCAGGCCTGGTACGGGGAATCGCACGTCCTGCACGGTGTGAACATGAAGGTCAATCAGGGCGAGGTCGTGACCCTGCTTGGGCGCAACGGCGCGGGGCGCACCTCCACATTGCGCGCCATCCTCGGGCTGACGGGCGATCGCAAAGGCTCGATCCGCGTCCACGGCACCGAATCGATCCGCCTGCCGACCTACCGGATTGCGCACCTGGGCATCGGCTACTGCCCCGAAGAACGCGGGATCTTCGCCTCGCTATCCTGTGAGGAAAACCTGCTGCTGCCGCCCACCGTGGGCGAGACCCTGGGCGGGGGCATGTCGCTGGCCGAAATCTACGAAATGTTCCCCAACCTCGAGGAACGCAAATACTCGCCGGGCACGCGCCTGTCGGGTGGCGAGCAGCAGATGCTGGCCGTCGCGCGCATCCTGCGCACAGGCGCCGACCTGCTGTTGCTTGATGAAATTTCCGAAGGCCTGGCACCGGTCATCGTACAGGCCCTGGCCCGCATGATCACCATGCTGAAGGCCAAGGGCTACACCATCGTCATGGTCGAGCAGAATTTCCGCTTTGCCGCCCCCCTGGCCGATCAGTTCTACGTCATGGAACACGGCCAGATCGTCGAGCAATTCGAGGCGTCCCAACTTGCGGAAAAGCAGCAAGTCCTGGGCCAGCTGCTCGGCGTCTAGTTTTTTTCAACCGGCCCGCCGGTAAACCAAAGGAGACCTTCCAATGAAATTGCGTACGCTGTCGATAGCACTGGCCACCGCCGGGCTAGGATTGACAATGAGTGTCCAGGCTGCAGGCATATCCGACGATGTCATACGAATCGGCTTCATCGGCGATATGTCGGGCGTGTACGCTGACATCGACGGCAATGCCGGAGCCGACGCTATCCGTATGGCTATTGCCGACATGGGTGGCGAAATCAACGGCAAGAAAATCGAGCTGCTGACCGCCGATCATCAAAACAAGGCGGATATCGCTTCGGCGCGGGCACGCGAATGGTTCGACCAGCAGGATCTCGACATGCTGATCGGCGGCACGAACTCAGCCACGGCCCTGGCCATGGCTGCGGTCGCGGCTGAAAAGAAAAAACCCTTTATGGCTGTCGGCCCGGGCTCATCGGCACTGACCACCACCCAGTGCACGCCCTATACCGTCCACTACGCCTACAACACCGTCGCACTGGCCCGGGGTACAGGTTCCGCCGTGGTCGCAGAAGGCGGCAAGTCCTGGTTCTTCCTGACGGCCGATTATGCATTCGGACACTCGCTCGAACAAGACACCGCTGCAGTGGTGAAGGCCCATGGCGGCACGGTCGTGGGCGAGGTACGCGCACCGCTCGCCACCACGGACTTCTCGTCCTTCATGCTGCAGGCACAAAGCTCGGGCGCTGAGGTTCTGGGTCTGGCCAATGCAGGGGGCGACTTCACCAACTCGGTCAAGGCTGCCAACGAATTCGGCATCACCAACACGATGAAGATCGCCGGCTTGCTGGTGTTCATCAACGACGTTCATTCGCTTGGCCTGGCGACCACCCAGGGCCTGTACCTGACCACTGCCTGGTACTGGAACCAGGATGACGAATCCCGTGCATGGTCCAAGCGCTTCTCGGACCAGCACAATCGTGCGCCGTCCTTCCTGCAGGCGGGTGACTATTCCGTCGCCTCCACCTACCTGAAGGCCGTCAAGGCAACCGGCACCGACGACGGTGATGCCATCATGCAATACCTGAAGTCGAACAAAATCAACGACATGTTCGTCAAGAACGGCTACGTTCGCGAGGATGGTCTGATGATGCACGATATGTACCTGGCTCAGGTCAAAACTCCTGCCGAGTCCGAGGCCGAGTGGGACCTCTACAATATCGTCAAGAAACTGCCGGCCGAAAGCGTCTACGGCCCGCTGTCCGAATCCAGCTGCAAGCTGATCAAGAAATAACTCCATTCCCACACGCCCCCGCCCGACCCTGAAACGGGGCCGGGCGGGCCTGCGTATAATCGCCAGGCTTAGTCGCCCACCAACATGATTCCTGCTTTCACATGACAGACCTATTCGGTGTACCCATACAAGCCTTGCTCGGGCAACTACTGCTGGGCGTGGTCAACGGCTCGTTCTATGCGGTGCTGTCGCTCGGACTGGCCGTGATCTTCGGCCTGCTGAACATCATCAACTTCGCACACGGTGCGCTCTATATGCTGGGCGCCTTCGTCGCCTGGATGGGGCTGCAGTACCTGGGCCTGAACTACTGGATCATGCTGATCCTCGCGCCCATCGTCGTCGGGCTGTTCGGCATCGTGCTCGAACGCCTGTTCCTGCGCCACCTCTACAAGCTCGACCATATCTACGGGCTGCTGCTCACCTTCGGGATGACGCTGACCATCGAGGGGCTGTTTCGCAGCTTCTTCGGCGTCTCGGGCCAGCCCTATGCCACACCCGCCCTATTGCAAGGCGGCGTAAACCTGGGCTTCATGTACCTGCCCATCTACCGTGCCTGGGTCGTGGTGGCATCCGTCATCGCATGCCTGGCCACCTGGCTGGTCATTGAAAAGACCCGCCTGGGCGCGCTGCTGCGCGCGGGCACGGAAAATCCGAAACTGGTCGAGGCCTTCGGCGTGAACGTGCCGCTGATGATCTCGCTGACCTTCGGCTTCGGCGTGGGTCTGGCCGGCTTTGCCGGCATTCTGGCGGCCCCCATCCTGCAGGTCTCGCCCCTGATGGGCTCGAACCTGATCATCGTGGTGTTCGCCGTGGTCGTGATCGGCGGCATGGGCTCGATCGCAGGCTCGATCCTGACCGGCCTGGGCCTGGGCATCATCGAGGGCTTCACCAAGGTCTTCTGGCCTGAGGCCTCAAGCACCGTCGTCTTCATCATTATGGTCATTGTGTTGCTGTTCCGCCCCGCTGGCCTGTTCGGGAAAGTAAAATGAATCGTCAACTACTCGCCTACATCATCCTGGCGATCATCGTCGCCTTCCTACCGGCCGTCGGTGGCTATCCGATCTTCCTGATGAAGGTCATGTGCTATGCGCTGTTCGCCTGCGCCTTCAACCTGCTGCTCGGCTACACGGGGCTACTTTCCTTCGGGCACGCCGCCTTCCTCGGGCTGGCCGCCTACGCCTGCGGCCAGTCGCTGACGGTCTGGGGCTTCCCGACTTTTGGCGGCTTGGTCTTTGGCACCGCCGCAGCCGCCTTGCTGGGCCTGATCTTCGGACTGCTCTCGATCCGGCGCAGCGGCATCTACTTCGCCATGATCACCCTGGCGCTCTCCCAGATGCTGTTCTTCTACTTCCTGCAGGCGCCGTTTACCGGCGGCGAGGACGGCCTGCAGGGCATCCCGCGCGGCAGTATCCTGGGCCTGGACCTCAGCGAGGACATCAATCTGTACTACGTGGTCATGGCGATCTTTATCATCGGCTACGCCATCATCTGGCGCGCCGTGCACTCGCCCTTCGGCCAGGCCCTGAAGGCGATTCGTGAAAACGAGCCACGCATGGTCTCGCTGGGCTATAACGTCGATCGCTTCAAGCTGCTGGCCTTCGTGCTGTCGGCCACCCTCGCGGGGTTGGCGGGCGCCACCAAATCCCTGGTCTTTGTCTCAGCCACCCTGTCGGACGCCACCTGGCATATGTCGGGCACCGTCGTCCTGATGACCCTGATCGGCGGGATGGGCACGCTGACCGGTCCGGTGATCGGGGCGATCATCGTCGTCGCGCTCGAGAACAAGGTCGGTGAGTTCGGGCGCTTCCTCATGCAGCAAACCGGCATCGAGTGGTTCCGCGTTCTGGGCGAATCCGTCACCATCGTGATCGGCTTGATCTTTATCATCTGCGTGATGGCCTTCAGGCGCGGCATCGTCGGCGAATGGCTGCACTACTGGCGCATGCGTGGCAACCGGCAGCAGACGGCACCCTGATCATCGTGATTTAATCGCATATATGTATAGTGGGCCTCCTCAGTGAGGCCCACAGTGCATTCAGGCCGGCTTGCCGCCCAGGCCCAGATAGCTTTCCATGATGCGCGGATGCCCGGCCAGCATATCGGCCGGGCCTTCCAATACCAGATCGCCCGTTTCCAGTACGTAGCCGTAGTCGGCGACCTGCAGTGCAGCACGCGCGTTCTGTTCGACCAGCAGAATCGCCACGCCGGTACCGCGCAGGCGCGAAATGATCTGGAAGATTTCCCGTACGATACGGGGCGCAAGCCCCAAGCTGGGTTCATCCAGCATCAGCAGCCGAGGCTGGGCCATCAGGGCGCGCCCGACCGCCAGCATCTGGCGCTCGCCGCCCGACAGCGTGCCGGCCTGCTGCCTGCGTCGCTCTTTCAGCCGCGGAAACAGGGCATACACCTCGTCGAGCGTATCGCGCCAACCTGGCCGACCGGCACGGTACAGGCGGAATCCGCCCAGCAGCAGATTGTCTTCGACCGACATGCTGCCAAATAACTCGCGACGCTCGGGCACCAGCGACATGCCGCGCCCAACCCGCCGCTCGATTTCCCAATCCTGGACCTCGGCCCCCAGATAGCGTACCGTGCCGCTGCTGCGCCCCCCGGCGGGCAAGGCCCCCATGATGGCATTCAGCAAGGTTGATTTGCCGGCACCATTGCCCCCAATCACGGTGACGATCTGGCCGTGCGCAACACGGACCTTGATCCGATCCAGTGCAGGCACGGATCCATAATGAGCGCTCAGCCCATCAGCATTCAGCACCTCATCGGTGCTGCCGTCTTGAATGTCGGGCGTCATGCTGACCCCCTCGCCACAGACGGATCCAGTCCAGGCATCGCATCCTCATCATCCAGCCCGCCCAGATAGGCCTCAAGCACGGCCGGATCATGCTGCACATCGGCAGGGGCGCCTTCGGCGATCTTGGTACCGAAATCCATGACCACCAGATGATCCGTCAGATTCATCACAAAATCCATGTCGTGCTCGACGAGCAAGAGGCTCATGCCCTCGCTGCGCAACTGGTCCAGCACGCGGGCCAGATCCTGTTTTTCCTTGTAACGCAGCCCTGCAGCCGGCTCATCGAGCAGCAGCAGAATCGGATCGCAGGCCAGTGCGCGCGCGATCTCAAGGATGCGCTGACGGCCCAGCGGCAGATTACCGGCCAGTTCGCCCAGGCAATCCCCAAGGCCCACACGCCGTAACTGCGAGGCGGCCTCGCGCAGCAATGCCGCCTCACTCTGGCGTTCGGCATGCAAAGCGGCAGCCACCACCCCGGCCCGGCTGCGCAGGTGTGCGCCCAGCGCTACGTTTTCGAGCGCCGTCATGTCAGGCAGCAACTGCACATGCTGGAATGTCCGGGCAATACCCAGTTGTGCGATCCGGTGGGGTGCGCTGCCATTGATGCGTCGCCCCATGAAATGCACCTCGCCGCCGGTCAGCGGCGTCACCCCGCTGATCAGATCGAAGGTCGTGCTCTTGCCTGCGCCATTCGGCCCGATCAGACCCACGATCTCGCCCGCGCTGAGCTTGAAACTAATGTCGTTGACCGCCACTAGGCCGCCGAATTCCTTGCGGATTCGATCCACCGACAGCACCACGGCACCCGCCTCGGGAGGCGTACGCCGCGAAAGATCGTATCCGCCCGCTGTGGGCTCACTGGGGGCGACGGTGATCCCTTGCACCCTGCCCGACCCGCGCAAGCGTCTGTATACCTTTTCCAGCACAGGCCAGATGCCGTCGCGGGCATACTGCAGGACCAGCACCATCAGCACCCCGAACACCAGCAGTTCGACGTTCACCGACTGGCCGACCAGGCTGGGCAGGACATTTTGCAACTGATCCTTCAGCGTCAGGATCGCCCCGACTCCGACCACCGCGCCCCAGACGCTGCCAACGCCGCCCACCACCGCCATGAACAGATACTCGATGCCGTAACCCAGGCCGAAGGGGCTGGGGCTGACGGCCCGCTGCATATGTGCGTACAGCCAGCCCGAAACACTGCCTAGCAAGGCGGCATATACAAAAACGATGACCTTGTAGCGCGCCAGATCCACACCAAAGGATTCGGCCATCACGCCTTTGCGCAAGGCGCGGATCGCCCGGCCCGAGCGCGAGTGCAGCAGATTGTGCGATCCCCACAGGGCGAGCAGCAAAATCAGCCAGATCAGGTAATACATGCGCTCGCCCGGCGCCAGTGACCACCCGAACAGTTCAAGGGCGGGAATCCCCGCAATGCCGTCATACCGGCCCAGAAAATCCAGATTGCCGTACAGGTAGTACAGCGCCAGGCACCATGCCAGCGTACACAAGGGCAGGTAATGGCCCGACAGACGCAAGGTGATGGCCCCCAGCCCGTAAGCCACCACAAAAGTCAGAACCAGGCCGACCGGCAGGCCCAGCCATGGGGACATCCCCATCGCGGTCGCCAGCCACGCGGTTGAGTACGCACCCAGGCCGACGAAGGCCGATTGGCCAAAAGACGTCATCCCGCCGACGCCGGTCAGCAACACCAGGCCAAGGACCACCAGGCTGTACAGCCCGACATAGTTCATCTGGGTGATCCAGAACACCGGCAAGCCGGGGATCAGCGGAAACACCGCCAGTACAAGCACCACACAGATCAGTGGACCGGGGACGCGCGACACAGGCCTATTCCTCCTCGTCCACGTGCGTGCTGCCCAAAGAGCGCCACAGCAGCACTGGAATGATCACGGTAAATACGATCGCTTCTTTGAAGGGACTGGCCCAGAACGAGGAAAAGGCTTCGAGGATCCCGATGAACAGCGCCCCCATTGCCGCAATGGGGTAGCTGGTCAAACCGCCGAAAATCGCCGCCACAAAGCCCTTCAGGCCGATCAGAAAACCCGTATCGTAGTAAATCGTGGTCATGGCGGCGATCAACATGCCCGACAGCGCACCGATGGCTGCAGCCAGCGTGAACGTCAGACTGCCGGCCATCCGCGTGCTGATGCCAACCAGACGCGCACCGCGCCGGTTGACCGCCGTCGCACGCAGCGCCCGGCCATACAGGGTGCGGCTGAAAAACAGCCATAGCCCCACGATCAGCACCACACAGACCCCCAGCACGGCAAAGGTCTGCGCCGTCCAGACCACCGGGCCCATCTGCACACTGCCTTCCAGCAATGGCGGCGTGCGCCAGCCTTCTGCACCGAAGAACACCAGGCCCAGCCCGGTCATCGCGAAATGCAGGGCAACCGAAATGATCAGCAACACCAGAACACTGGCCTGCTCGACCGGTTGATACACCAGTCGGTAGAGCATGGGCCCCAGCGGAATCACCAGCGCCAGGGTGAACAGCACCTGCACCCACAAGGCCCGGCCCTGCACGGCCACATAGGGCGCCAGGGCGTACAGCACAGCAGGCAATACCAGACAGATCGCCACAGTACGCCCCATGCCCGACCAGTGACGGCTGCGCCATGCCCCAATCAGTTCAACCGCACAGGTCAGCAGGCCCAGCAGCACCAGCAACAGGACCGTCCCCGGCACCCGACCCGCCGCCAGGAAGGCCAGGGTCAACGCCCCATAGGTCACGAACTCGCCCTGGGGAATGAAGATCACCCGGGTGACCAGGAAAATCAGCACCAGGGCCAGGCCCAGCAATGCATAGATGGCGCCGTTCAGCACACCATCCTGCAGCAGGATCAGAGCAATCGTGGAATCCATCTATGAAAACGCCGTCGGTCCGTGCATGACATCAAAGATCAGGTTGATACGTCCACTTTCCATCGACGACCTTGACGATCACCCTGGCGCGCTCATCAAGCCCGGCATGATCGGTCGAGCTCATGTTAAAGATCCCCTGCGAGGCCGACAGATTCTTGACCTGCTCCAGGGCATCGCGCAAGGCGGAGCGAAACTCGGGCGTGCCGGGCTTTGCACCCGTATCCAGGGCCGTCGGAATGGCCGCCTTGATCAGCTGGCCGGCATCCCACATATGGCCGCCAAAAGTATTCATCGTGCCCTTGCCGTACTTGGCCTCGTAGGCCGTCTCGTAGACCAGGGCGCTTTTCTTGACCGGATTGCTGTCGGGCAGTTGATCGGCCACCAGCAGGGGGCCGGCCGGCAGGATCATGCCTTCGCAATCCTTGCCACACACCCGCAGCACGTCATTATTGGCCGCGCCGTGGGTTTGGTAGATCTGCCCCTTATAGCCGCGGCTGATCAGCTCGCCCTGGGGCAGCGCCACCGGGGTACCCGAGCCCGCAATCAGAATGCCGTCGGGATTGCCCGCCATCAGCTTGAGCACCTGGCCGGTCACGCTGGTGTCCGGGCGTGCCCAGCGCTCGTCACTGATGACCTTGATACCCTTGGCATTGGCCGCAGCCGTCATTTCGTTCAGCCAGCCATCCCCATAGGCATCGCTGAAACCGATGAAGCCCAGCGTCTTGACGCCTTGCTTGACCATCGCATCGGCCAGGGCACGGGCCATCAGAGCATCGTTCTGGGGTGTCTTGAACACCCACTTGCGCACCCCATCGACGGGCTCGACCAGTTTGGCATTGGCCGCGACGCTGATCATGGGCGTGCCGGTTTCCGCAGCCACATCGGACATGGCCAGCGACGCAGGGGTGATCGAGGTGCCCAGCACCACGTCCACGCCGTCGTCGGAGGTGAACTTGCGAATGTTCTTCACGGCCTGGGTCGTGTCGGTCGCGTCATCAAGCACGATGTACTCGACCGCCTCGCCACCGATCTGTGTGGGCAGCAGAGCCACCGTATTGCGTTCAGGAATACCCAGCGAAGCAGCCGGCCCGGTGGCCGAGACCGTGACTCCCACCTTGATCTGCGCCGAGGCCGCCAGGGGTAGCGCCATGGCCAGCGCACCGGCACAAAGAGTCATTTTTAAGGTTTTGCCGATTGTCATCGATGTCTCCAGAATGTGGTTGATCACCGCGCCCTGCGGGTCGCCGGGATCCAAAATATCGAGGCCGCATACTTGGGCGGCCGCGCGTAATGTTACCGCAGACGGAACTACTGTGTGCCTACAGATACATAAGGATTCTGTCGCCCCGCAGCAAAGTCGATTAAGATAAGGGGATATGAATGCCCACAACTCTCCAGGCTCTGCCGTGGACCAGACTACCCATACCGACGCCCATTGGCGCAAAACCCTCAGCCCCGAGGAATTCGCCGTCACGCGCCTGAAACACACCGAGCGGCCTTTCACCGGGCGCTACTGGGATGCCCATGAATCCGGCATCTATCGCTGCGTGTGCTGCGGCACCCCGCTGTTCGCGTCCGACACCAAATTCGACGCCGGCTGTGGCTGGCCCAGCTATTTCGAGCCGATCAACCCCGATCACGTCCGCAAGGAACGCGACACCAGCCACGGCATGGTGCGCGACGAGATCCTGTGCGCAGTCTGCGACGCCCATCTGGGCCATGTCTTTCCTGACGGGCCGCCGCCAACGGGCCTGCGCTACTGCATCAATTCCCTGTCGCTGAAATTCGAACCGGCCAAATGAAGAAATTCCTGTTCGACCTGTTTCCGCTGATCCTGTTTTTTGTCGCCTTCAAGTTCGCGGACATCTTCGTGGCGACGGCCGCAGCCGTCATCGCGGCGATTGCGCAGATCCTGTGGCTGAAGCTCACCGGGCGCGCGATCGAGGCCACGCACTGGATCAACGTGACGATCATCGTGGTGTTCGGCGGGGCCACCCTGCTGCTGCACGACGACACCTTCATCAAATGGAAGCCCACCGTCCTGTACTGGCTGTTTGCAGTGATCCTGGCGGGCGGTCGCCTGATATTCAAACGCAACCTGATGCGCAAGATGATGGGCGACAAAATCGTCATGCCGGAACCCGTCTGGGACAAGCTGAACTACAGCTGGGCCACCTTCTTTATTGCCTCGGGCGCGCTGAACCTGTATGTGGCGTTCTCGGGGCGATTCACCGAAGACCAATGGGTGAACTTCAAGGTATTCGGCCTGATGATCCTGCTGCTGCTGTTCGTCGTCGTGCAATCACTGTGGCTTGGTCGGCATATCCAGACAGACACCCCGGTCGATTCACAGGATGGGTCCTGAACCCGAGCATGCCCTGATGAATCCCGACGAACTCCAGGCCCTCATGATCGAACGCCTGCAGGTACTTGACCCGACCGAACTGCAGATCATCGATGATTCGCACAAGCACGCGGGCCATGCCGGTGCGCAGGGCGGCGCCCGGCACTACAGCGTGCGTATCGCCTCGCCCCGTTTCGAGGGCCTGGGTACGCTTGCGCGCCATCGACTTGTGTATGATTGCGTACGCGATCTGATGCCCCACCCCATTCACGCGCTGGCCA
>JAKDMO010000206.1 GCA_030452305.1 Alcaligenaceae bacterium | reverse complement strand
ACCTGAAAAGAACGCCCGGCTCGTATTATCTGCAGCTGCGCCTGATGCGCGCACGCCAGCTACTGCTGGGCACCGAAGACGCCATCATCGATATAGCAGCGACCTGCGGATTCGTGTCGGTCGCGCACTTCACACGCCGCTACCGCGAACGATTTGACGTTCCTCCTGGCAAGGAGCGTCGCACGCTGACATCGTCGCCGGCCTGAGGCCCGGCACGTGCATACCAGCATAATGTCGCGAATATACAAGCCACAGTAATTGCTTCCCATAGAATCAATAGAAATACAACGGGTTATCCGGCTGCGGAGGAGCAAAATGTTTTCAGGCAAGGAACAGATCCAGGGTTTTGACGACGAGGTGTGGGCCGCCATCCAGGCAGAGAACCTCCGCCAGGAGGAACACATCGAACTCATCGCCTCGGAAAACTACACCAGCCCGCGCGTGATGCAGGCGCAGGGCACGCAGCTGACCAATAAGTACGCCGAGGGCTACCCGGGCAAACGCTATTACGGCGGCTGCGAGTACGTGGATATCGTCGAGCAGTTGGCCATCGACCGGGCCTGCGCGCTGTTCAAGGCCGATTGGGCCAATGTGCAGCCGCACTCGGGCTCGCAGGCCAATGCTGCCGTCTACCTGGCCCTGATGCAGCCGGGCGATACGCTGCTGGGCATGAGCCTGGCGCACGGCGGGCATCTGACCCACGGCTCCAAGGTCAGTTCCTCGGGCAAGCTCTACAAATCCGTGCAGTACGGCCTGAATGCACAGGACGTGATCGACTATGACGAGGTCGAACGCCTGGCCCTGGAACACAAGCCGCGCATGATCGTGGCGGGTTTCTCGGCATATTCGCGCACCCTGGATTTCGCACGTTTTCGCCAGATTGCAGACAAGGTCGGCGCACTGTTCATGGTGGACATGGCGCATTTTGCGGGTCTGGTGGCCGCCGATCTGTACCCCAATCCGGTCCCCTACGCCGATATCGTCACGACCACGACGCACAAGACTCTGCGCGGGCCGCGCGGCGGCCTGATTCTGGGGCGCGCCAATGCGGACATCCAGAAAAAAATCCAGTCCGCCGTGTTCCCCGGCACCCAGGGCGGCCCGCTGATGCATGTGATCGCCGCGAAGGCGATCGCACTGAAGGAGGCCATGCAGCCCGAGTTCAAGGCCTACCAAAAGCAGGTGGTGGTCAATGCCCGGGCCATGGCGGAGGTCTTTATCGAGCATGGGTACCGCATCGTGTCCGAGGGCACGAACGACCACCTGTTCCTGGTCGATCTGTCGGCCAAGGGCCTGACCGGCAAGGCGGCCGATGCGGCGCTGGGCGCGGCCCACATTACGGTGAACAAGAACGCGGTACCGAATGATCCACAGCCGCCTTTTGTGACCAGTGGCATCCGGGTGGGCTCACCCGCGATCACGACGCGCGGATTTGGCGAAGAACAGGCGCGCGAGCTGACGCGCTGGATGTGCGAGATCCTGGACGACATCGAGAATCAGGACACAATCGCCCGGGTCCGCGATCGGGTCAAGGACCTGTGCGCGCGCTTCCCCGTCTATCCGCGCTAGACCCAGTAGGCAAGGCGGGCTCCGGCACCGGCCGAACGGGCCCGATCCATTTCGAAAGAGAGGTCAGGCATCATGGCGTTATCCGTTTTCGATATTTTCAAGATCGGCATCGGGCCGTCCAGTTCACACACTGTGGGGCCGATGCGCGCAGCGCGCAATTTCCTGCTGAATCTGGACGAGCGCGGCCTGCTCGGTCGCGTGGCCGATATCGCAATCGAGTTGCATGGCTCGCTGGCCGAAACCGGCGCTGGGCACCGCACCGACATGGGCATCATGCTGGGTCTGATGGGCGAGGCGCCCGATACGGTCGATCCAGCCGCCATCAACGACAAGATCGACCGGATTGCCGCCGGCGGCGAGCTGGCTCTGGGCCGGGGCGGCCCGACGATCCGTTTCAATCCAAAAAAGGCGTGCACGGGGCGCGTCCGGCCCATGCCCGAGCACCCGAACGGCATGCGCTTTACCGCCGGCGATGCCGCCGGGGCCGGCCTGCTGGACGAGCGCTACATTTCGATCGGCGGGGGGTTCATCCGTGCGCTCGATAGCATCGAGACGGACGAACGCATTCCCGAACACGATCCCATTCCATATCCGTTTTCCACCGGCGCCGAATTGCTGGCGGCCTGCCATGCAAACCATCTGACCATCCCGCTGCTGATGATGGCCAACGAATCGGCCTTGCGACCGACCGAGGAAGTGCGCGCGGGGGTGCTGCGTATCGCACGCGCCATGAACGCATCAATCGACCGGGGTTGCGGGATCTCGGATCCGGTACGCGAAACCATTCTGCCCGGCGGCCTGAAAGTACGCCGGCGTGCCCCGGCCTTATACCAGCAGTTGCTGGAAGCTCCCAGCAAGAAAGATGTGATGTTCGCCATGGACTGGGTCAACGTCTACGCCATGGCGGTGAACGAGGAAAACGCGTCCAGTGGCCGTGTGGTGACGGCGCCGACCAATGGCGCCGCAGGCCTGCTGCCGGCCGTGCTGCGCTATTACCAGACATTCATCCCCGGATACTCCGAGGACGGCGTGGTGGACTTCCTGTTGACGGCTGCGGCGATCGGCTTCCTGTACAAGGAAAACGCCTCGATTTCGGGCGCCGAGGTCGGCTGCCAGGGTGAGGTCGGGGTGGCCTGCTCGATGGCGGCCGCCGGCCTGACGGCAGTTCAGGGCGGCAGCCTGGAACAAATCGAGAACGCAGCGGAAATCGGCATGGAGCACAATCTGGGCCTGACCTGCGACCCCGTGGGCGGGCTGGTGCAAATTCCCTGTATCGAGCGCAATGCCATGGGCGGAAACAAGGCCATCAATGCCTCGCGTCTGGCCTTGCACGGGGACGGCAAGCATCACGTATCGCTGGACATGGTGATCGAAACCATGCGCCAGACCGGGGCGGACATGCGCTCGAAATACAAGGAAACCTCGCGCGGCGGGCTGGCGGTGAATGTTGTGGAATGCTAGCCGGCCCGAGCCGCTAGGATGCCCCACTCGATCGGCTTTGCTGGCCAACAACGCCCAGGCTGGCGGCAATCACCAATGTCATGCCCAGCATCTGCATGGATGACATGAACTGATCCAGGACAATCCAGCCGGTCAGCGCGCCGGCGGCGGGTTCCAGGCTCATCAGAATGCCAAAGACCGAAGCCGGCAAGCGGCGCAAGGCATTGATTTCCAGTATGTATGGAAACAGCGGCACCAGCAGCGCCAGGCCGGCGGTATAGGCCAGCTGCATGGGCGGGAATGTGCCGCCCGATTCGATCAGGCCCAAAGGCAGGGTCAGGACCGCCGCAACCGTCAGCGAGGTTGTCAGGCCTTCCAAGCCCTTGAATGCCGTGCCCACCCGTTTCATCATGACGATGTACGTCGCCCAACCCGTGCCCGCCAGCAGGGCAAAGCAAAAGCCGAACAGATCCACAGCGCCCGAGTGTTCGGAATTGCCCAGCAGCAATAGCCCGATACCGACCGCCGCCAGGACGGGCCAGATCAGTGCTGTAAGGCGGCGCACCCCCCAGACCGCCACCAGCAGCGGGCCGCAGAATTCCACGGCGACCACCAGATGCTGCGGAACAGTTTGCAGGGCCACAAAGAACGACACCGTCATCACCGTCATGCCGGCACCCAACATCAGGGCCGCGCGCCACTGGGCGCGCGTGTAGCGGTGCATGGGCGGGCGCACGAACAGGCACAGCACCACGGCCGCCCATGCCAGGCGCTGGAACGAGGTGCTGAGCACCCCGTACTCCAGAATCACGGGCACGGACAGGGACGCCCCCAATTGCACGCTGGTAACCGAGATCACCGTCATGAGCAGGGCCAGCCATGTTGACCGGCTGTGGGTTATAACGGGTTTGGGCACAAAGCCTCCAAAACGGATCGCATGTCCGGCAGGTACACTGTGCCGGTTGCCATCCTTTAGACAAGCCGGAATTCTGACACCAAATCAGGAGCCCGCATACTGCCATCATGATTCCTTTTTCAATTCTCGACCTGTCACCGATTACCGAGGGCGGGACCGCCGCGCAATCTTTCGCCCATACCCTGGACATCGCCCAGCATGCCGAACGCTGGGGCTATCAACGCTACTGGA
>JAKDMO010000205.1 GCA_030452305.1 Alcaligenaceae bacterium | reverse complement strand
AAAATGGCAAGTAAGAACCCCAACATCGAAAGTTGCGCCGTCCTGATGATGTCGATCGGCGAGGACAACGCAGCCGAGGTCTTCAAATACCTGAGCGCCCGCGAGGTCCAGCAAATTGGCGCGGCCATGGCCAACCTGAAGCAAATCACGCGAGCCGACGTCGATGCAGTCCTCGAAGAATTCCGCAGCGAGGCCGACCAATTCATGGCCGTCACCCTGGGCTCGGACGACTATATCCGATCCGTGCTGACCAAGGCGCTGGGCACGGACCGCGCCGCCGGCCTGATCGAAGACATTCTGGAGGCCGGCACGGGCTCTGGCTCGGGCATCGATGCGCTGAACTGGATGGAACCGGCCAATGTCACCGAACTGATATCCGACGAGCACCCGCAGATCATCGCCACCATCCTGGTCCACCTGGAACGCGACCGCGCTTCGACCGTGCTCGCCTTGCTCAATGAACGCCTGCGCAATGACGTGATGATGCGGATCGCCACTTTCGGCGGTGTACAGCCCGCTGCGCTGCACGAGCTCACGGATGTCCTCAACGATGTGCTCTCGGGCCAGGGGGCCAAACGCTCGAAGATGGGCGGGGTGCGCACCGCAGCCGAGATCCTGAACTTCATGAACACCTCGGACGAGGAAGCCGTGGTCGGCAGCCTGCGCGAGATCGATGCCGACCTGGCGCAACGCATCGTCGACGAAATGTTCGTGTTCGACAATCTGCTGGATATCGAAGACACCGCCATCCAATTGATTCTGAAGGAAGTCGATACCGCTGCGCTGACGGTGGCCCTGAAGGGTGCGTCCGACGACCTGCGCGAGAAATTCTTCAAGAACATGTCCAACCGCGCCGCCGAAATCCTGCGCGACGATCTGGAAGCCCAGGGGCCGGTGCGCATCTCGCGCGTAGAGACCGAGCAAAAGGCCATTTTGCTGGTGGCGCGCAAACTGGCCGAGTCCGGCCAGATCGCCTTGACCATGGGCACCGACGACTATGTCTAGGCACGACAAACCGGCGCACGACCTGCACACGCGCGCAAGCTGGCAGCGATGGGAGATGGAATCCCTGGACGCCCTCAAGGCCCGGGCGCGCGCGCCCGGTTCGCGCCTGGAAAAGCTCGAAGACGACCCGATACATCGAGCAACGTTGGCCCGGGCCCGCAAAGAAGGCTCTGCCAAGGGCTACGAGGCAGGTTACGAGCGGGGCCGACGCGAGGGGCATGCCGTGGGCCTGGCACAAGGCCGGGCCGAAGGGCGCGAACAAGGCCTCACCGAGGGGCATGCGCAGGGGCACGAAAACGGACTGCAGGCGGGTCTGGCCGAAGGCGCCGAGGCCGCCCGTGCTGAAGCTGGTCGCATCCACGATCTGGCCGACACCCTGGCCGGGGCGCTGGACACGCTGGAAGCCGATGTGGGCCAGTCGCTGATCGCGCTGTCCGTACGCATCGCCGAGCAGGTGCTGCACAGCAGCCTGCAGAACCACCCCGACTACCTGATCGAACTGGTCAAGGAACTCATCGGCAACAGCCAGACGGGCGACGCATCGCTGAAATTGCGGGCGCACCCACAGGATATCGCCATGCTGGAGCAGGCACTGTCTGCGGATACCGAGCCCCTGCGCTACCGGCTGATCGCCGACGAACGCATCACGCGAGGCGGGTGTATCGCCGAAACCGCACTGGGATCAATCGACGCCACGCTGGAGACCCGCTGGAAACACACCGTCGCGACCCTCGGCCTGGAGCCCGCCGCCTCATGAGCACCGACGCGTCCCTCGAGCTCGCCACCCCCGGCGCCCGCTGGCGGGCGCTGTTGGGTGCGGGCGAGGCCCGCGTGCGCAGTGGCCAAGCCTGGCGCGTCAGCGGGCGGGTGACCCGGGCGACCGGACTGGTGCTGGAAGCCACCGGCCTACAACTGGCGGTCGGCGCCGCCTGCCGAATACAGGTGTCGCCCGGCCAGGATCTGTGGGCCGACGCCGAGGTGGTGGGCTTTCACGACCAGACGCTCTACCTGATGCCGCAAAGCGACATCACCGGCCTGCCCCCCGGCGCCCGTGTCGTGCCGACCGAACCCGCTGTCATCAGCACAATCACGATTCCCGCCGGGGACCAGGTCGATCCACCCATGCCGCCCGGCACCCAGTCCAGGCAACTGCCCCTGGGCGCCTCGCTGCTGGGGCGCGTACTGGACGGCGCGGGCCGCCCACTGGATGGCCAACCCCTGCCCGGCGACCTGGAACTGGCTTCGCTGACCGCGCGCCTGATCAATCCGCTGACGCGTGCGCCGGTCGATACGGTGCTGGACGTAGGCGTGCGCGCCATCAACGGCCTGCTGACCGTGGGTCGCGGCCAGCGCATGGGTCTGTTTGCCGGCTCGGGCGTGGGCAAAAGCGTGCTGCTGGGCATGATGGCCCGCTATACGCAGGCCGACGTGATCGTGGTCGGCCTGATCGGCGAGCGTGGCCGCGAAGTCAAGGAATTCATCGAAACCAACCTGGGGCCGGACGGCCTGGCCCGCTCTGTCGTCGTCGCGGCACCGGCCGATGTTTCGCCCCTGTTGCGCATGCAGGGTGCCGTCTACGCCACCCGCCTGGCCGAGTATTTTCGCGATCAAGGCAAGAACGTGCTGCTGATCATGGATTCGCTGACCCGCTACGCCATGGCGCAACGCGAAATTGCGCTGGCCATCGGCGAGCCGCCCGCCACCAAAGGCTACCCACCTTCTGTGTTCGCCAAACTGCCGGCCCTGGTCGAGCGGGCGGGCAACGGCGCGGCGCAGGGCAGCCAGGCCGCCGGTTCCATCACCGCCTTTTATACCGTCCTGACCGAGGGCGATGATCAACAGGATCCGATTGCCGATGCCGCACGAGCGATCCTCGACGGCCACATTGTGCTGTCGCGCAGCCTGGCCGAATCGGGGCATTACCCCGCAATCGATATCGAAGCCTCGATCTCGCGTGTGATGCCCGCACTGATCCCGCCCGAGCAACTGACGTGGGTACACGAATTCAAACGCACGCTCTCGCGCTACCAGCGCAATCGCGACCTGATCGCGGTCGGCGCCTATACCCGTGGCAACGACCCCGAGATCGATCGTGCCATCGATCGTCATCCCCGATTGGAAGCCTATCTGCAGCAAGGCATCAATACCCAAGTCGATTACCCCAGTGCGGCCGGTCGCCTATCGGCCGTCCTGGATCACGAAGAGGCAAACCATGGCCCATGAATCCCCCCTGCCCATGCTGATCAACCTGGCCCAGGACAAAGTCGAGGAGGCCGGGCGCACACTGCACGAGCTGAGCTCGCAGCGCACGCACGCCCAAAGCCAGCTCAGCGTACTGGATACCTATCGTAGCGATTACACCCAGCGTCTGCAGCAAACCACCGAGGGCGGGGTATCGGCTTCGAATTACCACAACTTTAGGCGGTTTATCGCCACATTGGACGAGGCGATTTCACAGCAAAATAGAGTTGTCGCCCAAATCGACGCGCGCATCCAAGCGGGGCAGCAAGAATGGTATGCCGAAAAGCGCCGACTCAGTTCCTTCGAAACACTGAAGGCCCGGCAGGATCACCAGCTACGGCATCACGAGCAACGGCTGGAACAGCGCGCCAGTGATGAGGCTTCGGCAAACCTGCACCGCCGCGCCATGCGGCATCAATGATCGAGGTTCCGTCATGAATCTTTCGCCTGTCGTACCCACCAGCCCGACTCCCGCACCGGCCGATGTCGCGCGCGCGGCCGAGCCCACGGGCGAAAGCGGCTTCGATAATGTTCTGGCCCAGCAAAAGGGCCAAGCCGTCGAGCGCACCACATCGGCAGCAGGCGACTCAAGGGCACCCGCCCAGAGCACAGAATCCGACGAACGCCAGGCGCAAACGCCCGAGGAAACCCTGGCACTGCTGGCAGCCGGCGCCGTGCTGCCCTGGACGCCCGCACGCACCGACGCCACATCGCCGGCCGGCACCGATCCAAAAGCACCCCGCGTACCGGCAGACCGCCAGGCCATCATGGTCGCAAGCGGGGGCGCCGTTGCAAGCGATGCCTCAGCCCCCCGATCCTCGCACAATGCCCTGCCCAACCAGGCCACGCCCGATTCATCGATCCGTACCCGCACACCCGCAGCCGATCTCGCGGCAGGCGCCTTGCCGGCCCGCAGCACGGGCGAGCAGCCGTTCGCAGCCA
>JAKDMO010000204.1 GCA_030452305.1 Alcaligenaceae bacterium | reverse complement strand
GTTCGCGCCTTGCCTGACAAGCCCATGCATCCGAATTTCAGTGCACAACTAACCAAACAGGACACTAGGGAAACGGTTTCCCCAAAACTCGCTTTACTCGTCCAGAACCCTCTGGATTTCTTGCGCGGTCGCCGCCGAAATCCGTTCGGCGCGCAACGCGAGGGGCACCGTGCGCCGGCACAAGGCCCGATACAAGGCAATCGCGTCCGCATCCATTTCCGTCAAAGCCTGAACATGACCGGCCACGGTTCCGACATCACCACGAGACACGGGCCCCGGCATGCCCTTGTCCAGTCCGGCACTCTCGATTGCGCTGACCGTGCCCTTCAGCAGGGGCAGCAGCGCACGCATGGCGTCCTCTTCATCACCGCCCCAACTCGCCCAGATCCGCGCGCCCTCTGCCAACAATACATTGACGAACTGTGAAGCATATCCCCCAGCCGCGTGATAGCGCGCACGCATGCCCGGCGGCAGCACATTGACCGTGCAGTCCAGCCGCGCCACCAGGCGGGCCAAGACCGCCTGCAGCACGGGATCGGCTTCTACCGTGACCATGCAACCGGGCAGGGATCGCACGGCCGCCGCCGGGTCGCTGAATGTCTGCATGGGGTGAAACCCACCGATGAGCGCACCGGCGGCGGCAGCGGACGCCAGGGCATCCACCTCGGTCGCACCGCTGCAGTGAACCACCCCCATACCGGGTCGCCAGCGCAATGACCGTGCCACTGGCGCGATTCCAGCATCCGAGGTCGTGATGAAAACCAGATCGCAGGTATCCACCACCGCCTGTGCCATCAGGATGCGGCACCCTTCTATCGGTTCGGCCAATGCAGCGGCGCCACTCTCGCTGCGGCTGGCGACGGCGTGGACCGACACACCGCGCTGCGCCAGGCTCCACGCCAGGGCGCACCCCAAGCGCCCTGCGCCAATAAACCCCAGGCGCAGGCTTTCCACGGGCATATCCGAAGTTAACTGGGTCACGGCAAGCTCCATCACAAGGCAGTAAGGAATACAGGATTGAATCTTACAACCACCCTAGTGGACGTACCGGAGCCCTGCGTAGATAATGAGCACACGAACGGCACTGCTGCCGCCGGCGGCAGCAGTGCCCAACAAAAATATCAGTGGGGAGCCCATGCAATGCAGTTGCGGATGCCAGCGTTGAAGCCCAGCCGACGAACCCTCAAGATCCTGGCAGGCATCGTGCTGGCGCTGCTGGTGCTGGCCGCCCTGGCCGCCTGGCTGGTGCCCAAGGCCGTGCGTGGCGCACTCACCGACGATGTTTCCGAACTACTGGGTCGTCAGGTGCAGGTGGGTGAGATCCGCTTCAACCCCTTCACGCTGGCTCTGCGCGCACAGGACCTCGTCGTCGAGCAACCCCAGTCCGAGCCTCTGCTGCAGATCGGCGAGATCGACCTGCGGGTGGCCTGGCGCTCGATCGTCATGTTTGCGCCAGTGATCGACCGGATCCACATCGACCAGCCCCAGGTCGCGCTGGTACGCCAGGAGGCCACACGCTTCAATTTTTCCGACATCGTCGACCGGCTGGCTGCGCGCGCAGCTGCACAGCCGGCCGAGCCCGAGTCCGACGATTCCGGGCCACCACGTTTTTCCCTGAACAACCTGTCGCTGACCGGGGGCACCATCAGCCTGGATGACCACGTCACCGGCCGCCGGCAAGTGATCGACGAACTCACGCTGGGCATCCCCTTCATCTCGTCGTTTGGCTACGCCACCGACATCGACGTGCAACCGGCGGTGCATCTGCGTATCAACGGCAGCCCTTTCGACCTGAGCGGCACGGCACGGCCTTTCGAGCCCGTGCCCACGTCCACGTTGGACGTAACACTGAACGGGGTCGCGCTCGATAAATGGGCGGATTTCTGGCCGCTGCCCCTGCCCGTCCAGATAAAGAGCGCCCTGCTGGACTCCAGACTGCAGGTGCTGTTCGAGCAGCCCGTCGATGCCGCACCACGCATCCGCATACAGGGCGACTTGAACCTGCGACAACTGGACGTGACCGAGATATCGGGCGCACCACTGCTGGCCTGGGACAGCCTGAAGGCCGAGGGCTTGGCGCTCGACCTCAGCGCACAAACCGTCTCTGTAGACACCGTGACGCTGGCCGAGCCAAAGGTGGAAGTCCACCGCGATGCACAGCAACTGAACTGGCAACGCGTCGCCGAGGGCTTTGCCAGGCTGAACGAGTCCACAGACAACACATCTGAGTCCATAGCCGCGCCCAAGCCTGCGGACGCGCTACCCGCACAGCCCACCACAGAACCACAACAGGCTACGGAATCCCCACAAGCCTCTGAATCGCAGGCGACTGCAGAACCCACCACGGCCACAACAGCCAAGGAAACCGTCTGGAAGGTCACCCTCGACACCTTCAGACTCGAAACTGGTGCCGTGCATCTGCGTGACGAGCAAAGCGGACTGGACTATCCGCTGGACGGGCTGAACGCCGAGGTCCGGCACATTGCCTTGCCGCAGGCTCCTGATCAGCCGATACAAGTGCAGTTGAGCGTGGACAACAGCGTGGATGGCAGTACGCTGCGCATCCAGGCACCGATCATGCTGCAGCCCCTGTCGGTCCAGGCACAAGTCCGCCTGGACAAACTGACGCTGGCACCCTTCGCAGCGGCCATCCGCCATTACGCACCCATCGCCGTGCAGGACGGGCGACTGAACCTCAATGCAGTGGTCGATGTGACCGGCCCCCAGGTCGAGGCCCGCGATGTGACCCTTGGCCTGGCGCAGTTCGCTGCGCGCGATGAGTCCGTCAAGCCAGGCGTGGACCTGTCCGTCGGCTCGCTGACGCTGACAGCCGACCGGCTGGCCCTGGACGACAGACCAACGAACTTCACCGTGCAGGCGGAAGGCATCCAGCAGCACGGCACACTGGCGTTGAACGGATCGCTGACCGTGCAGCCGATGACGGTACAGACCTCAGTGGATCTGAGCGGCTTCAATGCAGCCTCGCTGGCCCCGTACATCGCATCCAGCCTGAACGCCACAGTGCGCAGCATGACCCTGGGTGCGCGCGGCAAGGCCGTGTTCACGCCGGCACAAGGTTCACAGGCCATGCAAGCGGACTGGCGCGGCGCGATCCAGGTGGACGGCCTGGAACTCCTGGACCGCGTCACCAAATCCCCATTCCTGAAATGGAAGCACCTGGGCCTGAACACGATGCATGTCTCGGTGGCGGGCTCGGAGTTCGACCTGGGGCTTGGCGATATCGTGCTGGATGACTTCTACGGCAATATCCTGCTGAACAGCGAAGCGCGCCTGAACGTGATGGATATCCTGGTGGACGAGGGCACGGCTGCCGGCTCGATCACCCAGGATACGCAAACCCGTCGCCAGGACTCGCCCGACGCGGCGCAATCCCAGGCGAAAAAATCCGCCGGTACCGGACCAGCCATATCCATCAACAGCGTGACGCTCAAGCGCGGGCGCATGACGTTCAACGATCATTTTGTACAGCCCAATTACCGGGCCGAGCTGTCCTCCATCGACGGCACGCTCACCGCCGTCTCGTCGACCCGGCCCGCGCCGGCCAAGGTCCACGTCACCGGCCGCGTATACGGGACCGCACCCCTTTCCATCTCGGGCACCGTGCAGCCATTCGCACGTTACCTTGCGCTGAACCTGAAGGTCTCCGCCAAGGGCGTGGACCTGCCCCGCTTTACCACGTATTCGTCGAAATACGTCGGCTATGCCATCGACCGTGGCAAGCTGTCCGTCGAGTTGCACTACCAGATCAAGGATAAGGCCCTGCAGGCCGACAACAAGGTACTGCTCAACCAGCTCACCTTTGGCAAGCCCTCTGACAGCCCTGATGCCCTGCAACTGCCAGTGCTGCTGGCCGTCGCGCTGCTGAAGGATGCCAGCGGCAATATCGACATCGATCTGCCGATCTCGGGATCGCTGGACGATCCCGAGTTCTCGGTGGGCGGTATCATCGTGAAGGTAATCGTGAACGTGATCACCAAGGCAGTGACCGCACCTTTCCAACTGCTGGCCTCGGCCTTCGGCGGTGGCGAAGACCTGTCACGCGTCGATTTCGCACCGGGTAGCGCCACCCTCGATGAGGCGGCGAAATCGACCATTGCCACCCTCGTCAAGGCGTTGTCCGACCGTCCGTCGCTGAAGATGGACATCACCGGTCGCGCCGACCCGCAGGCCGATCTGCGTGACGTCGAGTTCGCTCAGCGGGCCGCCGGGCAACCGGCCGGCGGTCCCGGTCACCAGCGCCGGCGCCGGATGCACGCCCCCGCCCACCA
>JAKDMO010000037.1 GCA_030452305.1 Alcaligenaceae bacterium | reverse complement strand
ATACCTTTCTGAGCGAATGCGGATTGCTGGCGGTCACGATCCTGGGTATCTGGCTGGGTAAGCGCAAGGGCGTGCCGGTCGAAGACATCCTGGCCTTCAAGGAAACCCTCAGCCTGCTGCTGCTGTCCGGTCTGTTCATCATCCTGGCAGCGCGCGTGGACATTGGGGACCTGCGTGCGTTGGGCTGGCAGGGGCCGGCGGTGCTGGCTGCCATGCTGCTGATCGCCCGCCCACTGAAGGTCGCATTTGCCACATGGGGCTCGTCGCTGCCCCCGGCCGAGCGCGTGCTCCTGGCCTGGGTGGCACCGCGCGGCATCGTCGCAGCGGCGGTCTCGGCGCTCTTTGCAATCAAACTCGAGCAACTGGGTGTCGCGCAGGCCCATCAGCTGCTGCCCCTGACCTTCATCATCATCGTGGGTACCGTGATTCTGCAAAGCATCACCGCGCGCCCCGTAGCGTTGGCGCTGAAGGTCGCCCAGCCTGATCCCGTCGGGTTTCTGATCGTGGGCGCGAGTCCTGTCGCCCAGGCCATTGGCAAAGCCCTGAAAAACGCCGAGGTGCCGGTATGCCTGTGCGGTAGCGACTGGGACGGGATTGCCAAGGCACGGATGGCCGGCCTGCCTGTTTATTACGGCAGCCCCCTGTCAGAGGACGCCCAACGCAATTTGGACTTCGCCGGCCTTGGGCGCATGCTGGCTTTGGGGCCGGGTGATGATTTCAACAGCCTGGTCACATCCTGGTTTGTCAGCCATTTTGGGCGCGGCAAGGCCTATGCCCTGCCCGATGGGCGAGAATCCGAGCATGCCGACAAACACCAGGCAGCGGCCAGGCATCGACCGGTCACCCTGTTTTCGGAAACGGCGACCTATTGGATGCTGATGCGCGAACTGTCTCAGGGGGGGGCCATACGCAGCACCACCTTGACCGACGAATTCGATTACGAACGCTACCAAGCCAGCCAAGGCGGGCGCCACACGCCGCTGTTCGCACTGACCCCAAAGGGCTACGCGCAGCCCTTTACCCCCGGTCAGGACTGGCAGCCCGAAACCGGCTGGACCATCCTCAGCCTGTTCCCTGCCGAAGTCGAGCGCGAACGCGTCCAGGCCCGGCGCGAGGCCAATCAGAGCAACGGGAACTGAGATGCGGGCGAGGGTGTACCTGGGCGGGGGTGCGGCGATAGCGGTGGTCGTGGCCCTGGTGGTGGCTAACCGGCTCTGGCCCGGCCCCGATGCAATCAAAGTTCCTGTCCCCGAGGTGTCGATTCCAGCCGGGACCTTTACCCTGCAGGCCCCGGGTGAATTCCTGGACAAGGGCCTGCCAGTGCCGGCGCCACGCATCCAGGTCCGCATTCCGGCGGGGTTGGGCATGATGACGCACCTGGTCAGCCAGGCCGAGTATGCCGCCTGCGTACACGATGGCGCCTGCAAGCCGCTGGACCGTGGTTTTCGCGATCCGGCCGCGCCCGATCACCCGGCGATTGGCATAAGCTGGCATGACGCCACGGCCTACGCACAATGGCTGTCACGCCAGACCGGGCAGAACTGGCGACTGCCCGACTACGCCGAGTGGGCGCGTGCTGCTGCCGAACGCTATCACGAAGCGGATCCTCTGCCGGCCGACCCCGATGATCCGGCGGTGCGCTGGCAGGCCGAGTACGCACGCCAGATCGAGCGCCGTGGCCTGCGCCGGAATCCGGCGCAGCCGCTGGGCTATTTTGGTGAAAATTCCCTGGGCTTTACCGATATGGCGGGCAATGTCTGGGAATGGCCCAATACTTGTTTTACCAGCCATCGGGCCGGCGCGCCGATCCTGTCGCCGAGCGCGGACTGTGGCGTGCGTATTCTGGCCGGGGCACACCGTGCCGCCATGCCCGATTTCGTTCGAGATCCCCGTTTGGGCACCTGTTTGGCCGGTCCGCCACCGGCCAACCTGGGCTTCCGCCTGGTGCGTGCAGCCACCGAAGACATCACCAGTCGGGTGAAATAGCGGCAGTGGGCCTAGCGCGCCGGGCCTGTCCACAGCACGTCCGGCACCTGCGCAGCCTGGTTCAGCAGTCGGGCCAGGACGAAGCACAGGTCGGACAGGCGGTTCAGATATTGGCGCAGCGGAGCGGCCACGGTGTCGGTATGTGCCAGTGTGACGACGGATCGTTCTGCGCGCCGGGATACTGTGCGCGCCAGATGGGCCAGCGCGGCAGCCCTGCAGCCCCCAGGCAAGATAAATTCCGCCAGGCGTTCGAGGCCTGCGTTGTAGTGTGCCACGGCCTCGTCCAGACGCAGTACGTGCGCCTCTGTGATGGCGGTGGTGCCGGGAATGCACAGCTCGCCCCCCAGGTCGAACAGGTCGTTCTGGATCCCGCGCAGCAGGGCGTCGACGTCCTCGGGCAGGGGTTCGGTGCGCCACAGGCCGATGAGGCTGTTCAGTTCGTCCACGTCGCCCAGTGCAGTGATGCGCGGTGCGTCCTTGGGCAGGCGTGTGCCGTCACCCAGGCCGGTCGTGCCGTCGTCGCCTGTGCGTGTGCTGATGATGGAAAGGCGGATGGACAAGGGGTATCCTTTTCGAAGTATGCTGATATAAGTCGTATCGAAAGGAGTTTAGTCCATGACCGGTGTGATCCGATCAATTCCCATGATCCTGGGGGGTGTTGCCCTTGCGGCAGCCTATGTGGTGCCGGCGCAGGCGCAAACCGCCGAGGCGTCCGGCGAAGTGCGGCGCGTGGATGCCGCCGCCGGCAAGGTCACCATCAAGCACGGCGCCATTTCCGCCCTGGATCTACCCGCCATGACGCTGGTGTATCGGGCCGATCCAAAACTTTTAACCGGCCTGAAGGCAGGCGACAACGTCGACTTCACCGCCACCAGACAAGCCGGCAAATACGTCATCACCGCCATAGAAAAAGAATAGCCCCTCTACAGTACATATCGGGCGAGATCCTGGCTGGAGGCTGTTTCCTCAAGCTGCCGGTTCACATACTCGGCATCGATCACCACGGTCTGCGCCCCTGGGCTGGCGGCCTCGAACGACAGTTCGTCGAGCAGCTTTTCCATGACGGTGTACAGTCTGCGCGCGCCGATGTTCTCGGTGCGTTCATTGACCTCGAAGGCGAGCTCCGCCAGGCGTTGAATACCGGCTTCGGTGAACTCCAGGTCGATATCCTCGGTTTCCAGCAGGGCGGTGTACTGCTTGGTCAATGAGGCATCGGTCGCGCTCAGGATGCGCACGAAGTCTTCGGCCGTCAGGGAATCCAGTTCCACACGTATCGGGAACCGCCCCTGCAGTTCGGGGATCAGATCAGAGGGGCGCGACAAATGGAACGCCCCCGATGCGATGAACAGAATATGATCGGTACGCACCACACCATATTTGGTGTTCACCGTGGTGCCCTCGACCAAGGGCAATAGGTCACGCTGTACACCCTGGCGCGACACATCGGCACCGCCCTGCTCCTGGCGTGCGGCGATCTTGTCGATTTCATCCAGAAACACGATCCCGTGCTGCTCGGTCAGTGTCACGGCCTGGTTGCGCAGTTCCTCTTCGTTGATGCGTCGCGAGGCTTCCTCTTCGATCAGCAGCCTGAAGGCTTCCTTCACACGCAGCTTGCGGCTTTTTTTCTTGTCCTGGGACAGGCCGGCAAACATGCCGCGCAACTGTTCGGTCATTTCTTCCATGCCCGGCGGGGCCATGATCTCGAGCTGGGGAGCCGTCTGGGCGATCTCGATTTCGATTTCGGTGTCGTCCAGTTGGCCTTCGCGCAGGCGTTTGCGGAAAACCTGGCGTGTATTGCTTTCCTCGCGCTCGGGTTCGCCGCGTGCATTGCGGGGCGGCGGCAGCAAGGCATCCAGGATGCGATCTTCGGCTGCATCCTCGGCTTGTGAGCGTACCCGCCGCATTTCGGTTTCGCGGGTTTGTTTCACGGCCACTTCGACCAGGTCGCGCACGATCGTGTCCACGTCGCGCCCGACGTAGCCGACTTCAGTGAACTTGGTGGCCTCGATCTTGATGAACGGGGAATTGGCCAGGCGCGCCAGGCGCCGTGCGATCTCGGTCTTGCCCACGCCCGTGGGCCCGATCATCAGGATGTTCTTGGGCACGATTTCGTGGCGCAGCGGCTCGGGTACCTGCTGGCGGCGCCAGCGGTTGCGCAGGGCAACGGCGACGGAACGCTTGGCCCGGTCCTGGCCGACAATATGCTTGTCCAGCTCCGAGACGATTTCCTTGGGGGTCATGGTGGTGGCGGACATGGCGGGCCTACAGAGTTTCTACGACGTGGTTCTGGTTGGTATAGATGCACAGATCGCCGGCGATCTCGAGTGATTTTTTGACGATCTCGGCGGGGGGCATGTCGGTATTGTGCAGCAAGGCCAGGGCGGCCGATTGGGCATAAGCGCCGCCCGATCCAATGGCCGCCATGCCATGCTCGGGTTCGAGCACATCGCCATTGCCGGTCAGTACGAGTGTGTGTTCATGGTCGGCCACGATCAGCATGGCCTCCAGCCTGCGCAGCACCCGATCGGTGCGCCAGTCGCGAGTCAGTTCGACGGCGGCGCGCATCAGATTGCCCTGATGCTTTTCCAGCTTGGCCTCGAAACGTTCCTGCAATGTGAAGGCATCGGCCGTGGCGCCGGCGAATCCGGACAGGACCTTGTTGTGATAGAGGTGGCGCACCTTGCGCGCCGTACCCTTAATGACGATATTGCCCAGTGTGACCTGACCATCGCCGCCGATCGCGACCTGATCGCCGCGCCGGACGCTGATGATGGTGGTGGCGTGAAATTGTTCCATGGTGAATTCCCTTTGAAAGAATCAGATGGGGTTACGATCGCCCGATTTCAAGGGAAGCCAGGAAAAATGCGCGCGGTGTCAGTCCCCGTACAGTTTCTGGCGCATCTCGCGACGTTCCTGTGCCTCAAGCGACAGGGTGGCGGTCGGGCGTGCCAGCAGGCGGGGAATGCCGATGGGCTCGCCCGTTTCCTCGCACCAGCCGTACTCGCCGCTGTCGATGCGCGCGATCGACTGCTGGACCTTTTTCAGCAGTTTGCGCTCGCGATCGCGCGTGCGCAGTTCCAGCGCGTGCTCTTCTTCGATCGTAGCGCGATCGGCTGGATCGGGCACGTACTGGGTTTCACGCAGATTTTCGGTGGTTGCCCCCGCGTTGGTCAGGATTTCATGTTCCAACTGATGCAGGCGGTCGCGAAAGAACGCCTGTTGGGCGTCGTTCATGTAATCCGATTCGGGCATCGCCAGCAGCTCTTTTTCTGTCAAGGGCTTGGTTTTGGTCTTGGCATTCGGTTTAACTGCCATGGTGTGTCCTCTTTTTGTCGTGTCGGCATTTCACATCGGTGCCCTTCAGTGCGTCTATAGCGCAGGGCGCCGGTGTCAGGCCAAGCATTGCTCGAGCCCCTGGGTGAAGATGTCCTGGGGAAGTTTACGGCCTATGAATACCATTCGGGTATTCGGTTTTTCACTGGCAAGCCATGGGCGCCCCGGCTCGGCCCCCATCATCATGTGTACGCCCTGGAACAGCATCCGGCGGTTCAGGCCCTTCAGATACAGGATACCCTTGTAGCGCATCAGGTCCGGGCCGTAGATCTGCACGATGCCGCCCAGGAATTCTTCGAGGCGTTCGGGATCGAAGGGCTTGGCCGAGCGGAATACGAAGGCGCCGATCTCGTCGTCGTGGTGAGTGTGATGGTGGTCGTGAGTATGGCCGCAGTGCGGCCCGCATTCATGCCCATCCTCGTCGTGCTCATGCTCATGCTCATGGTCGTGGTGCTCATGATCGTGGCCTTCTTCGACGAGGAATTCCGGGTCGATGTCCAGAATTGCGTCCAGATTGAAGCCACTGACCTCGAGCACAGCATTCAGGTCTGTATCGCCGAAGTGCACCGGAGTGATCGAGGCGCGCGGGTTGATGCGCACCAGCCGGGCGCGCAGCGCCTGGTAATCAGCCTCGTTGACCAGGTCCTTTTTCGAGACCAGGATGCGATCGGCGAAACCGACCTGGCGCTGGGCTTCCTCCTGGCGGTCGAGGGTGGCCATGCCGTGTTTGGCATCGACGATGGTGATCACCGCATCCAGGCGGTACAGTTCGGCGATCTCGTCGTCCATGAAAAACGTCTGGCATACCGGGCCGGGGTTGGCCATGCCTGTGGTTTCGATGACGACGCGGTCGAATTTCAGTGCCCCGGCCTCGCGCCGGTCGGCCAGTTCGTTCAACGCGCGGATCAGGTCGCCGCGCACTGTGCAGCACACGCAGCCATTGCTCAGTTCCACGATCTGCTCTTCGCTGTCCTGGACCAGCAGGTCGTTGTCGATGTTTTCCGGGCCGAATTCGTTTTCGATGACCGCGATGCGCTGGCCGTGGTATTCGGTCAGGATGCGTTTCAGCAATGTGGTCTTGCCCGCCCCCAGAAACCCTGTAAGGACGGTGACCGGGATCATTTTTTCCACTTCACCAGCGGCTTTCATATATGCCTCGCCTGCGCGGAAAATTGCATCCTGTGTGCCTCGTCCAGGGATGCGGCCAAAACGGGTCGGGGCATGCCCCGCGCATTCAAATTAACACGTGATTACAGCACACCCCCCGGATTAGGGCAACTTGTCCGCCTGGGGGGTGTTTTCCGTAGCGGACAGGCACTTGTCGCAGAGCGCGCGCAGCTCGGTTTCATGACCGCTAAGCCTGAAACCGGTTTCAGCCACACAGGCCGCCAGACGTCGGCTCAAGTCCGGGTCGCTGAGCTCGGCGACCGCCCCGCACTGGGTGCATACCACCAGTACGTCGTGTGGTGTGCCGGCCGCATCGGTGCATGCCGTCCAGGCGTTGATCGCGTCCAGCCTGTGGATCAGGCCCTGTTCCACCAGGAAATCCAGCGCGCGATAGACAGTGGGGGGGGCGGCCCCCGGCTGCACGGCCTTGATTTCGTCGAGCAGTTCGTAGGCCTTCAGGCTGGTGTGACGGTGCAACAGAATTTCCAGCACCTTGCGCCGGATTGGCGTCAGGCGCGTCCCCCGGCCTTGGCATAACCGCTCGGCGGTTTGCAGGCGCTGTGTAATGGCATGAGTGCGCATTTTTTTACGGACAAGTCCAAAAATTCCTAATAGTTATGTTATAACATAACGTTCATGCTTAAACGGGCAAATACCCGCCCCTACATTATGCCCACACTACCCTTTTTCCGTCCGCGTCGCTATCGAGGCTCGGTGCTGCTGCTGTCCGCCCGTCAGCGCGTGTTGCGTGCGCTGCTTGCCGTGGTGTTCCTGTGGGCTTTGACGGGATGGGCGCTGCAGTGGTGGTAGCGCATCAGGGGGCCATCGAACTGCAGCGTGTCTGGCTGGGGTGGCGTGAGCACATCGCCGTACGTGATGCCAGCGGCGTTTTCGCGCCCGGCTCGCTGACCGCGATCGTCGGCCCCAATGGCGCAGGCAAATCCACGCTGATCAAGGGCATGATGGGGCGCATGAACCCTCTGAAAGGCTCGATCGTGCTTGGTCGCGACGTGGCGCGCCAAATGGCCTGCCTTCCGCAGGCAGCGGAACTGGATCTCAGTTTTCCGATCAGCACCTTTGATCTGGTCGCCCTGGGTGCCTGGCACCGTATGGGGGCTTGGCGCGGGGTGGATGCGCAGGGTGTAGCGGCGATCGAGGATGTATTGCGCCTCGTGGGCCTGTCGGGTGCTGCTCAAATGCCGGTCGATGCGCTGTCGGGCGGGCAGCTTCGGCGGGCACTGTTCGCGCGCCTGATGCTGCGCGAGGCCCAGGTCATTCTGCTCGACGAACCCTTTGCCGCCGTCGATCACGCCACCACCGAAGACCTGCTGGCGCTGCTGCACACCTGGCATGGCGAAGGGCGCACCATCATCGCCGTACTGCACGATCTGGATATGGTGCGTGCCTATTTCCCCCAGACGCTGCTGCTGGCGGGGCAGGTGGTGGAATGGGGGCCGACGGAACAGGTCCTGTCCACTGAAAACCTGCATCTCGCACGCCACCTGTGCTCTGGGCTGCTGCCATGAGTCACTGGGTGGACCTGCTCACGCAGCCGTTCGTCGATTACGGTTTCATGCGTCGCGCTCTGGTCGGCGCCTGGGCGCTGTCCTTTGCCGCCGGGCCCTTGGGTGTGTTCCTGGTACTGCGCCGCATGAGTCTGATGGGCGACGCCATGGCACATGCCATTTTGCCCGGCGTGGCCGTCGGCTTTCTGACGGCCGGCCTGTCGCTGTCGGCGATGACGGTGGGCGGCCTGATCACTGGGCTGGTCGTCGCCTTGCTCGCAGGCCTGGTCTCGCGCCTGACTCCACTGCGAGAGGACGCGAGTTTTGCCGCCTTTTACCTGGTGTCGCTTGGCCTGGGGGTGCTGCTGGTTTCGATGCGCGGCACCAATATGGATCTGATCCATGTTCTGTTTGGCACCGTACTGGGCCTGGATGACGGCGCGCTGCTGCTGGTCACCAGTGTCAGCAGCCTCACGCTGATCGCCCTGGCGTTGATCTTTCGCGTACTGGTCACCGAATGTCTGGATCCGCTGTTCCTGCGTAGCGAAGGGCGGGCCGGTGCCTGGGTGCACATGGCTTTCCTGCTTTTGCTGGTGCTGAATCTGGTCGCGGGCTTTCAGGTCTTGGGCACGCTGATGGTGGTCGGCATCATGATGCTGCCGGCGACTGCCGCCCGGTTCTGGGTACGTTCGGCCGGCGGCCAGATGGTGCTGGCCGCCATCCTTGGGGCCTTGGCCTCGTATGTGGGTTTGCTGGTGTCGTATTACACCAACGTGCCGGCTTCGCCGGCCATTATCCTGGCTGCGGGCGCAATGTACTTCACGTCCGTTTCATTCGGTCCCCGGGGTGGTGTGGTGCAGGCAGTCCGGCAGGCACGTTTGCGCCGCGCCCGTTTGCGCGACTTGATGGAGTGATGATGTTCAGAAAGCTTGTTTTTGCAATGGTGCTGACAGCGTTGTCCCTGGGGCCGGCCCATGCACAGGATACGGGTGTGGATGACCGGGTGCGCGTGGTTGCCACGTTTTCCATTCTGGCTGATATGGTGCGCGAGGTCGGTGGCGATCGCATTGCCCTGACCACGATCGTGGGGCGCGATCGCTCACCGCATACCTTCGAGCCGACCCCAAGCGATGCCCGCGCGCTGGGCCGGGCCCAATTGCTGGTGCACAATGGCCTGGGTTTCGAGTCCTGGCTGCCGCGTCTTCTGGAGGCCTCGGCGTTCAAGGGGCTCGATCTGATTGCTTCGACGGGCGTACAGCCCCTGCACCTGGACGAGGAGGCGGGCGAAGCCGACCACGATGACGGCGATCATGGTCCCGGCCACGACGGTGGCCACCATCACCACGCCGGCGATATCGACCCGCATGCCTGGCAGGATTTGGGCAACGGTGTGATCTATGTCCGCAATATCGCCGAAGGCCTGGCTCAGATTGACCCTGCTCATGCCGTTGGATATCGCCGGCGCGCGCAGGCATACACCGAACGGTTGAGAGCCGAAGACAGGTCCATACGGGACCAGATTGCGGCGATCCCGGCGGAAAAACGCATCATGATGACCTCGCACGATGCATTCGGGTATTTCGGTCATGCCTATGGCGTGCGCCTGATTTCCATCGTCGGTATTTCCAGCGATGCCAGGCCTACCGCCCGCGCTATTTCGACCCTGATCGACAGGATCCGTGCCCAGCACATTCACGCACTGTTTCTGGAAAACGCCGCGAACCCGAAATTGATGGAACAGATCGCCCGCGAAACGGGCGTGCGCATAGGCGGTACGCTTTATTCCGATGCCCTGGGCCCGGTCGGGCATGAGGCCGGCACTTACCTGGGCATGTTCAAGTGGAATGCGCAGCAGTTGTTGGACGCCTTCGAGCGATAGCCTTGCGGTATCAATCGCGCGTCTTGCGGTGCGCGCGCGGGTGGGCCTTGTCGTAACTGCCCGCCAAGTGCTGGAAGTCCAGCCGGGTATAGATCTGTGTCGTGGAAATATTCACATGGCCCAGCAGTTCCTGCACGGCTCGCAGGTCCTGTGCCGACTGCAGCATGTGGCTGGCGAAACTGTGACGCAGGCTGTGCGGGTATACGTGCAGGGGTAGCCCGGTGCGTGCGGCCAGCTTATGCAGCTGCAGCTGCACGACGCGCGGCGTGATCCGCTTTCCGCGCTGCCCCAGGAACAGCGCGGCCTGTGCGTCCGCGTCGGCAGCCGGTGCCACGAGTTGGTCGCGCACCGCCATCCACGAGGCAATGGCGTCGATGGCCTTGCCCCCCAGTGGTACGCTGCGCGTCTTGTTTCCCTTGCCGCGCACGGTGGCTTCGGCCTCGTCGATCTGCACCCAGCTGCGCGAGGTATACAAGGGCTGCTGCACATAACGCCAATCCAGACTGACCAATTCAGCCAGCCGCAATCCGCTGGAATACAGCACTTCGAACATCGCTTGGTCGCGCAGATCGATGGGCTCTTTCGAAGGCGGCAGGCCGGGGTGATCCAGCAGCGCCTGGGCCTGCTCGACGGACAGCGCCTTGGGCAGGCTGCGCGGGATCTTTGGGGCGCGTACGCCTTGTGCGGGATTGCGTTCCAGGCCGATCTGAGGTGCCCACCACCCAAAGAATCCGCGCCATGCCGCCAGCGCACGCGCCAAGCTGCGCGGCTTCAGGCCTTGGGCGTGCAGTGTGCCCACTGCGTGCCGGATATGCGCCTCGGACAAGGCATCCAGCGCCACATCAGGCTGGACACGCCGCAGGGCGTTCAGGTCGCGGCGATAGCCGTCTATCGTGTGGGTGGCATAGCGCCGCTGCGATTGCAGCGTGTACAGCCACTGCTCGACAGGATCGTCGGCTCGGGGAGCGGGCGGATGGCTTGGCCCGACGCCATCGTGTGCCGGCATGCTCAGGCCTGCACGAGCGGCGGCACCGCCAGGCGGTGCAGGCTGGAGCCCGCCAGTGTCGCAATGGTCTCAAGGAAATCCGTACCCATGTCGGCGCTGAATCGCGCCGGGTCTTCGGAGCCCAGAACCAGCAGTCCTGCGGGCGGGTTGCCGGGTAGGGTGCGCAGTGCCAGGATGGCCAGCGAAGCAGGGGGCGACCCCAGCCATCCTGCCGCCTCGTGCCCGTCCAGTGGCCCGCAATACGGCTGCGCCAGCGTATTGGCATAGTCTCGTATCGAGTCGGTGACATCCTGGGTGAACTCGGTGCCTTCGGCCGCCGGCAGGTCCCAGACCCGCAGTGCGATCGCCGGAATGTCGAACAGATCGCTGAGGCTGCGGATGATATGCGCAGGAATTTGCACTGCGTCGGGCTCGGCCAGCATGCGTGCGCACCACTGCATCATCGCGTGGTTGATATGCTGGTTGCTGCCGGCATTGTGCAGCAGTCGTGCCAGGTGCATTTCCTGTTCCTTGGCGCGTGTGCGCAAGGTCAGAATCTGGCGTTCGCCCAGTGAAATCGCCCGGGCCTGGTGTGGGTGTGGCACGCTCAGGTTGGCGAACAGATCCGCGTGCTGCTCAAAAAAACCGGGCTGGTTCTGGAGAAAGTCGGCGATGTCCTGGGCCGTGATCGCATTGTGTGTCATGTCCTGGAGGATTCCCTTGAGGTTGCGGTCAGGGCGTCGATATCGACCTGGCCGTTGAATACAGTTGTGGCGGGGCCGCTCATGCTGAGCTGTGCGTCGTCCCAGGCTATGGTCAGCGGGCCGCCTCGGGTGATGACGCGTACGGGTGTGTCCAGCAGACCGCGTCGAATTCCGGCGACCGCCGCTGCGCATGCGCCTGTTCCGCAGGCCAGGGTTTCCCCTGCGCCGCGTTCGTAGACCCGTAAACAGATGGTGTTCCGGTCGATAATTTGCATGAATCCGGCGTTCACCCCGTGCGCAAAGCGCGGATGGGTGGTGATCTGAGGACCAATGGCGGTGACTGGAAAGCTTTCGGTGTCCTCGACCCGCAACACCGCATGGGGATTCGATATGGCGACCAGCGACCAGCGCAGGGCTGTGTGGCCCATTGCCGCTGTTTCGTCGGGGGCGTTCAATTCGTACAGGGTATCTGCGCCTTCGGTCGTGGTCGCGAGCCCTTGTGCGTCAAATCCCAAATCATCTGGGTGGAAGCGAACTTGCCCCATATCGGCCTTGACTGCGCCGTCTTCGGATTCATGCAGCACGATCAGGCCGGTGCGGATTTCGGCGCGCAGGGGGTTGCGTTGCGATAGGCCCTGGTCGTGCACGAAGCGTACAAAGCAGCGTGCGCCGTTGCCGCAGTGTTCGACTTCGCCGCCATCTGCGTTAAAGATGCGGTAGCGGAAATCGGCTTCGGGGTGCAGGGGTTCTTCGACCAGCAATACCTGATCGGCTCCGATGCCGAAGTGGCGGTCGGCGAGCGCCCGGGCGCGCTCGGGTGTCAGGTGGATGGGCTGGCGCACGCCGTCGAGTACGACGAAGTCGTTGCCGGCGCCCTGCATTTTGGTGAAGTTCCAGATCATGTGGAGATTATCCTGCAAAGCGGGGGTGGGGGCCAGTGTGTGAGTGAGTTGTTTGTCTGTCTGTCGAAGTCGAAGCTCGGCGGGCTGGTGCTCTTTGGTGCGGATGCTGTCGGGTGGCCGGGGAATTTTCAACGATGCGGGATCAGGAGGACGCCTGTCTGAGCCCCGCCAGGGGCGAGTTTGCGTCCTCCCCCGCAGCGTTGGGGATTCCACGGGTAGTCGGCCAAAGGCCGACCCGCACGAGCATCTGCGCCAAAGAGTGCCGGCCCGCCTGACGATTGCGTTGCACTGCATATCCTTTGTTTTACCGGCGAGCATTGGGACGCTGTTCGCAGCGTGGTGTTGCCTTCTTGCATGTGGATCTGCAGACGCTCCGGTGGAATTGTCACGAGCATTTGGCGGAGATGCTTCCGGCATGCCGCTCAACGTCAAGTTCTCGGGGAGGCAAGGGCGCAACTGTTTGAGCGGGGCGTTTTGACCCGTCCGGGGGACGGGTCATCCCGCGAGTTTTGCGACCGCCCTGGGGGCTTGACGTTGAGCGGGTAGTCCTGGCACGGCCAGGACCATGACGGGCACTCGCCAAATGCTCGTGACAATTCCACAGCGCACCACGACAAACCCACAGCCCATCGCCCGACAAACCAACGATCAGTAAAACCCCGCCTCACCCGCAGGCCGGGTTTTGAATCGGCGGTGCACCCAGTAATACTGCGCCGGATCCTCGCGCGCCGCGTCCTCGATCAGCGCGTTCAGACGACGTGTCGCCGCGATCGCGTCATCCCCGCCTGGGAAGTCCGACAGCGGCGGACCGACTTCAACCGTGTATTGCCCGGTATCCGGATCCAGACGGCTGATGACAGGCACGACTGCGGCATTCCATGTCTGTGCAATCTGTGCCGCCGACAGTAAAGTTGCCGCCGGCACCCCGAAAAACGGGATGAACTGCGCCCCCTCGATTCCAAAATCCATATCCGGCAGGTAATACACAGGCACCCCCTTGCGCAGATGCCGGATCAGCCCGCGTATACCGGCGCGCCGACTGATCAGGTGTACCGTATGAAAGCGGCTGCGGCCTTCACGAACGATATCGTCCACATCGGGATCGCTCTGGCGCGTGTACATCGTCGCCGATTCCTTCAGGTACAGCGTCAGGCGCGTGGCTGCGGCATCCAGGGCGATGAAGTGTGGCGCGAACAACAGAATCGGGCGCTTTTCGGCCAGAAGGCGGCCCAGATGGTCCTCCCCATGCAATTCGACGGTTTGCTCGATACGGTCGCGTGATCCGAACCAGCACAACCCGCGATCGATTACGGACTGCGCCAGCAGCCGGAAATGCCGCTTGAAAATCACATGACGGGCGGCCTCGTCCAGGTCGGGGAAGCAGCGCAGCAAATTCACACGGACGATATGTGCGCGCGAGCGCAGCAGTCGCGGTGCGACCCATCCCAAAAGCCGCCCCCAGCGCAGCCGTGTTGGTGTGGAGCAACGCCCGAAATAAGTGAATATCGCGCGCAGTACGGACTTCCTGCTAACTATCATAGTGGGCGGCGCCGGGCACAGGCATGGATGGCGGAAACCTCTTGGGGCGAAGGTGCATTCGGATCAAAACCTCCATTTTCGCTTAAAATGGGATTTATCGCTGAGTTAAACGACAACTTGCGGAGCGATATCGCGGCCCCTTGCGGGGCTGTGCAACTTACCGCTAAAGCGTCGCGCCCCGATCCTACTGAGGTGCAACGCGTTTCGTTCAATCTACGTGCCGTTTGCGGCACCAACCAAGGACGCATCGCTGTGGCAAACAACGACTTTCTCTTTACTTCAGAATCTGTCTCCGAAGGGCACCCCGACAAGGTCGCCGATCAAATTTCCGACGCCATCCTCGACGCCCTGCTCGAACAGGACCCGAACTCCCGTGTGGCTGCCGAAACGCTATGCAATACCGGGCTGGTCGTGCTGGCGGGTGAAATCACCACGACGGCCAATATCGATTACATCCAGATCGCGCGCGACACCATCCGGCGCATCGGCTATGACAATACCGAGTACGGTATCGACTACAAAGGCTGCGCCGTGCTGGTTGCGTACGACAAGCAATCCCCCGATATCGCCCAGGGCGTCGATCGCACGCCCGAGGAAATCCTGAACCAGGGGGCTGGCGACCAGGGTTTGATGTTTGGCTACGCCTGCGACGAAACCCCCGATCTGATGCCTGCGCCCATCTGGTACGCCCATCGCATCGTTCAGCGTCAAAGCGAACTGCGCAAAGACGGCCGTCTGCCGTGGCTGCGCCCGGATGCCAAGTCCCAGGTCACCTTCCGCTACATAGACGGCAAGCCCGCCGAGGTCGATACCGTCGTGCTGTCCACCCAGCATCATCCTGACATCTCGCAGGACGACATCCACGAGGCCGCGATCGAACAGATCATCCGACCCGTATTTCCCGAAGGGCTGTTGACCGAAAACACACGTTTCATGGTCAATCCCACCGGCAAGTTCGTCATCGGCGGCCCGCAGGGCGATTGCGGCCTGACTGGGCGCAAAATCATTGTGGACACATACGGTGGTGCCTGCCCGCATGGTGGTGGTGCATTTTCGGGCAAGGATCCTTCAAAGGTTGACCGCTCGGCGGCCTATGCTGCCCGCTACGTGGCCAAAAACATCGTTGCGGCCGGCCTGGCCCGCCAGTGCCAGATCCAGATCAGCTATGCCATCGGCGTGGCCGAGCCGATCAATATCACCGTGTACACAGAAGGCACCGGCATCATCCCCGACGAGCAGATCGCCCGCCTCGTGCGCGAGCATTTCGACCTGCGCCCGAAGGGCATCATCACAATGCTCGACCTGCTGCGCCCCATCTATGCGAAATCCGCCGCCTATGGCCATTTTGGCCGCAACGAGCCGGAATTCAGCTGGGAGGCCACCGACAAGGTCCAGGTTCTGAAGGCTGCTGCTTGACGCCATGACAGACGATTCGTTCCCTCGCCCCACCGTACCGCATCAGACGGGTGCGGCGCGTGGGGTGCGGGATGAATCCCTGGACGATGCCCGTCACGACGACGCGCATTCGCTCGGACAGACCGACTCACCCTGCGTGGCGCTGTGCTCTACGCTGTACGACGATGTATGCCGGGGCTGCGGGCGCACCGTGCTCGAGGTCGCCAACTGGGTATTCCTGGACGATCAGGAAAAGGCCGAAGTCTGGACGCGCATCCGCAGCCAGGGCTTTCCGAAAAAACGCTGAGTCGCATGTATAATTTCCCCTTTCCCGAGGGGCGCTGCACCGGCGCTGCGGCCTGATCCAAGCGATCGGGGCGTGTGCGCCGCCAGGCTTGGGAAACCGTATTTTTGAACGGCGCCCGTCATTGCCCGGGGCGGGCGAGGATGGGCAATGGCACTGTTCTCGTTGGCACCGGCTCACGAGGACACCATGACAACTGCACACGATTACGTCATCGCCGACATCGCACTGGCCGATTGGGGCCGCCGCGAACTTTCGATTGCCGAAACTGAAATGCCCGGCCTGATGGCCACGCGCGAGGAATATGCCGCCGCCCAGCCGCTGAAGGGCGCGCGCATCGCCGGTAGTCTGCACATGACGATCCAGACCGCCGTGCTGATCGAAACCCTGAAGGCCCTGGGCGCCGAAGTGCGCTGGGCTTCATGCAACATCTTTTCCACCCAGGACCACGCCGCCGCCGCGATCGCTGCGGGCGGTACGCCCGTATTCGCCGTCAAGGGCGAATCCCTGGAGGACTACTGGCAATACACGCACCGCATCTTTGAATGGCCTGCCGGCCGGCACGCCAATATGATCCTCGACGATGGGGGCGATGCTACCTTGCTGCTGCACCTGGGTGCACAGGCCGAGTCCGATGCTTCGGTTATCGCTTCGCCTGACAACGAAGAAGAACGCGTCCTGTTTGCCGCCATCCGCGACCGGCTCGCCACCGATCCGACCTGGTATTCCACACGCCTGGCACAGATCCAGGGCGTGACCGAGGAAACCACCACGGGCGTGCACCGCCTCTATCAGATGGCCGCGCGCGGTGAACTCAAAGTCCCGGCGATCAATGTCAACGATTCGGTCACCAAGTCCAAGTTCGATAATCTGTATGGCTGCCGCGAATCGCTGGTCGATGGCATCAAGCGCGCGACCGACGTCATGGTGGCGGGCAAGATCGCTGTGGTTTGCGGCTTTGGCGACGTGGGCAAGGGCTGCGCCCAGGCCCTGGCCGCCTTGCGCGCCCAAGTCTGGGTCACCGAAGTCGATCCGATCTGCGCCCTGCAGGCATCAATGGAAGGCTATCGCGTAGTCAAGCTCGATGACGTGGCCCACCTGGCCGATATTTTCGTGACGGCCACAGGCAACTATCACGTGATTGACCGGGAACACTTGTACCGCATGAAGGACCAGGCCATTGTCTGCAACATCGGGCACTTCGATAGCGAAATCAACGTCGCCTCGGTCGAAGACCTGGACTGGGAGGAAATCAAGCCCCAGGTTGACCACATCATCTTTCCTGACGGCAAGCGAGTCATTCTGCTGGCCAAGGGGCGCCTGGTGAATCTGGGCTGCGCCACCGGCCATCCGTCCTTCGTGATGTCGGCTTCGTTCACCAACCAGACCATTGCCCAGATCGAGCTGTTCACGCGTGGCGACCACTACAAACAGGGCGAGGTCTATGTCCTGCCCAAGCACCTGGATGAAAAAGTTGCGCGCCTGCACCTCGGGA
>JAKDMO010000203.1 GCA_030452305.1 Alcaligenaceae bacterium | reverse complement strand
CGATTGCCGTGCTGGAGATGGCTGTCGCAGCGTACAGTAGTCCGGTTACGGTCCAAATAAGAAAACCGTTGGGGCTGCTGAAGATGTGCTCACCGGACAGTTACGGTTGAGGCGCCGCGTTCCGATCGGAACGTTGGTTTCTATAGGACTTCCCATGGGTTGAGGATTGTCACACCAGATGATTGAAAATCAGCCACGTTTCGCGTTACTAAGATCATGCCATGAACGAGCGCAGTTGCTGCGATCATACTATCCATGGCTGGACCTGGGTCAGGTACATGAAGCGCTGCGCAGCGCTGCGCAACTGCAGTATCAACCGGCAGGATGCGACCGGCAAAGGCTGGCAAAACATGGTTCTCGAGCCAAGTCCGAAAAATAGCGCCTTGCGCCGAGTCGCGACGCTCGATCAATAGCACGCCAAGTTCCAGCTCCTGCACGGTGATTGCCGACACGTAGAGATCTACGGGATCCACACTGTCAGCCCACTGTGCCACATTTTTATCGGTTCGGCCAAGGCGAACTTTGCGCAGTTCAGAGACCACATTGGTATCTAGAAGGAACATCAGGAGAAATCCGCAGGTTTCGCCAGGTCACGCGAGCGAGGTGCCTCAAAATCGGCATCAGCAATCCCCGGCATTGCCAGCAAATCAGCAATCTTTTTGTGGCTTCCGGTAATGCGCTGGTAAAGCTCGATGCTCATAAGAACATGAGCCGGTCGACCTCGGTCAGTGATGAACACCGGCCCATTATTTGCGGCCCGTTTTGCCTCACTCGCCCCTTGGTTGAACTCGCGGCTTGATATGCTGGTGATGGTCATAACGGCACCTCGGTCTACATGAACAATGTAGATATGTTACTACATCAAAAATTTAGATGCAATCACAGCGACACCAGCCAAGTTTTTCAACCCCCCCCCCAGCGAGAGCTTGAATTGCTCATCGTACTTCGTCATGAAAAACACCCCAAAGGTTGGATCGGTGTCCAACTTTTGGGGTGCAGTTCAGTCGGGGATGCAGACAAAAACTTGGACTGATTTATGCTGCGATTCCCATCCGCCGTCGCTATTTCGAAATCTTCGCCGCAGGAAGGCGCCAACCGTACTTGATCGCCATGAATCGCAATACAAAGCAGACCGTCATCCCGACGGCTGCCAGCAGGACGGACGGATAGTTCAGGACATGCCCGACTGACACAATCACGGCGCAGGCCAGTGCGGCAAGTGCGTACAGATCCGAGCGCAGGACCGCCGGGATTTCGTTGGCCAGCACGTCGCGCAGCATGCCGCCGCCGATCCCGGTCAGCATGCCCAGTAGTGCGGCCATTATTGGGTCAAGGCCATAGGCGAGCGCTTTTTCGGTGCCCGCGACGGCGAAAAATGCCAGGCCGACGGCGTCGAGCCATTGCACGGGGTGATCCAGTTTGGCGACGATCGGGTTCCAACGAAAGACGATCAGGCCCGCCAGGACGGACACTGCCAGGTAGATCCAGTTCGATATCGCGGCAGGCGGTACGGCACCGATCAGCAGGTCGCGGGTGATGCCACCGGCGTTTCCCGCCGCAAAGGCGAGGACCATGACCCCGAAAATATCCATTTGACGTTTGGTTGCAGTCGTTGCGCCGCTGATGGCGAATACGAATGTTCCGCCTAGATCCAGCACGTGTGTCAGTAAGGGGTTCACGAATTTTTTTCTCTCTTCTTCGTGTGAATCCAGCGGATCCGGGATCCACCGACGCTACCTTGTTCTACGTTTGAATTGTACGGCAGAATTTTCCAGAGGGCGGCACGATAACTTCCGGGATAATCCACATGACTGCAGGTTTGTAGGTGCATTCCCTAAGTGTCACATATGGCAACGTGATGCATAATCATTGCCATGCAGGTGAGGAGACAGAGCCCAACATGGGCAAGGCCGGTATATCGGCATTTCATCCGCAGTACCAGAACAAGACCAAACGAAAGCGCCGGCGACACAATCGCCGGCGCTTTCATTTTTGGCTGCGGTCAGTGCCCGCTGGTCTTGGAAAAAATATTCAGCACCAGCACGCCCGCCAGGATCAGCCCGATACCGATCAGGGCGGGGGTATCCAGCGGCTGCTTGAATACCAGGTAGCCGATCAGTGATATTGCGGCGACGCCCACTCCTGACCAGACGGCATAGGCCACACCCACGGGAATCGTCCTGAGTGTCAGCGCCAGGCAATAGAATGCGATGGTGTAGCCCACAACGGTCACGAGTGAGGGTAACCACTGGGTGAATCCTTCCGAGGCTTTCAGGGCGGTGGTTGCAATGACTTCGGCCGTAATGGCGATAAGTAGGTATAGCCAGCTCAAGATCGGATTCCTGTTTGCTTTGCGATTCGCAGCAATACCTGCACCGCGCCCGTTCCGCCGTCGCGTTCCTGGCATTCCACATAGGCGCACACGCAGCCCAGTTGGCTGAGCCAGCGCCGCACCGTGTCCTTCAGTACCGGCTTGCCATTGCGCGATCCGTAGCCTTTGCCGTGGACGATACGCACGCATTTCGCCTGATGCGTCAGGCAGGCCGCCAGGAATTCGTCCAGATTGCGACGCGCCTGATCCAGCGTGGCGCCGTGCAGGTCCAGACTGGCCTCGACGGGCCATTTCCCACGCCGTAATCCGCGCAGCAAATCGGGACCGTATCCCGTACGCAGGAAGCTGGCGTCGCCCGCATGCAGCGGCGTGGCCTGATAGTGGTCAGAAACCTCGGGCATCGCGGCAAGCTGCTGCGATACCGTGTCGCAGGCGGCGCGCCGGCGCCGCTCGGCCAGTTGTGCCGGCGGGGCGGCGGGCGGGCTGCCGGGTGTCGCGCGCGCAGTCGCTCGGATCGGGCGTACGTCCTGCATGTGTTGCCGGAAAAGGGCCCTGTCTGTTGCGTTCGGGCCGATGGCTGGTGTGCCCGGACCGGGCTTATTCCCCTTCATTCTCCAGCCAGCGCTGGGCGTCCAGCGCCGCCATGCAGCCCGTGCCGGCGCTGGTAATGGCTTGGCGGTAGACATGGTCCTGCACGTCGCCTGCGGCGAATACGCCCGGGATCGAGCTCATGGTGGCCATGCCCGACAGGCCGCTGCGCGTGATGATATAGCCGTTTTGCATATCCAGTTGGCCTTCGAACAGACCCGTGTTCGGCTTGTGCCCGATCGCGATGAAGGTGCCGGTGAGCGGGAGTTCTTCGGTTTCGCCCGTCTGGTTGTTGCGCAGGCGCACCCCGGTGACACCCGAATCATCCCCCAGGACTTCGTCGAGTTCGTAAAAGAGCTTGAGCCGCATATTGCCGTTCTCGACCTTGTCCATCATCTTGTCGATCAGGATGGGCTCGGCGCGGAACTTGTCGCGCCGGTGCACGAGCGTGACGGTTCCGCAGATATTCGACAGGTATAGGGCTTCCTCGACGGCGGTATTGCCGCCGCCCACCACGATCACGTCCTGGTTTTTGTAAAAGAAACCGTCGCAGGTGGCGCAGGCCGATACCCCGCGCCCCATGAACGCTTGTTCCGAGGGTAGACCCAGATACTGGGCCGAGGCGCCCGTGGCGATGATCAGCGAGTCGCAGGTGTAGCTGGATCCAGTATCGCCCATCAGGGTAAACGGGCGTTGCGAGAGATCCACACGGGTGATGTGATCGAATACGATCTCGGTATTGAAGCGTTCGGCATGGGCCAGAAAGCGCTGCATCAGATCGGGGCCTTGGACGCCATCGACGTCTGAGGGCCAGTTATCCACATCAGTGGTGGTCATCAGTTGGCCGCCTTGCTCGAGCCCCGTGATCAGGACAGGGTTCAGGTTGGCGCGCGCGGCGTAGACCGCAGCGGTATAACCAGCAGGGCCAGAGCCTAGTATCATCACTTTGGCGTGTTTTACAGTAGACATCGCAGAAAATCCGAATAATGGGCAACCCCGCAATTATAATGAGTCCATGGCAAGAATACCGGCTCCTACCTCCCGTTCCTCTCGCAACGTGCGTAACGGCCCCTCTCCCTTGCAGGCCCGCCTTAGCGGTTTGTTCCGCGAGGCGCGATGGATCCTGTTCGCGGCGCTGGCCGCATGGCTGATTCTGGTACTGGCCACTTGGAACCCTGCCGATCCGGCCTGGTCGCATTCCGTGCACTCGGGCGCCACGCTGAACGGTGGCGGCACCTTCGGTGCCCATGTCTCTGATTTTCTCTTGTTCCTGTTCGGTTTTTCCGCTTGGCTGTGGGTGTTGCTGCTGCTAAAGCGCGTTGTGGTGGGCTTTTTTCGCCTGACCCGCACGCTGTTGCCGCGCGGCACCCAGGAACCCTTGCCGCGCGTGAAATGGGAAGCCGGCATCGGTTTCGTACTGTTGTTGCTCGGCTGCATGGGGGGCGAGGCC
>JAKDMO010000003.1 GCA_030452305.1 Alcaligenaceae bacterium | reverse complement strand
TGAACGACCGGCAGCGTGAGGCGGTCACGCAGGATGCCGTCCATACGCTGGTGCTTGCAGGGGCCGGCAGCGGCAAGACCCGTGTGCTGATCACGCGCATGGCCTGGCTGATTCAGACCCGTCAGGTCAGCCCGCAGGGGCTGCTTGCAGTCACTTTCACGAACAAGGCTGCCCGCGAGATGCTCACGCGCCTGACGGCGCAATTGCCCATCAATACACGCGGCATGTGGGTGGGGACCTTTCACGGCCTGTGCAACCGCCTGCTGCGTGCGCATTATCGCGATGCGGGCCTGCCCCAGACCTTCCAGATCCTGGATAGCAGCGATCAGTTGTCTGCCATCAAGCGCATGCTGAAGGCGGCCGGCATCGACGACGAGCAGTTTTCGCCGCGCGACGTGCAGCGTATGATCAACAGCGCAAAGGAAGACGGCCTGCGCCCATCCGACATCGATACGCGCGATCCGCACGGGCGTCGCCTGGCTGAGCTCTATCAGCGCTATCAGGATCAGTGCGAGCGCGAAGGGGTCGTGGATTTTGGCGAATTGCTGCTGCGCGCCTATGAACTGCTGCAACGCGACGCCCCGATACGCGAGCATTATCAGCGTCGTTTCCAGCATATTCTGGTCGACGAGTTCCAGGACACCAATGTGCTGCAGTATCGCTGGTTGATGCTGCTGGCAGGGTCGCAGACCCCGGTGTTTGCGGTCGGTGACGACGATCAGTCGATCTATGCATTCCGGGGCGCAAACGTCGGCAATATGGCGGATTTCGAGCAACGCTATGCGCATGGCAACGTGATCCGTCTCGAACAGAATTACCGATCCTATGGACATATCCTGGATGCCGCCAATGCCCTGATTTCGCACAACACCCAGCGCCTGGGCAAGAATCTGTGGACCGAGCAGGGCGAGGGCGAGCCCATACGGGTGGTCGAGCAGGCCTCGGACCTGCTGGAAGCCCAGTGGCTGGTGGACGAGATCCGGGCCCTGATCGCCGATGGGCGGGCACGCCACGAGATCGCCATCCTGTATCGCAGCAATGCGCAGTCACGACCGATCGAGCATGCCCTGTTTTCGGCCCGTATTCCGTACCGGGTGTATGGTGGGCAACGTTTTTTCGAGCGCCAGGAAGTCAAGCACGTGTTGGCCTACCTGCGCCTGATGGACAGCCCGCACGACGATACCTCCTGGCTGCGTGTGGTGAACTTTCCCACGCGCGGAATCGGCGCGCGCACGCTCGAACAGCAGACCGACCTGGCCCAGCAGTACGGCGTCAGCCTGTCCGGCGCAGTGCCCTATATGACTGGCAAGGGCGGCACCAACCTGGCCCGTTTTTTCACTCTGATCCAGAGCATGGCGCACGAAGCCCAGGTCCTAAATCTACCCGAACTGGTCGAGCACGTCGTGCACCACAGCGGGCTGGAAGCCCATTATCGTGCCGATCGCGAGGGCCAGGACCGTCTGGAAAACTTGCAGGAACTGGTGAACGCCGCTGCAGCCTTCGTCGCCGAAGAAGGGCTCGAAGGCCTGCCCGCCGGGCGTATCCCGCCGGCCGCCTCTGGCGCTGAGGCCGACCCGGATGCCGATGGCGTGCTGCCCATGTCTCCCTTGGCCGCGTTCCTGACGCATGCGACGCTCGAAGCCGGCGACAATCAGGCCCAGGCCGGTGAGGACGCGGTGCAGTTGATGACCGTGCACGCCGCAAAAGGTCTGGAATTTGACGTCGTATGTGTCACAGGGCTAGAGGAAGGCCTGTTTCCGCATGAAAACAGCCTGCTCGATGCCGGTGGGCTCGAGGAAGAGCGCCGCCTGATGTACGTGGCGATCACGCGGGCGCGCGAACGCCTCTACCTGACCCTGGCCCAGAGCCGGATGCTGCACGGGCAGACGCGCTATGCCTTGCGTTCGCGATTCCTGGACGAAATTCCCGAGGAACACCTGAAATGGCTGACCCCGCGCGAGCGCCAGTCGGCCCCGCCCGCCTGGAGCGGTGCCTTCCGTCGGGGATCGGGGTGGAACGCCGAGGCGGGCCGATCGATGGAGCCGCGTGCGCCACGTAGTCAGATTTCGGGCGTCATGGTGGGCGAGCAGTGCTTTCGGATTGGCCTGGGCGTACGCCACGCCCGATTTGGCGAAGGGACGGTCATCGCCCTGAGCGGATCCGGCCAGGATGCTCAGGCCAGGATCCAATTCCGCGATGCGGGCACCAAAACGCTTGCTTTGGGCGTTGCCAAACTCGACCTGATCAGCTGAACCGATCCCGGGCCGGAGGGCTTATTCCGTTTCCAAATCAAGCGTGAACGCGAAGGCGAAGCGCAGACATTACAGGCGTAAGGCAAGCGAAGCCGACAAAGTGCACGTTTGATTTGGAAATGGAATTACTGACCGCGCGCCCAGCGTCGGTGTAGCCTCTGGGCCAGGGTATCCAACAGGAATCCCAGTGCGCCGATCAGCACGATGACGGCCATCAGCTCTGAATACGCCATGCGGTCGCGCGTATCCAGGATGAAGTACCCCAGGCCTGAGCTGACCCCCAGCATCTCGCAGGGCACAAGAATGATCCAGACGATGCCGATTGCCAGGCGCAGGCCGGTCAGGATGTGCCCGAGGGAACCCGGCAGGATGATGTGCAGCAGCACCTCGCGGCGGGTCGCACTGAGGCTGTGTGCCAGCATCAGCCATTTCGGGTCCAGCTGGCGCACACCCGCACTGGTGTTCAGGATGATGGGCCAGACTGCCGCGAAACTCAGCAGAAAATAGATGGGTGCGTCGCCGATGCCGAACAGCATTACGGCAACCGGCATCCACGACAGGGGCGATATCATGCGCAGGAACTGGAATGCACCGCTGGTGCTGGTTTCCAATTTGCGCGACGAACCGATCGCCAGGCCGATCGGAACACCGAACAGCAGGGCCCAGAACAGGCCTACCGCCACCCGTTTCAGACTGACCAGCGTATGCATGGTCAACTGGTTATTGGCGATCAACTCCGCTAGGCTCGAGAAGGCCACCCCGGGTGCGAACATGCCCGCCATGCCGACCTCGTCCTTCAGCATGGCCACCCCGACCGCCCATAACAGCAGCAGGACCAGCAGTCCGGCCAGACTGAGGGTCAGGCGCTGGCGCATGGGGATGGATTTCACTTTGGTGTTCATCAGGCCACCGAGAAGGTTTCCGTCCGGGTAAACGACTCGGGCAGGCCAAAGGCGCTCATCCCACCCGCTGCCTGTATGGCATTGCGGACGTAGCGGTCATCAACCAGATCGCGGGCGGCGAAGGCGGGGTCGAGTTCCTTGAGGAAATCGTTTTGCCCCAGCACATAGGTTTGCTTCAGCATGTCCACCAGCTTTTCCGTGTAGCTTGGGAAGGGGTAGGGCTGGAAGTCGATCCGCTGCTCTTTCCAGGCCGTGTGGCGAATCGCGCCGGTCTCGGCGTACTGCGCATCCCGTTCGGCCGATGGCAGCAATACGCGGGCCAGCGTGTCGTGGTTGTGCGGAGTGTAGGGGTCGGGCTGGTCTCGCGCCAGGATCTTGACCACGTCCTCGCGATGCCCACGCGTCCAGACCTGCGCCTGGACGATGGCATTGACCACTTTTTGCGACCAGTCGGGGCGCTCCTGCAGATCACGCTCGTGCATGGTGACCACGCAGCAGGCGTGGTTTTTCCAGACATCACCGGTAAAGCGCCAGACCTTGCCGACCTTCAGCAACTCGGCCATGGCGTTGAAAGGCTCTGCAACGATATAGCCGCTGATCCGGCGGCTGCCCAGGGCCGGCAGCATGTCGCCGGGCGACATCACGACCAGCTTGACCTGATTGGGGCCGGGATCGCCGTCGCTGATGAACTCCAGGTTTGCTTGCTGCAGGATCTGCTGCAGAACGATGTTGTGCACCGAATACCAGAACGGAATGGCAACGGTAGTGCCGCCCAGATCCGACAGTTTCTGGACATCGGGCAGCACGGTCAGGCAAGACCCTTCGGTATGGTTCCAGGCCACGACCTTGGCTGGAGATTTGCTGCCGTAGCGCGACCAGATGGTCATGGGCATCAGCAGATGAACCACATTGACCTGCCCGGCCAGGAAGGCCTCGACAATCTGCGACCAGCTGCGAAAGCGTCGTGGTTTCTCAACCTGCAGGCCTTGTTGTTCGAACAGCTTGTTGTGGTGGGCGACCAGCAAGGGCGTTGCGTCGGTGATGGGCAGGTAGCCGATCCGTACCGGAGCATCGGGTTCGGCGGCGCGGGCGCGCGCCCCGACTTGCAGCAGGGGCAGGGCGCCGGCCACGGAAAACAGAGTGGACAGCTTCAGGAACTGCCGGCGGCGTGCCTGTGTGGTGTCGCTGGGGCCGCAGCAAAAATCAATGGGTTTCATGGGATCAGGAATCTCTGGGTGGGCGCGACGCGCGCAATTTTTGAACAATTTCCACACGCATGCGTGTGAGGATGGGATCGACCTCGTCGCGCGGATGCGGCAGGTTTGGCGCCCATTCACCGATCACGCGCCCCGGGTGTTCGCCGATCAGCAGGATCCGGTCAGCCAGCAGCAGGGCTTCGTCGATGTCGTGGGTCACCAGCAGCGCAGCCGTCTGGTGGCGCCCCGTAATATGTAGCAGCAGCGACTGCATTTCGCTGCGTGTGATCTCGTCCAGGGCGCCGAAGGGTTCGTCCAGCAGCAGGATCTCGGGTTCACGCGCCAGGCTGCGAGCCAATGCCGTGCGCTGGGCCATACCCCCGGACAGTTCGTTGGGATAGCGGGTGCGGGCGGGTTGCAGATCGACTTCTGCGATGGCGCGATCGACTCGGCTTTGTTTTTGGGCATGGCTCAGTCGGGCCTGTTGTGTGAAGCCCAGGCCGAATCCTACGTTTTCCTCCAGCGTCAGCCAGGGCAGCAGACTGGGGTCCTGAAAGACAAATCCCAGGCGCGGGTGCGGGCCATGCAGGGCCTCGCCATTGATCTTGATTTGCCCGCAATCAGCCTGTTGCAGGCCGGCCAGTACGCGCAGCAGCGAGGACTTTCCGACCCCGCTGGGGCCGAGGATCGCGACAATTTCGCCATGTCTGAGTTCCAGCGAGAAATCCTGCAAGATCGTCAAAGGCGTTTCGTGCTTGCGAGGGTAGCTCAGGGCGATACCCTGGGCACTCAACACGCCGGCGTGTGCGAGATTCGCCATCACGCCGCCTTCTTGATTTCCAGTGCCTGGATTTCCTTGCGCAGGTGTTTCAGGGCAGGGGTGACGATGGCCACAAACAGGGCTTCGCGCAGGCGACGCTGCGCGGGGTGGCGCATCAGGTAGCCCTTCGCACCTGCGTGCAGCGCCGCCGATTGGGTGGCCTGCAGTGTCAGCTCTGATGCACGGGCACGAGCCCGCAGCACGCTCAGCAGGGGCGCTGTGGCTTCGTTTTCAGCGAGATCTCGGGTGGCTGCATCCAGCGCGTCCAGCTCAGCGCGCAGTGTGGGTTCCTGATCGTCCAGGTACTGGTTCACCAGACTATGGGTGGCATTGCACTCGCGCATGGTCTGCAGGCTGGCCTGCGTGATCCCCAGGCCCATGCCGATCTGCGACAACACGAATCCAGGTTTGATCCTTTGTATATATGCTTCGAACTGTTCCGGCCCGGCCAGGACGTCTTCGGCCGGGATCCGCACGTTCTTCAGACGGATATTCAGCGTGCCCGTGCCTTCCATTCCCGAAAATTCCTGGCAGTCGTGCAGGATGACGCCCTCGGCATTCAGCGGCAACGCAAACATGAGGTACCCGCCTTCCTGCAGCGAGGCGGCGACGATCACGAGGTGCCCGGGCCCGATGTTCGAAACCCAAGGTAGAGAGCCGTTGATGACATAGCCGCCCTCGTCGGCGTGCCGGCCGCGCAGGTTGATCCGCTCGATGCCTGCCAGATGCTTGACGGCATTCGACATGCCCGTACCGGCCAGAAGCTGTCCCTGGGCAATCGGCCGCAGGTAGCGCTCGCGGGGCGCGGCGTTGGGGGCGTGCAGCAAGTACCAGGCGCAAGCCGATTGGCACCATGCCAGGAATGCACTGGATCCGCAGGTCTGGGCGACCTGGGCGATGATGTCGATCTGATCGGTCAGGCCCAGACCCAGGCCGCCGTATTCCTGAGGAATCGCGGCGCCAAAGCCACCGGCCCGCCCAAAGCGGGTCATGAATTCGCGCGGGTAGAGGCCTTGCTGATCGACGTTCTGCACGATCGGTGCAAGGGCTTGGGCGATGACCGCGTCGAGCCCGTCGCGCTGCTCCGGGGAAAGATGATTGTGTGTCATGGTGTAGAAACCGGGCCCGATTTATGCGTAGGCCTGAAGTTCTGGATTGATGGGGGTTTGGGCCAGATTGTTTGCGTAGTTGCACAGGGTGGCGAGGCTCACGCCCAGCACAACTTCCAGGACGTTTCCTTCTGTGTAGCCGGCTTCTTTGAAGGCGGCCAGATCCTCGTCGGATACGCGGCCCTTGTTTTCGATCACGGCCAGTGTGAAACGCGCCAGGGTGTTGAGTTTGGGGTCGGACAGGGCCTTGGTGTCACGCAGCGCATTGACCAGTTCTTCCGGCAGTTGCAGTTTCTTGTAGGCCAGGGCGGTGTGCCCGGCAAGGCAAAAATTGCAGCCATTGCGCGTGGCGGCCGTGATCTGGATGACTTCGCGCTCGGTCGGGGTCAGGCCGTTGCGCGCGTTGATTGCGCTGACGGTCTGATAGGTTTCGAGTGCTGTGGGTGCGTTGGCGAGCACGCCAAGCAGGTTGGGAAGGAATCCGCTGTTCTTTTGGGCGGTGCGCAGGCGATCCTGGGCATCAGCGGCTGCGGACTCGACGGATTGAATGGTGAGACGGCTCATGTTCGACAACTTCTCGGTAAAGGTTAAGTGCGATTCATTCTATAGATCGCATCCTTAATACCGAACGAATATATGAGCATTAGATTATTCAAATATCGAATATGCCCGCGAATCAAGTTTCCTGGATGGCCTCCAGTTCTTCTTGGATGGTCAGCCAGTCCTCCTCAAGTGCATCATGGGCCTTGCCCAGCTCGCCGTGCTCGGCCAGCAGGCCCGGCCGGGTATCCTTGTACGCGTCGGTGTAGAACGTCGGATCAGCGATCAATGTGTCGATTTCCGCGCGGCGGGCGCTCAGGCGCTCGAGCTCGGCCTCGACCTTGCGCAGTCGCGCTTGCAGCGGCTTTCTCTGGTTTGCGCGCGCCTGGCGCCCCTGGGCGTCCAGACGGCGCTGGGTCTTGCGGTCGTTTTCCTGCACCTGCGTGCCGCGGGCCTCTGACCGTTCAGTGCTTGCGCGCTGCCCAAGCCAGTCGCGGTAGTCTTCCAGGTCGCCGTCGAATTCCTGCACCTGGCCGTCCGCGACAATCCAGAAACTATCGACCGTCGTCCGTAACAGATGCCGGTCATGCGACACCATCAGCATACTGCCGGAAAACTCCGCCAGGGCACGGGCCAGCGCTTCGCGCGTGTCCACATCCAGGTGATTGCTGGGTTCGTCCAGCAGCAGCAGATTCGGTTTGCGCCAGACGATCAGCGCCAGGGCCAAACGTGCCCGCTCGCCCCCGGAAAACGGGGCGACAGGGCTTTTCACCATGTCGCCGCTGAATCCGAAACGGCCCAAGTAGTTGCGCAGCTCTTGTTCGCGTGCATCAGGCGCGATCCGCGCGAGGTGTTCCAGTGGGGTGTGCGCGGGGTCCAACATGTCGAGCTGATGCTGGGCAAAATAGCCGATCTCCAGCCCCTTCGACGGTAGGCAATGGCCAGACAAGGGAGCCAGTTCCCCGGCCAATGTCTTGACCAGCGTGCTTTTGCCCGCGCCATTGGCACCCAGCACGCCGATCCGGCTGCCGCCGCGTACCATCAGTCGAATCTGTCGCAGGATGGGGTATGTGGCGCCGTTGCTGTCTGTGTAGCCCAGGTCCGCGTCATCCAGCACCAGCAGTGGGTCGGGGGCGTGGCCGGGATTGGGCAGGTGAATGTCCATACCCAAATCCGTGCTCAGCGGGGCCAGCACCTGCATGCGCGCCAGGGCCTTGACCCGGCTCTGTGCCTGCTTGGCCTTGGTTGCCTTGGCTTTGAATCGGTCAATGAAACTTTGCAGGTGCGCGGTCTCGCGCGCTTGGCGCGCATGGGCCAGCTGATTTTGGCGCATGCGCTCGGCACGCTGGGTCAGAAAATCCTCGTAGCCGCCCTTATAGCGGTTCAGCTTTCCGTGATCAAAGTGCAGGATCACGCGCGCCACGGCGTCCAGAAATTCGGTGTCGTGCGAGATCAGCAGCACCGTGCCGGGAAATGCGGCCAGCCAGCGCTCGAGCCACAGCATGGCGTCCAGGTCCAGGTGGTTGGTCGGTTCGTCGAGCAGCAGCAGATCCGACGGTGCCATGAGGGCGCGTGCCAGCGCGATACGCATCTGCCACCCGCCGGAAAAATGCGAGACCGGTTCGCCCCATTCCGATGGAGCAAAGCCCAAGCCCGCCAAGAGCTGTTCGGCACGCGACGGTGCGCTCCAGGCCTGGGCGTCGACGAGCTCCGCTTCAAGCTCGGCAATGGTGTGTCCGTCGTCATCGGAGGTCTGGGCGCGGCGGGCCTGCAAGGCCCTCAGGCGTTTGTCGCCATCAATCACGAATTCGCGTGCAGGGCGATGTGTGTCGTGCAGAATCTGCTCGACACTGGCCAGTCGCCAGCCGGATGGTATGGACAACGAACCCGCATCTTGGTCGATTTGTCCCTGGATGAGGGCGAACAGCGTGGTCTTGCCTGCACCGTTCTTGCCTACGAAGCCCACGCGCTCGCCCGGGTGAATAACGAAATCCGCCTCGTCCAGCAGAACCTTTGTCCCACGCCTGACGGTCAGTCCAGTTGCACGGATCACGACGCCAACTGCTCGCGTTCCAGCAGCAGGACCTGGCCTGTTGCGGTTTCGGTATCCAGCCAGACCGGTTCCAGCTCGGGGAATGCGGTGGCGAAATGTTCGGCTTCGTTGCCAATTTCCAGCACCAGCACGCCGTTTGGCGCAAGGAACCGTGGGGCGTCGCGCAAAATTCGCCGGACCAGGTTCATGCCATCCGTCCCGCCGGCCAGCGCCATGGCGGGTTCGTGCCGGTATTCGCTGGGCAGATCTGCCATCGATTGTGAGTTCACATAGGGCGGATTGCACAGGATCAGTTCGTACTGGGTGGCCGGCAGATTCTGGAACAGGTCGCTGCGCAGGGCCTGGACGCGCGCCTGCAGGCCGTATTCAGCGATATTTTTCTGGGCCAACGCCAGGGCCTCGGGTGATAGGTCCACTGCATCCACCTGGGCCCGCCCAAAGTGCAGGGCCGCCAGGATCGCCAGGCATCCCGAACCCGTGCACAGGTCCAGGACCCGCTGGACGGCATGTGGGGCTGCAAGCCAGGGGGCTAGGTCTTCTTCGAGTAGTTCCGCGATGGGTGAGCGTGGAATGATCACCCGTTCGTCCACCAGAAAGCGATGACCACGCAGCCAGGCCTCGCCGGTCAGGTATGCAGCAGGCTTTCGGGTGGTGACGCGTTCGTGGATGATGTCGATGAATCGCCGGCGTTCTTTGTCGAGCACCCTGGCATCCAGAAAAGGTTCCAGCGTATCCAGCGGCAGGTGCAGGGTGTGCAGCAGCAGATAGGCCGCCTCATCCCAGGCATTGTCGCTGCCGTGGCCGAAAAACAGGCCCGCCGCGTTGAATCGGCTGACGGCCCAGCGCAGCAGGTCGCGCAGCGTCAGTAGTTCGGAATAAGGGGCGGTCATGCGGGTCTCGGTATCAGTGGGCATCGGGCAAGAGCTGTTCCAGTGTGCGCCGATAGATGTTCTTTAGTGGTTCTAGTGTATCGACAAGAATATGTTCGTCAACCTGGTGAATGCTGGCGTTGATCGGGCCGAATTCCAGCACCTGCGGGCAGATTGCGGCGATGAATCGGCCGTCCGACGTCCCGCCGGTGGTCGACAGTGCGGCCTGAACACCGGTTTCCTCCAGAATGGCCTGGCTCACGGCCTGGCTGAGGCGCCCGTCAGGTGTGAGGAAGGGCTGCCCGCCCAGCGTCCAGTCCAGCGTGGTTTCCAGGCCATGACGATCCAGGATCGCCTGGACCCGTTGCTGGAGTCCCTCTGGCGTGCTGGCCGTGGCAAAGCGGAAATTGAAGTCCAGCACGGCTTCGCCGGGGATCACATTGCCCGCGCCTGTTCCCGAGCGCAGGTTGGAAACCTGGAAGCTGGTGGGGGGAAAGTACTCGTTGCCGTCATCCCAGTGCTCGGCGCACAGATCGGCGAGTGCCGGGGCGAGCTGGTGGATGGGGTTGTGCGCAAGCTGCGGGTAGGCCACATGACCTTGTTTGCCGTGCACGGTCAGGCGGGCCGACAAGGATCCGCGCCGGCCGTTCTTGATCGTGTCACCCAGTTTTGTCGCGGACGTGGGTTCACCGACGATGCAGTAGTCGGGGGTTTCATTGCGTGCCCGCAGGACCTCGCAAACGTGTACCGTACCGTCTGTGGCGGGGCCTTCTTCGTCAGAGGTCAGCAGCAGTGCAATCGAGCCACTGTGCCCGGGGTGTTTGGCGACGAATTCCTCGGTGGCAATCAGAAATGCCGCAATCGAGCTTTTCATGTCGGCGGCACCGCGCCCGTACAGGCGGCCGTCCCGCAGCGTGGGTTCGAACGGCGGGCTGCGCCAGGCCTCGGGTGGACCGGCAGGCACCACGTCGGTGTGCCCGGCGAACACCAGCAGCGGCGCACCGTGCCCCCGCCGTGCCCAGAGGTTGCGCACATCGCCACTGGGCAGTGCCTCGCAATTGAAGCCCAGGGCGTGCAGCCGCTCAATGATCAAATCCTGGCAGCCGGCATCGCTCGGGGTAACTGACGGTCGGGCGATCAGAGCTTCACACAGGGCCTGCACTGATTGTGTGCTCATCATGCCCTCAGCAGTTCGTTGATGCTGGTCTTGGCCCGCGTCCGGGCATCGACGCGCTTGACGATGACCGCGCACGCCAGGCTGTAGCGGCCGTCGGGCGAGGGCAGGGAGCCGGGCACGACCACCGAGCCCGACGGCACCCGGCCGTAGCTGACCTCGCCGGTGGCGCGATCGTAGATCTTTGTGCTTTGCGACAGAAAAACGCCCATGGCAAGCACCGAATTTTCTTCGACGACCACCCCCTCGACAACTTCGGAACGCGCACCGATGAAACAGTTGTCTTCGATAATGGTCGGGCCGGCCTGCAGGGGCTCCAGAACGCCGCCTATCCCGACGCCGCCCGACAGATGCACGTGCTTGCCAATTTGTGCGCAGGAACCGACCGTCGCCCAGGTATCGATCATGCTGCCTTCGTCCACATAAGCGCCGATGTTGACGTACGAGGGCATCAGCACCACGTCACGACCGATATGGGCACCCCGTCGAACGGTGGCGGTGGGTACCGCCCGAAAGCCGCCCTGCTCGAAGGCCGCCTGATCATAATTCTGGAACTTCAGTGGCACCTTGTCGTAGAACTTCTGGGGCGATTGCCCCATGACGCAGTTCGGGGCCAGGCGAAAGGACAGCAGCACGGCCTTCTTGATCCACTGGTGCACTTCCCACTGGCCCGATTGTTTGTCTGCGACACGCAGCGCACCGCGATCCAGCGCGGCTATGACTTCCGAGACGGCGTCGCGCAGATCAGGTGGCGCGTGTTCCGGACCGAGGTCGGTGCGGTTTTGCCAGGCGGCTTCAATCGTGTCTTGCAAGGTGGGTGTTTTCATCGGGGTCTTGGTGATTTCCGGGGCGGATTATTGTAGCGAAGAATCGGCCTGAATCCCCGGAATCCGCTATTTATCGATTCGCCGGATCGTGTGCCCGCATCCCGAAACTCCTATATCAGGCGTACGTCCAGTTGCGCCTCGCGCAAGCGATCCAGCAATTCGGCTGCATGCTCATGGCTGCGGGTTTGCAGCACCATTTCGATTTCGACGTTCTTTGCTGCCAGCAAGGTGAACGCGCGCTGGTGATGCACCTCGTCAACGTTGGCGCCGCACTCGGCGACCAGCGAGGTGATGCGGGCGAGGGACCCGGGAATATCGGCGGTATTGACCACGATGCGCACGAGTCGCCCCGAGCGCACCAGACCGCGCCCAATGATCTGCGCCAGCAATTGGGGATCAATATTGCCGCCTGACAACACCATCCCGACCTTGCGGCCTGCCAAGCGCTGAGGGTAGTGCAGCAGGGCGGCCAGCGCGGCGGCGCCGGCGCCTTCGGCCAGGGTTTTTTCGACCTCCAGCAGCAATACGATGGCGTGCTCGATATCGCCCTCATCGATCAGCAGCCAATCATCGACGTGCTGGCGGATCGCCTCGGCGCACAAGGGCCCGGGTGCACCGACCGCGATTCCCTCTGCGATCGTGCTGATACCCTGTTCCAGCGCCGTTCCCTGCATCAGGTTGACCATGGCGGGGAAGCGTTGCGTCTGCACGCCGATGATCTGGATATCGGGCTTGACCGCCTTGGCTGCGACCGCGATCCCAGCGATCAGGCCGCCGCCCCCGACCGGAACCACCAGCGTGTCCAGATCGGGCTGCTGCGCCAGCATTTCCAGGGCGATCGTCCCCTGGCCGGCCATGATGGCCGGATCGTTGTAGGGATGCACGAAAACCCGTTGTTCCTGCTCGGCCAGGCTGTGTGCGTGCTCGTAAGCCGCCTCAAGGGTCGAGCCATGCAAAATAACGCGCGCCCCGAAATTCTGCGTGCCGGCAACCTTTACCGCCGGTGTGAAACTGGGCATGACGATGGTGGCCGGAATGTCCAGGCGCCGCGCGTGATACGCCACCCCCTGCGCGTGATTTCCGGCGCTCATGGCGATCACGCCGCGCTTGCGCTCGGCCTCGGACAGCTGTACCAGTTTGTTGTATGCGCCCCGTTCCTTGAACGTGGCCGTGAACTGCAGGTTTTCAAATTTCAGAAAGACCTGCGCCCCCGTCAGTTCAGACAGAACTTTGGATTCCAGGCAAGGCGTTTCCACGACCTGCCCCTGAATGCGTTTGGCGGCTTGTCGGATATCGTCTATGTTCAGCATGGCATCGCCCCTCGTGGCCTGGTTGATTGACTATTTTTGCAACAAATCCTGTAGAAACTCTGACTCCGGCTTCACTGCGGAGACATGCAGTTGATCTCGGGCACGGGTGCAGGCGACATACAACAACTGGCGTTCGGTGTTATAGATTTCGGTCAGATCAGCCTCATCGGCGGCAGTATCGATGCGCACCTGTGAAGGTATGATTTCATCGTCGCAGGCTATCACCGCGACTGCGCGGAATTCCATGCCCTTGGCCAGATGCATGGTGGTGATGCTGACGAAACCTTCTGCCGTCGCCATGTCCTTGCCAAGCACGCGGCCCTGCAAGCCTGCGGCCTTCACTGCCTCTTGCGCGCGCGACAGTTCGTTCTCGGACCGGACGAATACGCCGATTTCCTGTGGCAGCACGCCGCTGGTACTGCATTGCGTCAACCATACGCCAACGGCTTGGCTTTCCGCCTCGGCATCGGCATAGCTGCAGATGGTCGGCACCGGCCCGTTGAACACGGAAATCGTGCCCTTGCGGCTTTCGATATTTCCGTCCACATCGGATACCTCTGGCCCCAACAATCGGTCGGCCTGCGAGCGAATTTGGTGCGAGGTACGGTAGTTAATCTTGAGTGTACGGGAACGGCCACGCACATCTACGCCCAGAGATTTCCACGAGAATGGCGTCCGGAAGATCCGCTGACCGAGGTCGCCAGCAAAGAACAGAGCATTGGCGCGCTTGCCGGCAAGCGCGGCGAGGAATCGCAATTGCTGCACGCCGATGTCCTGTGCCTCGTCCACCACGATGTAATCAAATACCGGATGCTTGCGTTTGGGCATCGCGTCGGCCAGTTTGGCGAACATTTCAGCGACCGTGATCGTTCCCGCCTGCTGCAATTGCTGTTTCACCGTGGCGAATACCTGCCAGTACAGGGCGCGTTGTGTTTCCGGCAGGCGTGTCTTGCGACCCAGCCGTTTGGTGTCACGGTAAGCCTCCCAGCCATCGACCTGCCAACTATCCACTACATCATCCCATTCGGATAGCAGGAACGCAGCATTGGCTTTCAGGCCATCGACTTGAGCGGCGGCGGTATTCAGCAATGTAGAAATTTCATCTCTGTCGGCGAATACCGGTTTGCCGAATTCTGTCGAATACAAGCGAATGCCTATGGTATCCATCGCGGTCACGTCGATACGCTCGCCAAGCTTTGGGGTGTTCCAGATCAGCCGGTACAAATTGCCGCGCAGCACGTTGGCCAGTGTGTCGGAAAATGTGGAAAGCAGTACCCGTGCATCTTCGTCCTTGCGTGCCAAATGCACGGCGCGGTGCAAGGCCACCACGGTCTTGCCTGTACCTGCCGAGCCGGACACGCGCGCTGCGCCGTTGTAATCGTGCTCGACCAGCTGGCGTTGTGCCGGGTGCAGGAACACAGTCCACTTGTCCCACGGGTATTCCAGGGCGCGGGCCAACTCGTCCGTATCGGACATGACACGGAATCGGCGTTGCGCATCCGGATGCTGGAATGGGTCAATTCCCTTGCCGACCACTTCCGGCAATGCTGGTGTTCCGCCGGTCGCCAGTTCGAGCAGAGCTTCCGCTGCTTCGCCGGGCAGGTGATCGGCCAGTTCCAGCAGTGAATCCTCGTCGGCAGCCTTTACGTCAGCCAGCCATTCCTGTGGCACGCCATAAGCCAGCAGTTGCGCATCACCGTACTGCTCGAACAGTTTTGGCTTCTGACGCTTGGCCGGTCCGCTGTCATTGACGTATTTCGGAACGAGGATTTCCTGAACGCGCTCGCGGATTTCGACGAGCTGTACGGCGCCGGTGGTCGGATGCACCTCCAGCTTGCGCCGCTCTGCCCATTGATAGGCTTTGTCGTGGTGATCGACATAGCACAACAGTAAGCCGCCGGCTGCCTTGTGAACAATCAGTCGGATATCACGGCTGACACGCACTGACCAGAAATTTGGGTCTTTGGCCCTGTCAAGTTTGTGAAAGCTCATGCCGTTGCCGACAGGATCGATCTGCAAGTCAAAGGCCGTAGTCTTCGCCGCCTTCTGCTCATCGCCGGTCAGGAGGGCGAGGCTAGAGGTGAATGTGTCGGCGATGCGGAAGTCCATACTTCAATCTCCGTTCACATCGGCAACGTTGATTTGCCACTCTTTGCACAGCTTGCGGAATGAACGACTATTTTCAAATGCCTGCTGCAGGTCGAATTGCGCCGTGAAAGCGGGTTGATCCAGTATTTCGCTGTAGGTTCCGCCTTCCATGTTTCGGCGTAGCCAGCCTTTCGCGTCTCGCGGAGTCTCTGCATCGACTGAGACGTCATCCGGACAACGGAATCCCCGGCGCCCGTCAAGCGACTGGGCTGCGGCAATGAACCAAGCTTCATATTCGCGATTGGCCAACACTACTGACAAGCGCCGGTGCGGCACATGCTGCATTGCACGCTGATAGACCTCGTCTGCCAAGGTGGCTGGACAGTCGTCATCTGCGTCCAGCACCACCAGAATCCACCCATGGTCGCCGCACTTGGCAGCCGCCAGCAGCAGTTGCTTACGGAATTCGTCGTCGCGATTCAGGAAACGATCCCGATGCACGCGAATGGGCGGCAGCGCTTGTGCGTAGCCATGCCCGGGACGCCACTCGTTCAGGCGACGCAGCAGCACTGGCAAGGCGGCCACCTCGCCATCGCCTTCTACGATACTGGCTATCGGGATCATGCGGACTCCGTCTCGCTGAAAAGATCGCCAGAGGCAGCATTGTCCTGCTGTTCTATGCTGACGCGATCGGGTTCCAGTTGGTTCATGCGCAGCAGTTCGCCAACCGAGAACAAATGGTTCCGCATAACTTGGCGCGAGCCTTCATCTAGCGGTGCGATCTTCGTTTCACCCGCCTCAGACACCACGGCCAACACGGCATCCGCGTCGATTTTACGGTCATCCAGCAGGTCTGGACTATGACTGGTCACCAGGACTTGTGTGGTTTCGGAAGCGCGCACCAATGCCTCGCGCAACGCGGCGCTGGCTGCTGGATGCAGGGCAGTTTCAGGCTCTTCAATGCCGATCAGCGTTGGCGAATAATCTTCATTGCTCTGAAACAACGCGGTCAATACGCCAAGCGCGCGTAGCGTGCCATCCGACATGTTCTGTGCCTGGAACCGCCATGGATGGGTGGAGCCGGCTGTATCCTGCCGGAACTCCAGCGTCTCCATGTGGCTGATCGACTTGCGCGCCACGCTGTGCACCATCGGCGACACCGAACGCAAATACTCTTGTATCAGTTTCAGTTGATGCGGGGCCGCTCTTTCCAGATGACCAATGACGCTGGCGATATTTTCGCCGGCCGGTTGCAATAGGCGGCCATCCTGTGGTTTCTGCAATTCGCGCATCAGCTTGGGGTTCAGATTGTAAAAACCCATTACCTTGAGCGCATCGAAGACCGGGCGAAAGGCAGGCATGCCGGAGGCCGCGATCAATGCCAATCGATCAGACACAACTGCCGGAAAGGTTACTTCGCTGCTTTCCCGCAGCTTACCCTTTGCTACGCGGAAATAGGGACCTTTTCCAATCCCTGCGACGACACACTCTTCTCGCTGCACCTCGTAGCCACCATTTACTAACGCCCCGATGGCAAAAGCATAGTGACCCGGCTGTCCGTCCGGCAGATTGAAATCGATCCGAATGGAAAAGTTATTGGGCCGGCCATTTGAGTAACGTCGGACTTCACTAATACCAGCCCGTTCGTTGAATGCGTATTCCAGCGAATTGGATAGCGCATCCTTCACAAAATGCAGTGCATCCATGAAGTTGCTCTTGCCTGCGCCATTGTGCCCGACCAGGTAGGTCAATGGTCGCAACTGAACATTGCAATAGCCAATGCTTCTGTAATTGCGCAGGATGACGCGGCGAATAAAAGGGGTATGTGGCATGTCGCTTCTCCGAATCAGACCTTGAACACCTTCATCACTTCATCGCCCAGGTGGTTGATGACCTTCACAGCAAACCGTCCGGTGCTGGGCCTCGGGAACGGGCGCGAGGTGTCGGAGTTGAGTGTCGCCCAAGCATCTGGGTCGATTTCGGCTTTGAGCGTGGTCTTCAGCGCCTTGTACGGGTCATTCGCGCCGAGGAAGTAGGCATGGCGGACAAAGAAGGACTCTTCATTGTAGTTGGTGTCCAGGAACCAGCAGGCGATGCCTTCCGCCCCGTCGCTGCGAACTTCCCCCGTGCTGGGGTGAAATACATCCACACCGTTGATGCGCACCACCAGCTGCCCGTCGGCGGGCACCTCGATGACGTCGCGCTTGCCGTCGTATGTTCGGATGCTGCGGCCCTGGGTGTCCAGTACATCCACATCCGGCTCGCCGAAGATCACGAACAGATTGCCCTTGCCGGTGTTCTTCAGATCTTCGGCCATATGCAGATCGGCGTTCATGCGCGCTTTCAGCACGTTGATGCGGCCCAGCTTGCTGAATTCGCTGGCGGGTGCGTCGTAGTTAAAGGCACAGGCGATGAGTACGTCAAAGTTGGCATCGCCCGCCTCGCGTGCAGCATCGACCAGGTCGGCACGGCCGACAGTGCCAAATTCCGGGCCGACCATGATGCCGGCACGCTTCACCTGCCCGTTTTCCAGGTAGCGGCCTTCGGCGCAGACGAGTTCGCCCGGCCACGGCTCCAATGAGCTGAATTCGATCTTGTCGGCCTTGTGAGCCTGCTGCACACCAGCGGTGCGCAGGTTGTCCAAAATCAGGCTGGCGAAGTCCTGGCCGTATTCAGCTTGGGTCTGGGCCACCTGGTCGATCAGATTGTCTTCCTCGTCCACGCCCAGCACGCGATGCGGCGACAGCGACTCGACGGTGAAGGGGCCAGCCACGCGCACGCGCTTTCTGTCCTCGTACGGTTTGTCGTAGAGGAACTCGAACTCGGCCTTGGCGGCGATAGAGGCATCGATTTCCTGCTGCCGGGCGATACGTTGCTGCCACCAGTCGGCGTGCAGCTTCTTGGCTTCGGCGTTCCACTTGGTATCAGCCTCGCGCGGGATTTCCCATTCCAGCCATTGCTTGGCTAGCGACGTGTTCAAGGCCTCGCGCAGCGGTTCCAGCTTGGACTGGAAGGCGTCCCAGATGACATCAATCTCGACGTTGTTGGCGATGGATTTGAGGGTGATATGTGGCACGCGTTCATACACGAAACCGTGGGTGATGTTGCCGTAGGTGACATGGCTGGAAGGTGCGCTATGGGTGGCTTCGGCTTCCTTGAGCTGGCCTTCCCGGCTGTCGGCGAGCAGGTAGAAGGGGTAACGTGCGCCCATAATGCGCGCGCGGGCCAGTGCAAGCGCAACGCGTGAGGTATCAATCGTGATCCAACGGCGGCCCCACTGTTCGGCGACGTGGGCGGTGGTGCCAGAGCCGCAGGTCGGGTCGAGCACGAGGTCGCCGGGATCGGTTGCCATCAGGATACAACGCTGAATAATTTTGTCGTCTGTTTGAACTACATAAATTTTATTCAACCCGCTACCTGTGCCTGTATCTGTCCAAATGTTGGTTATTGGGAATGCACTCCAATCACTTAATAGTCGCTGATAGCTGATCGTCGAACTTGATGCAAATATGCGATCCGCCTTAGTTGCGCGCAATAGCGCCTCTTTGGGCATCCCCCACCAGCGGCGTTTACTGGTGAAAACTCTACCTTGGAAGGAAACATCGTATTTTGCGCCGGGACCGGGCTTGGTTAGATCGCCGAAACGTAATGCCACTTCTCCAGAAGGGATGCACGATGGGTCATCCAACTCCTCTTTCATCAAACGACGAATCTCGCCGTCGCTTGACTTTGCATACTGATATGCATCTGCGCCTTCGCCATCAATGGCTTTAGGCTTAAAAATCTGACGATACTTGAATTTATCAGCATCCTTTGCGTAGAGGAGTATGAAGTCGTTCTGACGGGGCAAATTATTCGCCCCCATGCCTGATGACTTGACAACAACTATTTCGCTAATAAAACTTCCGTCACCAAAAATCTCATCCATCACCGCTCTCACGCGATGCACGTTCTCATCGCCGATCTGCACGAATATCGAACCACTTTCCGTTAGCAAATCCCGTGCCACCATCAATCGATCACGCAAGTACGTCAGATACGAATGAATCCCGTCGCGCCACGTATCTCGGAACGCCTTCACCTGCTCCGGCTCGCGGGTGATATGGCCAGCATTGCCGTCCTTCACGTCACGGCTGGTGGTGGACCACTGGAAATTGCTGTTGAACTTGATCCCGTACGGTGGGTCGAAATAAATGCACTGTACTTTGCCGCGCAGGGCTTCGCGCTCTGCCAGCGAGGCCATCACCTGCAGGCTGTCGCCCAGGATCATCCGGTTCTGCCAATGCCCTTCGTGTTGATAGAACTCGGTGCGATCTGCACCGTCGGGCAGACCATTGAAGTCGCCGAACAGGTCCAGCGTGTCCTGCTGCGGTGCGGCGGCTTCGCGCTGTACTTCGGTCTGGCGGCGTAGGTCATCGATCAGCACCTTGGGCTTGACCTTTTCCTGGATGTACAGCGGTGGGGCATTGACAACTAGATCGGACCAATCCTGCTGATCCTTGCCGCGCCAGATCAGTTGTGGGTCTAGGTCGCGGTTAAGCCGCTGCTGGAGTTCTGGCGCCATCTGGTCTGTGTCGTGCAAGGCGCACAGGTCCTCCAGCCATTGCCGGTTGGCGCGCGGGTAGGCCACTTGCACCGGCGCCTGCTCGTGCTGCTGCATCACCGACTGATGCTCTACGGTTGGAATATTTTTGCGTGTGGCCTCGGTATGCGTAATCTGCTCGATGCTTTTGCCGGTCTTCGCCGTTTTCTTGGTCGCCATCTCAGTGTCCCTTGTTTTCCGGCGCAGCCGCTTCAATCATTTTCTTGAATTGCGTTTCCACCTCTTTGGCGAAATCTTCCTGCATTTCGTACACGTCGCAAAACTCGGCAAAGGCCCAACGGCCGTATGTTCCGAGATAATTCACGCCGGGAATCCAGTAGGTATCCATGGTGGACTTTTTTTCCTTGGCGTCCTCGCGCCGGTAACCCTTGATCTCGACGATCAGGTTCAGTGGATCGCCCCGACCGAGCCCGTCGTCCACTTGCACGATAAAGTCCGGGATGTAAATGCGGTTGGCCGAGCCGAAGCGATAAGGCACTTCCAGACCAAGGTTGTGGTTTTTGGTGTAAGCCAGCACCTTGGGGTGCGACTCGGCGACACGGCAGAATTCGCCTTCCCAACCGCTGTCCAGAATCACCCAGTTGACTTGATTTTTCGGCTGATTCCCGACACCGACGGTTTCCCAGCGTTCGCTGCCCGGGCGCGAGGTATTGAATCGCACATGCGCAGTGCTGCCGGTCGGGTTGAACGGATCGAGGATGGCCTTGACCTGCCGGCCTTTCTGCAGTTCCTTTGCGGTGATGCCCTTGGTGACGCGCTGGCAGGCCATGTCTGCCAGCTCGCGATACATCAATTGCGCAGGGTAGGTGCCACCCTTGCATTCCAGGCACTCGTCCAGCCACTGACGTACGATGCGTTTAAGCTGGCCGAACAGGGCGATCGGTGCATCCTGGCCTGGTTCGCGCCAGTGCTGAAACAGCAGATGCTTGGTCAGCTCCATCAGCAGGGTGGACTGACGTACGTCGCCCAGGTGCTTGATGTCCAGTTCCACGGCCTCACCGATGATGCCCGAGTTGTGGGTCCTGGTCGCGCCGACCATGTCCGGCGTCAGGGTGAGGTGGTGGTCGTCGTTGAATTCGGCTTCGAGTTGCTCTTCCGGCAATTCGACGCGATAGCCCTGTACGCGCGGGAAGCGGATTTCCAGGGGATCGCGTTCCGGGTGCAGTGCCTTGACCGTGATGGTTTCACGCGGTCTGGGCGGAGCGACGACGACAGGCTTGGCAGTGAAGTCGAAGGGAATGCCGAATATGTCGGCATACTCCACGTCGAACAGGCCTTGCTCGTTCAATTCATAGGATTGGCGGCGCAGGGCACGGCCAATCACCTGTTCGCACAGCAACTGGGTGCCAAACGCTCGCACACCCAGAATGTGGGTAACGGTATTGGCATCCCAGCCTTCGGTCAGCATGGACACCGACACGACGCAGCGGATTTGCTCGCCTAAACGGCCTTGCTTGCCGACCGTGTTCATCACCTCGCGCAGCAATTCGCTGTCACTCAGGTTTTCGGCCTGGCGTCGGTCGCCAGTGCGCTCGATGATCTCGCGTTTGAAGCGTTCGATTTCGTCAGCAGCCATGCCTCGAAAATTGTCGTCCAGGGTCTCGCCGGATTCAAGCTGTTCGCTGTCGATCAGCAGAGTATTCGGGCGCGCCAGTGGCTCGCCATGCTCATCGAAGTTGCGGAACAGTTCTAGACGCCCTGGCACGCGCGTGATGAAGCCATCTGCGTTTGTGCGCTCAAAACCGGAGATGTAATCGAACACCAGTTTGGACGTTGCGGTGTTGTTGCACACCACGATAAAGCACGGCGGCACATTAATGCCTTCCTGCTTCCAGGCGTCATAGGTTTTGCGGTAGTGACCGTACAGCGCTTCCAGCGCGGTCTGCAATTCCACCGGAATGGCCAGCGGATCGAGCTGGGCGTTTTTGCCACGCCCCTTCTTTGGCATCTTTTTGCCGATGTGTTTCCAGAGTTCGCGGTAGATGGGCATGTCCGCGCCGGGGATGTTATCGGCCACTGGCACGCGCGGTAATTTGACGATACCGCATTCGATGGCGTCCATCAGCGAAAAGTCGCACATCGTCCAGGGGAATAATGTGCCTTCCACATAGCCGGAGCCGGCCAGGAAGAATGGAGTGGCCGACAGATCGATCACCTGTTGCAGGCCCAGTTTTCGGTTCACGGCTTCCAGACCGGAAATCCACAGCCGTGCGGCCTCGTTATTTTCCTCGGCCTCGGCTTTCTGATCTTTGTCGAGATCCTGGTCGTCCTCGGCGGCTTGTGGCTTTTCCCGGTAGCAATGGTGCGCTTCGTCGTTGATGGCGAGAATATTTTTCAGCCCCATCAATTCCGGCATGACCCGCTGGAGCATTTGGCCCTCGGTTTCCAGCGTGTCCAACTCGCTGCCAGTGCGGCCTTGCAGCAAGCGACGACCGCCCTTGGACAAGGCCATGCGCTCGCGCAGCTTGAAAGCGTGGTAGTTGGTAATGACGATCTTGGCCTTGTCCAGATCCGCCAACATGTCGCGAGGCACGATCTCGCGGCTAGCGTAGTAGCTGTCGGCATCATTGGGCAGCAGCACGCGCAGGCGGTCCTTGATGGTTAGGCCCGGGGCAACCAGCAAGAACCCGCGGGTAAATTTCTTGCTCTGCGGATGGCGCACGGCATTGACCGTTTGCCACGCGATGAGCATGGCCATGACCGTGGTCTTGCCGGCGCCGGTGGCCAGCTTCAGCGCCAGGCGCATCAGAGCCGGGTTGGCATCGTGGCTGGCTTTCTTCAGGTGGTCGAGGAAGCGTTCACCATTTTTCCCAAGTTGGGGGGCGACCTCGGTCAGCCAAATGGCCGTTTCGGCGGCTTCGACCTGACAGAAAAATGGGCGTACGCCAGTGAATTTGTGATTGCGCCAGTGCTCCAGCAAGCGGGCTGTTTCGGGCGTAACGCGCCATTGAGCTGGCGGCAAATTACGCCAGGCATTCACCTCGCGGCGTACTGCATTGATCAGTTCCGAATGGCGGTAGCGCTGCCCGTCGTCAGCCAGGTTCTCGACTTCATCCAGCGCCAGAGTGGCTTGCTCGCCGTGGTGCCGGCGTGGCTTCGGGATCGGGCTGATAAAGCTGGATGCCCGGCGTGACTCGATGATTTTCTGTGTCGGTTGCCCCGTATCGTCAAGTTCCCAGTACTTGGAAGGATAGTCGTAAGGCGAATTGAGGATCGGCAGTTTGAAAAATTGGTCACTCACCCTATTGGTCTCCTGATCCAGCACTTACTGCTTTACGTTGGCATTGTACAAAAATGACACATACGCAAGGGAATGGCACAGAAGGGGCAACGGTTATGCCGAGAATAGGAGACCCCGACTGGTTTGTCAGAGCCAGCAATGTGCAGATTTTGCACATTGTTTGGGTTGAATTTATTGGTGTAATGCCTTGATGACCACGGCGGGAGAGGTCGCCATGACTTTGAGCAAGGCAGCGGCTGGACCGGTCGGGGAGCGGCGCCGCTGTTCCCAGTTTTGCAGGGTTCGCACACTGACGTGGATGGCAGCGGCAAATTCATGTTGAGACAGGTGAGTTTGCTCGCGTACGGCTTTCACATCGATGGGCGTGACCGTGGTGCGACGGCCTTCCAATTTGCCTTGGCGGATGGCCTTGGCTTGCCGCAGGCTGTTTTTCAGCTCTTCAAACAGTTGTGCGTCCATATCAAAGGTCCTTTAATGTCCAACTTGCGGGGCATCAGGGTGGCGGGGGGTGTGAAAGGTGAAGCGGCTTTGATACTTACGGCTTTAGGGTCTTGGCCCTGTGCATTTGGAAAAGGGGAAATCCCAGCGGCTCAAAGAACCCTGGTGCGAACGGAGAGACTCGAACTCTCACACCTCTCGGCGCCAGAACCTAAATCTGGTGCGTCTACCAATTCCGCCACGTTCGCAAGGAAAGCCGAATATTATAGCGGTAATTGGATTGGATCTGCGCCCGGCGTACCGCCGCTGTCACGGCCGAGTGTAGTTTCCGCTAAAATAACCCGTTCACTGTCCAATTACTTAATTCAATAGGTCTCTAATGTCGCCTGTGGTTGAAAAATTGTCCGGCCTGGAGCGCCGTGTGGATCTGGCTGTTCAGGTCGCCGATATCGAAAAGGAAGTCCAGACGCAGCTCAAACGTGTTGCGCGTACGGCCAAAGTGCAGGGCTTTCGCCCCGGCAAAGCGCCCCTTTCGGTGATCGAACGCAGCCATGGCCCCAGCGTGCGCTACGACGTCATCAACACCGAAATCGGCAAATCCCTGGACAAGGTCGTCCAGGAGGCTCAGTTGCGCATCGCGGGCACCCCGAACCTCGAACCCAAGGTAGAAGACGTCGACGAGGGTGTGATGGCGTTCTCGGCTACCTTCGAGGTCTACCCCGAGGTTGCAGTGCCGGATCTGGCTGCATTGAAAATCACGCGCAGCGAGATCGAAATCGGCGACGCCGAGGTGCAAAAAACCCTGGACATCCTGCGCAAGCAGCGCACGATCTTCACGCCAGTGGCAGATCGCACCGCCCAGTCGGGCGATCGCGTGACGCTGAACTTCGTTGGTACGATCGATGGCGTCGCATTCGAAGGCGGTACCGCTGAAAAATATGCCTTCGTCCTGGGCGAGGGGCGCATGCTGGCCGAGTTCGAGGCTGCCGCCACGGGGCTGAAGGCGGGCGAGTCCAAGACCTTCCCGCTGTCCTTCCCTGAGGACTATGGCAGCGCCGAAGTCGCCGGCAAGACCGCCGAGTTCAAGATCGAGATCACCGAGGTTGCGGAACCCGAACTGCCCGAGGTCGATGCCGACTTCGCCAAGTCCCTGGGCCAGGTCGAAGGCGATGTCGATGCGCTGCAGGCCGACATCCGGGCCAACATCGATCGCGAGGCACAGGCCCGCACCAAGGCGCGCACCAAAGCCAGTGTCATGGATGCCCTGGCTGCTGCGTGCACTTTCGACGTGCCCAAGGCCCTGGTCGACGACGAGGTTCAGCACCGTACCGCCGCTGCCCGCGAGGAACTGAAAAATCGCGGTGTCCCCAACGCCGATACGCTTCCCATCCCCGAGGACACTTTCAAGACCGAGGCCGAGCGCCGCGTGCGCCTGGGTCTGCTGGTGGCCGAACTGGTCAAGACCTCTGATCTGCAGCCGAAACCCGAGCAGGTTCGCGCCCGTATCGAGGACTTCGCCCAGAGCTACGAGCAGCCTGCTCAGGTTGTGACGTATTATCTGTCTGATCGTGAGCGGCGCGCCGAGATTGAATCGCTGGTGCTCGAGGACAACGTCGTCGATCACATCCTGGCAGCTGCCCAGATCACGACCGAGCAGGCCGATTTCGATACCTTGATGGGAAGCAACTGATGTCCAGCAGTTTTACCGATTTCTACGCGTCGATGTACGGGGGCGGTTCGGTGACGCCCACCGGCTTGGGTTACGTGCCCATCGTCATCGAGCAGTCCGGTCGTGGCGAGCGATCCTACGACATCTATTCGCGTCTGTTGCGCGAACGGGTGGTCTTTTTTGTCGGTCAGGTCAACGACCAGTCGGCAAATCTGGTCGTGGCGCAATTGCTCTTTCTGGAATCGGAAAACCCCGACAAGGACATCTCGCTATACATCAATTCGCCGGGCGGGTCGGTGTACGCCGGTATGGCGATCTACGATACGATGCAGTTCGTCAAGCCTGATGTGTCCACGCTGTGCACGGGGCTGGCCGCCAGCATGGGTGCGTTCCTGCTCGCTGCGGGCGCCAAGGGCAAGCGCTATACGCTGCCCAATTCGCGTATCATGATTCATCAGCCTTCGGGCGGCGCACAGGGCCAGGCATCCGACATCCAGATCCAGGCCAAGGAAATTATGAGCCTGCGCGAACGATTGAACCAGATCCTGGCGGAGAATACCGGCCAGAGCCTGGATCAGATCGGCCTCGACACCGAGCGCGACAATTTCATGTCCGCCGACGAGGCGCAGACATATGGTTTGATTGACAAGGTTCTGGTTTCGCGAGGCGACCAGGCCGAACAGGATTGACGATTGGCGGGGCGTCCCCTGCCGGGTGCGGGCCCATGGGGGGCCATTGGCCAATTGAGTTTAGAGTTTTATGACTGAAAAGAAAGGTTCCGTAGACGGAAAAGTCCTGCATTGTTCGTTTTGCAACAAGAGCCAGCACGAGGTTCGCAAGCTGATCGCAGGGCCTTCGGTGTTCATTTGCGACGAGTGCATCGATCTGTGCAATGACATCATTCGCGAGGAGGCCCACGAGGCCACGCGCGATGCCGTGCGCAACGAGTTGCCCGCCCCTCAGGAAATCAAGTCTTTCCTCGATGGCTATGTCATTGGTCAGGAAACACCCAAGCGTAATCTTGCGGTGGCGGTCTACAACCACTACAAGCGCATCCGTTATGGCGAGACCAAGGATGGCGATGTCGAGCTGTCCAAGAGCAACATCCTGCTGATCGGCCCGACCGGTTCAGGAAAGACCCTGCTCGCGCAGACTCTGGCGCGCATGCTGAACGTGCCCTTTGTCATGGCCGATGCCACGACCCTGACCGAGGCCGGGTATGTTGGCGAAGACGTCGAAAACATCGTCCAGAAGCTGCTCCAGAGCTGCAACTACGAAGTTGAAAAGGCTCAGCGCGCCATCATCTACATCGATGAAATCGACAAGATCGCGCGCAAGTCCGACAATCCGTCCATTACCCGCGATGTGTCGGGCGAGGGCGTCCAGCAGGCCTTGCTCAAGCTCATCGAAGGTACGGTGGCGTCCGTCCCCCCGCAGGGCGGGCGCAAGCATCCCAATCAGGATTTCGTCCAGGTCGATACCACGAATATTCTGTTCATTGTGGGCGGTGCCTTCGACGGTTTGGAAAAGATCATCCGCGACCGCACTGAAAAGTCCGGTATCGGCTTCGCTGCCTCGGTGCGCACCAAGTCCGAACGCGGCGTGGGCGAGCTCTTTGCCGAAGCCGAACCCGAGGATCTGATCAAGTTCGGCCTGATCCCGGAACTGGTCGGGCGCCTGCCGGTGGTGGCCACGCTCGAAGAACTAGAGGAAGACACACTGGTGCGCATCCTGACCGAGCCGCGCAACGCAGTGGTCAAGCAGTTCCAGAAACTCTTCGAAATGGAGGACGTCGAGCTCGATGTGACGCCTGCTGCACTGGCCGCAGTGGCGCGCCGCGCCATCAAGCGGCGCACTGGCGCGCGCGGTTTGCGTTCCATCATGGAGCAGGCCTTGCTTGGCACCATGTATGAGCTGCCCTCGCGTCTCGAGATCAATCGTGTCGTGCTGGACGAGGATGCGGTGCGGGGCAAGGCCACGCCGACATTGATAGAGGGCCCGCGCGACAGCGCTCGTGGGGCTCCGCCCGAGAAACCACTGAAGACCGCTGCCGCCTGATAGCCAGAATCGGCAAATTCCTCTTATACTGACCTTGGGTGACCCGGTGCCTTGAAAGGTGCCGAGTCGTCGCCATATACAACTGCAGGCAGTTCGCACAAAAGGGAGGCCTGCGCTTCCCTTTTGCATCCAGAGGCAAATTTATAGGAAGCAACGATGTCTGCAAGCCAGATACTCACCCAGGAACCCGTGGACCTGCCACTGTTACCCTTGCGTGACGTGGTGGTGTTTCCGCATATGGTCATACCGCTCTTTGTGGGGCGGCCGCGTTCGATCAAGGCGCTGGAGCTCGCCATGGAGGCAGGCAACAGCATCATGCTGGTCGCGCAGAAATCTGCGGGTAAAGACGACCCGACGCCCGATGATTTGTACGAGATCGGTTGTGCAGCCAGTATTTTGCAAATGCTGAAACTCCCCGACGGGACCGTCAAGGTGCTGGTCGAAGGCCTGCAGCGTGCGCGCTTGCACGAGGTCACCGACCAGGAAACCCATTTCATTGCGCGTGTCACTGGCGTATCCGAAGACACCGGCGACGAGGCCGAGGCTGAGGCGCTGCGGCGTGCCGTGGTCGCCCAGTTCGATCAGTACGTCAAACTGAACAAGAAAATCCCTCAGGAAATCCTGACCTCTCTGGCCGGGATCGAAGAGGCCAGCCGCCTGGCCGATACAATTGCGGCGCATCTGCCGCTCAAAATCGAGCAGAAGCAGGAAATGCTGGAAACCACGGGCACGACAGCCAGGCTGGAAGCCCTGTTGGCGCAGCTCGAGGCTGAAATCGACATTCTGCAGGTCGAAAAGCGCATTCGCGGCCGCGTGAAAAAGCAAATGGAGAAAAGCCAGCGCGACTACTACCTGAACGAGCAGGTCAAGGCGATTCAAAAGGAACTGGGCGAAGGCGAGGAAGGTGCGGATCTCGAAGAGCTCGAGCGCAAGATCACCGAGGCCCGCCTGCCCAAGGAAGCCCGCAAGAAAGCCGACGCTGAACTCAAGAAACTCAAGCTGATGTCACCCATGTCGGCCGAGGCCACAGTGGTGCGCAACTATATCGACACCCTGGTGGGACTGCCTTGGCACAAGAAAAGCCGCATCAGCCGTTCCATTGAAAACGCCGAGGGTGTACTGGACGCCGACCACTATGGTCTGGAAAAGGTCAAGGAACGCATCATCGAGTACCTGGCCGTGCAGCAGCGTGTCGATAAGCTCAAGGCCCCCATTCTGTGTCTGGTGGGCCCCCCGGGCGTGGGCAAGACCTCGCTTGGGCAGTCCGTGGCTCGCGCGACTGGGCGCAAGTTCGTGCGCATGGCCCTGGGCGGCGTGCGCGATGAGGCCGAGATCCGTGGCCATCGCCGCACCTACATCGGTTCAATGCCGGGCAAGATCCTGCAGAACATGTCCAAGGTCAGCGTGCGCAATCCGCTGTTCCTGCTCGACGAAATCGACAAGATGGGCGCGGACTTCCGTGGCGATCCGTCCTCGGCATTGCTCGAAGTCCTCGATCCGGAACAGAACCACACGTTCCAGGATCACTATATCGAGGTCGATTTTGATCTGTCGGACGTGATGTTCGTCGCGACCAGCAATACGCTGAACATCCCGCCGGCACTGCTCGATCGTATGGAAGTCATCCGGCTGTCGGGTTACACCGAGGACGAAAAGGTGCACATTGCCTTTGATCACCTCCTGCCCAAGCTAATGAAGAACAACGGCGTTCAGGAAGGCGAGTTGGTCATCGCCGAGGCCGCCATACGTGACATCGTGCGCTATTACACGCGTGAGTCGGGGGTGCGGGCACTCGAGCGCGAGGTTTCAAAGATCTGCCGTAAGGTCGTCAAGCAGTTGCTGGCGGCCAATCCAGTGACCCGGGGCCGCAAGGCCTCAGGCAAAAAGCCGACTCAAAGCGTGACGGTCAACGCTGAAAACCTCAGTGATTTCCTGGGCGTGCGACGCTTCACTTTCGGTGTGGCCGAAAAGGAAGACAAGGTCGGGCAGGTCACCGGTCTGGCGTGGACCGAGGTCGGTGGCGATCTGCTGACGATCGAAGTCGCGGATATGCCTGGAAAGGGCGTGGTCCTGCGTACGGGCTTGCTGGGCGATGTGATGAAGGAATCCGTCGAGGCGGCACGTACCGTGGTGCGTGCACGTGCCCAGAAGTGGGGAATTGCCAACCAGATCTTCGAGAAGCACGACCTGCACGTACACTTCCCCGAGGGCGCCACCCCCAAGGACGGCCCATCGGCGGGGATAGCCGTTACCACGGCCATGGTATCGGCCCTGACCGGCATTCCCGTGCGCTCGGATGTCGCAATGACGGGCGAGATCACCTTGCGTGGCGAAGTCCTGCCTATCGGTGGTCTGAAGGAAAAGCTGCTTGCGGCGCATCGAGGCGGTATCAAGACTGTCATGATCCCAGAGGAAAACGTGAAGGATCTGGCTGACATCCCCGATAACGTCAAGAACCATCTGGAAATCGTTCCTGTGCGCTGGATCGATCGGGTGCTGGAAGTGGCGCTGCAACGCATGCCTACGCCGCTGTCGGACGAGGAGGTCGCGCGTTTGGCCGCCGAGGCCCTGGCCGCCTCAAAGCCGGCCGATCAGGGCGGCAGCGGGGTATTCAAGCACTGATCCCCGGCGATGCCCTTCGTGGTGCATCATGAAATTCGCCCCGGTTTCGGCCGGGGCGTTTTTTTTGAAGGATGGCCCAGGATTCAGGAGAGCGATCCTGTGCGGATCAGGCCGACTGCAATGCCTTCCAGCGCGAAGTCATCCTCGACACCCACGACAATAGGTTGGAAATCGGGGTTTTCGGGCAGCAGTTCGATATGGCGGCCGGTGCGATGCAGGCGCTTGACCGTGACCTCGTCGCCGAGGCGGGCCACCACGATCTGGCCGTTGCGGGCCTCGGGGCGACGCTGTACCGCGAGCAAGTCACCATCCAGAATGCCTGCATCGCGCATGCTGGCCCCGCGCACGCGCAGCAGGTAATCCGGCGTCTGGACAAATAGCCCGGGTTCGACGGCGATTTCGCGCTCGACGTGTTCGGTGGCCAGAATGGGCGAGCCGGCTGCCACGCGGCCGACGATGGGCAGCAGGATCTGCTGAATGGTAGGGCGCTCGAACTCATGATCGGCCGGGCTTTCGGTCAACTGGATGCCGCGCGAGGTGTTTGCGCTGAGCTGGATGGCGCCTTTGCGTGCCAGGGCCTTCAGGTGGTCTTCGGCCGCATTGGCGGAGCGGAACCCAAATTCCTGGGCGATTTCCGCCCGGGTAGGTGGCCGCCCGCTACGGGCGATGGTCTGGCGGATCAGATCGAGGATCTGTGCCTGGCGTGGGGTCAGTTTCAGGGCCATAGGGGATGCGGCGATGCCTGTATGTAAATACAGTCTGAATTGTGGCCTATCACGCGCGGGAAATCAAGCCGCCTCAGTCCTTTAGTACTCGGGCAATGGACTGGGCCGCGTAGTCGATATTGCCGCTGTTCAGGGCCGCCACGCATATCCGGCCGCTGCCCACGGCATAGATGCCGAAATCATTGCGCAGGCGCTCGACATGGGATGCGGTCAGCCCCGAGTACGAGAACATGCCGCGCTGGGCCTGCACAAAGCTGAAATCCTGGCTGACGCCGTTGGCGTGAATCTTTGCGACCAGTTGATCGCGCATGGTACGGATGCGATCGCGCATCTCGGCCAGTTCCGTGGCCCATTCGGCATAGAGTTCGGGTGTATTCAGTACGGTCGAGACGATCGCGCCGCCGTGGGTGGGCGGATTGGAATAGTTGGTGCGGATCACGCGCTTGAGCTGGCTGAGCACACGTGTGCTTTCCTCGTCGCTTGCGGTCACGAGTGTCAATGCGCCCACCCGTTCGCCGTACAGCGAGAAGGACTTCGAGAACGAAGAACTGATAAACATGGTGATGTCCAGCTCAGCGAACATGCGTACGACTGAGGCGTCTTCTTCGATGCCGTCGCCAAAGCCCTGGTAGGCGATATCCAGGAAAGGCACGAGGCGCGCGTCTTTGACCGTCTGGGCGATGCGCTGCCATTGCTCGGCGCTGGGATCGACGCCGGTGGGGTTGTGGCAGCAGGCGTGCAGGACGACGATCGTACCGGCGGGCAGGGCGTTCAGCGAAGCGAGCATGCTTTCGAAGTGCAGGCCGTGCGTGGCCGCATCGTAGTAGTCGTAGGTGCTGACCTTGAAACCCGCAGCCTCGAACAGCCCCCGATGGTTCGCCCAGCTGGGATTGCTGATCACGACCTGTGCCTCGGGCAGCAGGCGCCTGAGGAAATCGGCGCCGACCTTCAGTGCCCCGGTGCCGCCCAATGTCTGGATGGTCAGCGAGCGGTGCGCAGCCGCCAAGGGCGAACCCTCGCCCAGCAGCAGTTGCTGGGCGCCGGCGTTATAGCCCGGGATACCGTCTATGGGCAGGTAGTTGCGCGGAGCCGCCTGCTCGTACAGCATGCCTTCGGCCTTGCGCACGGCGCGCAGCAGCGGGATACGGCCCTGGTCATCGGTGTAGACGCCTATGCCGAGGTTTACTTTGATATCGCGGGTATCCGCTTTGAATTGCTCGTTCAGGCCAAGGATGGGGTCGCGCGGGGCGAGTTCGACTGATGCGAAAATTGAGGACATAGTGTGCCGGACTGGGTAGGAGGATACGGAGCTTTGATGTGACAAGCCAACAGTGTGATAATAAGGGGTTTACCCGAATACTGTCCAGTTCCGGCAGACCCCGGCCAGGGTTTAGGGTCATATTTTTTGTAGAGTGCGATGAGCGAATTCGTTCCCGGTTTCGTCGAATACCCCGATAGCCCGTTCCAGCTGTTCCAGCCCTATCCGCCGGCCGGCGATCAGCCCAAGGCGATCGAACAGCTCGAAGACGGGATCACGGACGGGCTGATGAACCAGACCCTGCTTGGCGTGACGGGCTCGGGCAAGACCTATACGATGGCCAATCTGATTGCCCGTACGGGGCGCCCGGCCATCGTACTGGCACCCAACAAGACCCTGGCTGCGCAGTTGTATGCCGAGATGCGCGAGTTTTTTCCGCGCAACGCCGTCGAATATTTCGTGTCGTATTACGACTACTATCAGCCCGAAGCCTATGTGCCTTCGCGCGATCTGTTCATTGAAAAGGACTCGTCGATCAACGAGCACATCGAACAGATGCGTCTGTCGGCTACCAAAAGCCTGCTCGAACGCCCCGATACGATCATCGTCGGCACGGTGTCCTGCATTTACGGTATCGGCAACCCCGGGGATTATCACGCGATGGTGCTGACCCTGCGCACGGGCGACCGGATCGCCCGTCAGGAGCTTCTCGGGCGCCTGGTGGCCATGCAATATGACCGCAATGATATGGAGTTCGCGCGCGGGGTATTCCGGGTGCGTGGCGAGATCATTGATGTATTTCCCGCCGAACACGCCGAGCACGCCTTGCGCATCACCCTGTTTGATGACGAGATCGAGTCGCTGGAACTCTTTGATCCGCTGACGGGCAAGGTCAGCCAGACCTTGCTGCGTTTCACGATCTTCCCCAGTTCCCATTATGTCACTCCGCGCGAGACGGTTCTGCGCGCAATCGAAACAATCAAGGAAGAGTTGCGCGAGCGGCTGACCGAGTTGACCAGCGACGGCAAACTGGTCGAGGCCCAGCGCCTGGAGCAGCGCACGCGCTTTGACCTGGAAATGCTGCAGGAACTGGGGTTCTGCAAGGGAATCGAGAACTATTCCCGGCATCTGTCGGGTGCGGCGCCGGGTGATCCGCCACCGACTCTGATCGATTACCTGCCGCGCACCGCCCTGATGTTCATCGACGAGAGCCATGTGACGATCGGGCAGTTGGGCGGCATGTATCGTGGCGACCGGTCGCGCAAGCAGACCCTGGTGCAGTTCGGGTTTCGCCTGCCCTCGGCCCTGGACAACCGGCCGCTCAGGCTTGAGGAGTTCGAGGCGCGCATGCCGCAATGTGTTTTTGTGTCGGCTACGCCCGGCCCCTATGAGGCCGAGCACGCTGACCAGATCGTCGAGCAAGTCGTGCGACCGACCGGTTTGGTGGACCCTGAGGTCGAGGTGCGGCCTGCAGGCACGCAGGTTGATGATCTGCTGGGCGAGGCCAAGTTGCGCATCGCGAATGGCGAGCGCGTACTGGTGACCACGCTGACCAAGCGCATGGCCGAGGACCTGACCGAATATCTGAATGAGTCGGGTCTGCAGGTGCGTTACCTGCATTCGGATATCGATACGGTCGAGCGGGTCGAGATCATCCGTGACCTGCGCCTCGGGGCCTTTGACGTTTTGGTGGGCATCAACCTTCTGCGCGAGGGCCTGGATATTCCCGAGGTCTCGCTTGTGGCGATCCTGGACGCCGACAAGGAAGGTTTTCTGCGTTCGGAGCGCAGCCTGATCCAGACGATCGGACGAGCCGCCCGGAACCTGAATGGCCGCGCAATCCTCTATGCCGACCGCATCACCGATTCGATGCGTCGGGCCATGGACGAGACCGCGCGTCGCCGGGAAAAGCAGCTGCAGTTCAATGTTGAGCATGGCATCACTGCGCGCGGGGTCAGCAAGGCCGTGCGCGACATGATCGACGGCGTGGTTTCGAATGCGGCGGCGGTCCGGCAGGCGGCGGCCGTGCCAGACTTCGATGAACGCGCGCTGCATGACGAGAAAGCCCTGGCCAGGGAAATCCGCCGTCTTGAGGAAAAGATGCTGGATCACGCGCGCAATCTGGAATTCGAGCAGGCCGCCGCCGCCCGGGATACTTTGCGCGCTCTCAAGGACCGGGCCTTGCTTTCGTGACCCCCGGCCTGAACGCCGGCGTCGGGCAGGGTATTGTCACAATGTTGTAAAAAATATACAGGCCGCCCGAGCCACAGATTTCCAGCGTCTGGGCGGCTCCTGTCGGCATTCAATGGTGCTGCGCAGCAAAAAAGAGCGCCCCAGGCATCTGGCCGGGATGCCCGCTTGCTATTTTTTCCTTTATTTTCACGAAAATACTTGCCAAATTCGGGGTTTTCCCTCACACTTTCATCTATTATGAATAAGGTACTTTTCGTCTGTACAGGCAATATTTGCCGTTCCCCCAGCGCTGCCGGCGTCTTTCAGCATATGATCGACGAAGCCGGGCTTTCGGACGCAATCGGCGTCGATTCTGCCGGAACACATGCGTTTCACGTAGGTGAAGCACCCGATCCGCGCGCCCAGGCGGCCGCCCAAAAGCGCGGCTATGATTTGTCGAGCTACCGTGCCCGGCAGGTTTGTGCCAATGATTTCGTCGAATTCGACCTGATCTTGGCGATGGACTGGGAAAACCTCTCTGCACTGCAGCAGCAATGCCCTAAAATCTATCAGCACAAGCTCATGCTGCTGATGCGTTTCTCGAATGAATTCGAGGAAGCCACCGTGCCCGATCCCTATTATGGGGGCCCGGAAGGCTTCAGCAAGGTCCTGGACTATATCGAGGACGCAGGCCAGGGTGTGTTCGAACTGGTACGAAAGCGTGCGATGCAGTATCAGGCCGCATAAATAAACTCATTTCGCCTTACCAGACGCCCCGCAAAGGGGCGTTTTTCGTTGATTCATGACATAGATCAAGTCAATCGGAATTTGCCCCGGAAAGCCCCGTCGGTGGGGGTGGGTAATTGATATACTTGACTCAAATAGTCGGGTATAGGCCCATTCACATGTCTGATGATAAAGAAAGGAAACTATCATGCGTTTAACGACAAAAGGGCGTTTTGCAGTCACGGCAATGATTGATCTGGCTTTGCGCCAGCACAGTGGTCCGGTCACCCTGGCCGCGATCAGTCAGCGACAGAATATTTCTCTGTCCTACCTCGAACAGCTATTCGGAAAATTGCGGCGGCACGAGCTGGTGGACAGCGTGCGCGGGCCGGGTGGTGGGTATACCCTGGCGCGCTCCGCGCGGCACATGACGGTTGCCGACCTGGTCTTTGCCGTGGACGAGCCGCTGGATGCGACCAGTTGCGGCGGGAAGGAAAATTGCGACATCGGGCGCAATGGCCAGTCGGGCAAGTGCATGACCCATGACCTATGGGCGACACTTAGTCGTAAAATGGTAGAGTATCTGGATTCAGTCACGCTGCAGGATCTGGTTGACCAGCAGCGCATGCGCCAACTGCGCGAATCCACGCAGGCGCGCACCAAGGTGCCCATCGTTCCTGTGGCAGCTGACGATGAGGCCAAGGCAAAACGACTGGAGCCCGCTGCCGTTTAAGGAGTTTTCTATTTTGATGGACCAGCCTCCAGTTTATCTGGACTACTCGGCGACGACCCCCGTCGACGAGCGCGTGCTCCAGGCCATGATCCCGTGGCTGACCGAACGCTACGGCAACCCGGCCTCGCGCAGTCATGCTTATGGGTGGGACGCCGAGGACGCTGTCGAGCATGCGCGTACCCAGGTGGCTGCGCTGGTGGGTGCCGAGCCACGCGAAATCATATGGACCTCGGGCGCGACCGAATCCGACAACCTGGCCATCAAGGGGGCGGCGGGGGCCTTGCGCGCGCGCGGGCGGCATATCGTGACCGTACGCACCGAGCACAAGGCAGTGCTGGATACCTGCCATGAGCTCGAGCGCGAAGGCTTCGAGCTTAGCTGGCTGGATACCAACGAGGATGGGTTGCTTGATCCTGCGGTCTTCGAGGCGGCCCTGCGCTCCGATACGATCCTGGCCTCGGTCATGCTGGTGAATAACGAAATCGGCGTGGTGCAAGACATCGCTGCGCTGGCGGCGATCTGCCATCGACACGGGGTCGTGTTCCATTCCGACGCCGCACAAGCCACAGGAAAGGTCGCGATCGATGTGGCGGCGATGGACGTCGATCTGATGTCTTTTTCAGCGCACAAGACCTATGGCCCCAAGGGAATCGGCGCGCTGTACGTGCGTCGCAAGCCGCGTGTACGGATCGAGGCGCAGATGCATGGCGGCGGCCACGAACGCGGCATGCGCTCGGGCACATTGCCTACGCACCAGATCGTGGGCATGGGCGAGGCCTTCGAGCTCGCCGGTCGGCTGATGGCCGATGAGGAACCCCGCATCCGCAGTCTGCGCGATCGGCTGCTTGCCGGGCTACAGCCTATTGCTGATCTGTATGTGAACGGCAGCATGACACAGCGTGTCGCCCATAATCTGAACGTCAGCGTGGCGCATATCGAAGGCGAGGCCCTGCTGATGGCCTTGCCGGAACTGGCGGTCTCCAGCGGTTCGGCCTGTACCTCGGCCAGCCTTGAGCCGTCGTATGTGCTGCGGGCGCTGGGCCGCAGCGATGAACTCGCACACAGCTCCTTGCGCCTGACCATCGGGCGTCAGACCACCGAGGCCGATATCGACCTGACGGTTCGGGTCCTGACTCGCGAGATCGCGCGTCTGCGCGAATTGTCTCCGCTCTGGGAAATGCGGCAGCAGGGGACCGATGTGTCCTCTGTCCAATGGGCCGTTTTGTAGATGGGCACCCATGTTGTATAGTGAACAAGTGCTTGAGCACTATCGAAATCCGCGAAACGTCGGCTCGTTCGACCCGGGTGATGCCTCGGTTGGCAGCGCGCTGGTGGGCTCACCCGCAATTGGCGAAGTCATGAAGCTTCAGATCCGGATCGATGATTCAGGCACCATACGCGACGCGTGCTTCCGGATGTTTGGCTGTGGCTCGGCCATTGCAGCCGGTTCGCTGACCACCGAGTGGCTCAAGGGCAGGTCGCTTGACGAAGCCCTGTCGATCAATAACCAGGACATCGTGCGGGAACTCGACCTCCCGCCGCTTAAAATACACTGCGCCATGCTGGCCGAAGACGCCATTCGGGCGGCGGTGCGCGACTACACCGATAAGCATCAGAGGTAAACCATGGGAATCATCCTGACACAGCAGGCGGCCGATCACATCAGCCGCCATCTTCAGAAACGCGGCAAAGGCCTGGGCTTGCGCCTCGGGGTCAAGCCTGCGGGATGCTCGGGGATGTCCTATCAGATCGAGTACGTCGACGACCCGGCGACCGACGATCAGGTGTTCGAGCAGCTTGGGGTGCGCGTCTATGTGGACCCCCAGAGCATGCCTTATCTGGAAGGCATCGAGCTCGATTACGCCCGCGAAGGCCTCAACGAGGGATTCCGATTTTCGAACCCCAATGAAAAGGCCTCCTGCGGCTGCGGCGAATCGTTCACGATCTGATTCGCCGGCCGCATGGGCTCAGTCCTCGCGGCGCAGATGAGGAAACAGGATCACATCCCGGATATTCGGGCTGTCGGTCAGCATCATGACCAGCCGGTCGATGCCGATCCCGCAGCCGCCTGTGGGTGGCATGCCGTATTCCAGCGCACGCACGTAGTCGGCGTCGTAGTACATGGCTTCCTCGTCACCCGCATCCTTGGCGGCGACCTGCGCCTGGAATCGCGCGGCCTGGTCCTCGGGGTCGTTCAGCTCCGAGAACCCATTGGCGATTTCCCGCCCGCACGCAAACAGTTCAAAACGTTCCGTGATGTCGGGCCGCGTGTCCGATGCCCGCGCAAGCGGTGAGACCTCGATCGGGTAATCGATGATGAAGGTCGGGTGCCAGAGCTTTGATTCGGCGGTTTCCTCGAACAGGGCGAGCTGCAGGGCACCCAGCCCCGCGTGGGCGAGGGGCGGGCCGTTGACATCCACCCCCAGTCGTGCGAGTTCCTTGCGCAGGAATGCGGCATCGGCCAGCTGGGCATCCTGATAGTGCGGGGCGTGCTGCAGGATCGCCTGAGTGATCGTCAGGCGATCGAAGGCACGGCCCAGATCCAGGTCGCGCCCCTGATAGCTCAGCAGCGTCTTGCCGCAGGCCGCCAGCGCAGTTTCGCGAATCAGTTCCTCGGTGAAATCCATCAGCCAGCCGTAATCGGTATACGCGGCGTAGAACTCCATCATCGTGAATTCCGGGTTGTGACGCGGGCTGACGCCTTCGTTGCGGAAATTCCGATTGATTTCAAAGACGCGCTCAAAGCCGCCGACGATTAACCGCTTTAGATAGAGTTCGGGCGCAATGCGCAGGTACATGTCCATGTCCAGCGCATTGTG
>JAKDMO010000202.1 GCA_030452305.1 Alcaligenaceae bacterium | reverse complement strand
GTTCGGGACGGTAGTTGTTGCCGTTCTGAGCGCATCCCGAGTCGGTCCTGACAGTCGGGGCGCGCTCAGTTTGAAACTACAAGGCTCGTGCCGGCAGCACGGTGCCTACGCATTCGCCAAAGCCGATCCGCGCGGCGCCTGACCGTTGGCACCAGCCGCGCAGCGTGATTGTGTCGCCGTCCTGCACCCAGGTGCGTTCCTCGCCGTTGGGCAGAATGACCGGATTTTTGCCCCCTGAGGTCAGTTCGATCAGGGCGCAGGCCTGATCCAGGGACGGGCCCGACATTGTGCCGGTGCCAAACAGATCGCCGGGCTGCAGATTGCATCCGTTGACCGTGTGGTGGGCGACCATCTGGCCCGCCGTCCAGTAGGCGTGGCGATAGTTGGATTGCGAAAGGCGTGCCGGTGCTTGGCCGGCGGCCCGCATGGTCGGGGTCTCGATCAGTGCCTCGAGTTCGATATCGAAGCTGCCGGCGCTGCGGTTGTCCTCGCTGTCCAGATAGGGCAGGGGCTGGGGTTCGCCTTCGGACCGGGTGAAGGGGGCGCGAAATGGCGCCAAGGCTTCCAGCGTCACCACCCAGGGCGACACGGTCGAGGCAAAGTTCTTGGCCAGGAATGGCCCCAGCGGCTGGTATTCCCAGGGCTGTATGTCGCGTGCCGACCAGTCGTTGAACAGCACGATGCCAAAGACATGGTCTTCGGCCTGCTCGATGCCGACGGGGCTGCCCAGCTCATTGCCCTGGCCGACCAGTACGCCCAGTTCGAGTTCGATGTCCAGACGCGGACTGGCCTGCAGGTGCGGCGTATCGGCGTCGGCGGGTTTGACCTGGCCGCATGGTCGCTGAAAGTCTTGCGGCGACACGCCAATCGAGGACGAGCGCCCGTGATAGCCGATGGGCACCCACCGGTAGTTGGGCATCAGCGGATTGTCGGGACGGAACAGGCGGCCGATATTTGTCGCGTGATGGATCGAGGTGTAAAAGTCGGTATAGTCGCCGATTTGCGCCGGTAGGGCATACTCGGCGACCGACTGGGCCACCAGGCAAGTCTGCACAATACTTTGCTGGTCGGCGCCTTCCGCCAGGATGCTGGACAGTGCCTTGCGCAGTGCGCCGGCAGCCTGGTTGCCCAGGCTCATCAGGTGGTTCAGGGTGCTTTCGGCGGCGGCCTGGGCAGGTGCCAGGGCCTCGCCCGTGAATAGACCGGCCTGTACGGCTGCGGCCATGTCGACGATCTGGTCGCCGATGGCCACGCCACCGCGCCAGCTTTGCTGCGTGCCTTGCCGGCGGAAAATGGCAAAAGGCAGATTCTGGATCGGAAAATCGGTCTTGCCGTCGTTGGCGGATGTCACCCAACTGCGCAAAGCGGGATCGTGGGTCTCATTCAGTGTGATCATATTGCTGTTGTCCTAGCGTTGATTGGGGTTGAAGTGCTTCTTCAGGCCCCCCCAGACTTCAGGATAGTCCGGCTGTCGGTGTGGCGATTTCAGTGCCTGTTCGGTGGCGTGGATGATGACGGGGGTTTCAAACATGATCGCCATCGTGTCTGTGATGTAGTCGGGCTTGTGGGTGTCGGCGACGCTGGCTTTCTCGAACGTGTCGGTATCCGGGCCATGCGCCGTCATGGTGTTGTGGATCGACATGCTGCCGGGTTCGAATCCGCCGGCCTTGGCATCATACTGCCCATGGACGTTGGCCATGAACTCGCCTGCGATGTTGCGGTGGAACCAGGGCGGCCGAAACGTATCCTGCATGGCCAATACGCGTGGCGCAAAGGCAATGAAGTCCAGCGTGTCAACGCCTGGCACGGCGCTGGGGGAGTGCAGCACCAGGTTCATGCATGGGTCCGGGTGATCGTAGCTGATGAAGCCCGCCACATTGAATTTGCGCAAGTCGTATTTGTAGGGGGCATGCGTGCCATGCCAGGCCACCACGTCCAGCGGGGAATGATCTGTTTTGGCTGACCAGAAATGCCCGTCGAACTTGGCGAGGATCTCGAAATCGCCCTCCACATCCTCGAATGCGGCGACAGATGTCAGGAAGTCTCTGGGATGGGCCAGCCCGTTGGAACCGATGACGCCGAGGGTCGGCAACTGTAGGGGCGCACCGAAGTTCTCGCTGACGAAACCGCGTGCCGCGCCATCCGGCAGGCGGACCTGAAAGCGGATACCGCGCGGGATGACGGCGATTTCCTGCGGTTCGATTTCCAGCGTGCCCATTTCGGTCGCCAGCGTCAGGCGGCCCTGTTGAGGCACGATCAGCAGTTCACCGTCAGCGTTATAGAAATAGCGCTTTTCCATGGACTGTGTCGCCGTGTAGACATGAATGCCACAGCCTGCGTTGCCGCCAATCGTCGTCATCCCGTCGATGAAGTCCACAGGGGCGTCTTCGCCGGGTATGGCGATCGGGCTCCAGCGCATGCGGTTGGGCGGCGTCGGTCCCTGCCTGAAGCTTGACAGCCATTGCGGTCCTGCTGCACTGGGGGCAAAGGCGCCGTGCGCGGCGCCGGGCCGGATGCGGTACAGCCAGGAACGGCGATTGGCAGACCGTGCGATGGTGAAGGCTGTACCGCTGATCTGCTCTGCATACAGGCCGTAAGGGGCTTTCTGGGGCGAATTGCCCCGGTCGGGCAGGGCGCCGGGCAGAGCCTCGGTGGCGAACTCGTTGCCGAATCCGCTCATGTAGTTCAAGGGTGAGTCAGTGTTCATGCCTAGCTCCGATTATTGAATGTTGGATTCCCTGCTGCAGGGAGGGGCTTATAACGATGCAACCGTTGGGGCATCGAGACAAGCTTCGGGTGCAGATGCCTGGAAAGCGGGCAGTTGCGAGCAGACCAGATCAATGCGTTCGATCGTCGGGAAGTCGGTCATGTCCACCTCCAGGCGGCGCGCGTTGTACACCTGCGGCACCAGGCAGCAGTCTGCCAGCGTCGGGGTATCGCCGTGGCAGAAGCGGCCGGTTTCCCCGGATTTCAGGCGGGCCTCTATGGCCTCGAAGCCCAGGGTCACCCAGTGCCGGTACCACTGGTCGCGCTGCGCCTTGTCCACCTCCAGGGGGTGGGTCAAATAGCGCAGCACGCGCAGATTGTTCAGCGGGTGGATGTCGCAGGCGATGTGCAGCGCCAGGGCGCGCACCCGTGCGCGGGCCAGTGGGGTGGCCGGCAGCAGCTTGGGTGCGTCGTATGCCTCGTCGAGGTATTCGATGATGGCCAGCGACTGGGTCAATACGTGGCCCTCATCCTCGAATGTCGGCACCAGGCCCTCGGGATTGCGTCGGCGGTAGGCCGGCATAAGCTGCTCGCCGCCGTCGCGCAGCAGGTGCACGGGGATGGTGTCGTACGACAGTCCCTTCAGGGCCAGGGCGATCCGCACCCGGTAGGCCGCCGAGCTGCGATAGTAGGAATACAGCGTTCTTTTGGTAGTCACTTCGAAATCTTTCTCAAATGTCATGGTGGTGCGTGTGTGGCTAAATGTCCAGGACGAGGCGCCCGGATCGGCTGCGTGAACAGCAGCTCATCATCCGGTTGTTGGCCTCGCGTTCGGCGGGGTTCAGCACGACATCGCGGTGGTCGATATCGCCTTCCAGTACGGCCACCTCGCAGGTGCCGCACAGGCCTTCCTCGCAGTCGCACTGCACATCGACATTGGCGGCGTTCAGTACTTGCAGCACCGTTTTGTCGGCGGGCACCTGCAGGGTCAGTCCGGTATTGCGCAGCTCTACTTCAAAGCTGATTTCCTTGTCTGGATCCAGCTTTGGCGCGTCCGTTACGAAGTGCTCGACATGCAGGGCATAGGGCCGCCAGCCTGCGCCGTCCGCCGCAGTCTGCAGGGCATTGAGCATGCGCGCCGGCCCGCAGGCATGGATGTCGGTCATATCGTCAGGCTCGGCCAGCAACTGGTCGAAATCGCAGCGCGTGCCTTCGTCGCTGACATGCAGGTGCAGACGGTTTCCGTGCAATTCACGCAGAGTATCCAGGAAGGCCGCATGGCTGCGGCTCGCACAGCTGTAATGCAGTTCGTAGTCTTTGCCCAGGGCCCGTGCGCGTTGCGCCATGGCCATGATGGGGGTGATGCCGATGCCGCCCGCGACGAGCATCAGGCGCTCAGCGCCCTCGTTCAGATGGAAGTGATTGCGGGGCCCACGCAGACGCAGCTTGGCGCCTGCGGTCGCGTAGCGGCAAATCCACTCCGAGCCGCCTCGGCTGTCCGGGTCGCGCAGGACCGCGACCTCCCATTCGTCGGTGTTTTCCAGATTGCCGCACAGGGAATACTGTCTGGACAAGCCGGTATCACCGCACTCGATGTCGATGTGCGAGCCCGCTGTCCAGCTGGGCAGAGCGTGCCCGGCGGGCGACTTCAGGCGCAGATGGACAATGTCAGGCGTCACGGCCTCGGCCGCGACCACTTCAAGGGT
>JAKDMO010000201.1 GCA_030452305.1 Alcaligenaceae bacterium | reverse complement strand
CATGTTCACGGTCTTGCCCACGCCGGCGCCGCCGAACAGGCCGACCTTGCCGCCCTTGGCAAACGGGCAGACCAAGTCAATGACCTTGATGCCGGTTTCGAGCAATTCGACGGAAGGCGAGAGCTCGTCGAAATGGGGGGCCTCCTGGTGGATCGAGCGGCGCTCCTCGGATTGAATCGGACCGCGCTCGTCGATGGGGCGCCCGAGCACGTCCATGATCCGGCCCAGCGTGCCGTTGCCCACGGGCACCGAGATCGGTCCACCGGTGGAGGCGACTTCCATGCCGCGACGCAGGCCGTCGCTGGAACCCATGGCGATGGTACGAACGACGCCGTCGCCCAACTGCTGCTGGACCTCAAGGGTCAGGCCTTTTTCCGCAAATGCCGAGTTTTCGTCGGCCAGGGTAAGTGCTTCGAATACTTTGGGGATGTGCTCGCGGGGAAACTGAATATCCACCACTGCGCCGATGCACTGAACGATGGTACCGTTGCTCATGTCTAGTCCTTGCTAATTATCCTAGGGTTGCCTGTGTGTCTGAAAATCAGACTGCGGCAGCGCCGCCCACGATTTCTGAAATTTCCTTGGTGATTGCCGCCTGGCGGGTCTTGTTATAGACCAGCTCGAGTTCGCCGATGACCTTCTTGGCGTTGTCGGAGGCGGACTTCATGGCCACCATCCGTGCAGATTGCTCGGAGGCCATGTTTTCCGCGACCGCCTGATAGATCAGACCCTCGACGTAGCGCATCAACAGATCGTCGATGACGGTCCTGGAGTCGGGCTCGTAGAGGTAATCCCACCCATACTTCGATTCGATGCGATCGTCATCCTGTACTTCGGACTGGAACGGATCGGCCAGGCCCGAGGGCAGGGGCAGCAGGCGAATGAAACTCGGATCCTGCTTCATCGTATTGACGAATCGGCTGGTCGCCAGATACACCGCATCGACCTTGCCGTTGATGAAATCATCGATCTGGGCCTTGATCGCACCAATCAGTCGTGCGAGATTGGGCGCATCGCCCAGTTGCACCTCTGAGGACACGACATTGGCACCGATGCGGTTAAGCAGACCCGCACCCTTGCTGCCCAGCGCGGTCGCCTGCACACGCACACCCTCGTGCTCGAATTCCTTGATTCGCGCCAGCACCAGGCGCGAAATATTGGTATTCAAGCCGCCGCACAAGCCCTTGTCGGTGGTCACCATGATGATACCGACCGCCTTCATTTCGCCGGACTCGACCATGTAGGGGTGGGTGTAATCAGGGTGCGCCTGCATCAGGTGCGTCGCAATCGCGCGGACCCGGTCTGCGTAGGGTCGGCCGGCGCGCATCCGTTCCTGCGCCTTGCGCATTTTGGATGCCGCGACCATCTCCATGGCTTTGGTGATCTTGCGCGTGTTGTGCACGCTCTTGATCTTGGTTCGAATTTCCTTGATTCCGGCCATTACACTTTCCTGTATGGACCGGCCGGGGCGGGCCTGCGCCCGACACCCTGCCGTCTGCTACTTAAAACGCACCGTGCTTCTTGAATTCCTGAATCGCGGCGTCCAGCGCAGCATCGTCGTCCTTGGACAGTTCCTTGACGTCTTCGATACGCTGGATCAGCGCTTCGTGCTTGGTCTTCAGGAAGTCCTTCAGGGCCTTTTCAAAGGACAGCACCTGGCCAACCTCGAGGTCGTCCAGATGGCCGTTGTTCACGGCATACAGCGTCACGGCGATTTCCCAGACCTGCTGCGGCTGGTATTGCGGCTGCTTGAGCAGTTCCACCACCCGCTTGCCGCGTTCCAGCTGGCGGCGCGTCGCATCGTCCAGATCGGAGGCGAACTGCGCGAAAGCGGCCAACTCTCGGTACTGCGCCAAGTCGGTACGGATACCGCCAGAGAGCTTTTTGACGACCTTGGTCTGGGCCGAACCGCCGACCCGCGACACCGAAATACCGGCGTTGATAGCGGGGCGTACACCGGCATTGAACAGGTCGGTTTCCAGGAAGATCTGACCGTCTGTAATGGAAATTACGTTTGTCGGCACGAAAGCGGACACGTCGCCGGCCTGCGTTTCAATGATGGGCAGCGCGGTCAAGGAACCGGTTTTGCCTTTGACTTCGCCGTTGGTAAAGCGTTCTACGTATTCCGCATTCACGCGCGCGGCACGCTCGAGCAAACGGGAGTGCAGGTAGAAGACGTCGCCGGGATAGGCTTCGCGACCGGGCGGGCGGCGCAGCAGCAGCGACACCTGGCGATAGGCCCAGGCTTGCTTGGTCAGATCGTCGTAAATGATCAGGGCGTCTTCGCCACGATCACGGAAGTATTCGCCCATGGTGCAACCGGCGTATGCGGACAGGTACTGCATGGCGGCCGATTCCGACGCGGCGGCGGCGACCACAATGGTGTATTCCAGGGCGCCGTATTCTTCGAGCTTGCGCACCACGTTGTTGATCGTCGAGGCCTTCTGGCCAATCGCGACGTACACGCAGGTGACGCCCTTGCCCTTCTGGCTGATGATCGTATCCACGGCAACAGCGGTCTTGCCTGTCTGGCGGTCACCAATGATCAGTTCGCGCTGACCACGGCCGATGGGGACCATGGAGTCGATGGCCTTCTGGCCGGTCTGCAGCGGCTGCGACACGGATTGGCGCGCAATCACGCCCGGCGCGACCTTTTCGATCACGTCCGTTGCCTTGGCATTGATCGGGCCCTTGCCGTCGATCGGGTTGCCCAGCGCGTCGACCACGCGGCCGCGCAGCTCGGGACCAACCGGCACTTCAAGAATGCGACCGGTGGTCTTGACCGAGTCGCCTTCGGAGATGCCGACATAGTCACCCAGGATCACGGCACCCACCGAGTCACGCTCGAGGTTCAGCGCCAGGCCATAGATGTTGTTGGGAAATTCAAGCATTTCGCCCTGCATCACATCGGACAGGCCGTGGATGCGGGTAATGCCGTCGGTCACGGAAACGACCGTACCCTGGGTGCGGATATCAGTCGAAGCGCCCAGGCCTTCGATGCGGCTCTTGAGCAGTTCGCTGATCTCGGACGGGTTAAGTTGCATGGTAAGACTCCTGGAATCCTGTTAGGTGGCCCGCGATCATGCGGCCAGCGAATCGCGCAGACCGGCCAGCTGGGCCCGCACGGAAGTATCGAGCACATGGTCGCCCACGGCCACGCGCACCCCGCCGATCAGGCTCGGATCGAGCGTGAGGTCGGCTTTGAGCTTGAGGCCGAATTTCTTTTCAAGCCTGGTGAGCAGCTCGGCAATCTGGGCATCGTCCATCGGAAACGCACTGGTGATGCGTGCCAACGCCGTGCCTTCGTGCTGATTGCGCAGCAACTCGAATTGCTCGGCGATCTGTGGCAGGACGTCAATCCGTCCATTCTGAACCACCAGCTTGACCAGATTCGCTGCTGCCTGGGGCAGGCCCTCGGGCATCAATCCGCTGAGCAGGTCCACACGCTGTGCGTTATCCAGGCGGGGATCGCCCAGCGCCTCGCGCACGTCGTCCAGAGCCGACACATCCGCCAGCGCAGAGATCAGTTCAGACCATTTCGCCAGACCCTGTTCGTCGTCGCGGACGGCGCCGAACAAGGCTTCTGCGTAAGGTCGTGCAATTGTTGATAGTTCAGCCATGACCCGCCCTGCTTCAGAGTTGTGTCTTGAGCTGGTCGAGCAGCTCGGCGTGTGCCTTGACGTCCACCTCGCGGCGAAGAATCTGTTCGGCACCCTTGACGGCCAGCACCGCTACATCGGCACGCAGCGCCTCGCGCACACGCTGCCCTTCCTGGGCGGCGTCCTGCTGAGCCTGTGCCACGATACGGGCCTTTTCAGCTTCGCCCTCGCGACGCGCCTGATCGATCAGGAGCGCGGCCTGCTTTTCGGCTTCGGCCAGACGCGAGTGGTTTTCAGTCTTGGCCGAGGCCTCAATCAGGCTGATGCGCGCTTGCGCCTGGGCCAGATCGGCCTTGCCTTTTTCAGCCGCTGCCAGGCCATCGGCGATTTTCTGGCGACGATCATCGATTGCCTTCGTCAGGGGTGGCCAGATGAATTTCATCGTAAACCAGCCCAGAACGAAAAACACGATCATCTGGAAGAAGAGAGTCGCGTTTAAATTCACGGTCGTGTCCCTTATTTACCCTGTGTGCCTTGCGGCAGATCCGCAAGACACCTTACCAAGCCGTTCGCTGCACCAAGGCGCGGCGAGCGACTGCCTGGCCCGCAAACGGCGAGCCATCACCAATCAGCCGACGAACGGGTTGGCAAATGCGAACAACATGGCCAGACCCACGCCAATCAGGAAGGCGGCGTCAATCAGACCAACGAGCAGGAACATCTTGGTTTGCAGCGTATTCATCAATTCGGGCTGACGCGCCGAGGCTTCAAGATATTTACCGCCCATCATGCCGATGCCGATGCAGGCGCTGATGGCCCCCAAACCGATGAT
>JAKDMO010000036.1 GCA_030452305.1 Alcaligenaceae bacterium | reverse complement strand
CGATGAACCTTCCGATCGAAGGAATGGAAGCCGGCATGCCTGTGCGTTTCATCAATTACGAAATCGTTCGTGAATCAGGTGGGCAGGGTCTGCACCCAGGCGGAAATGGCGTGCGTAAAACTGTTGAGGTGCTTGTGGACGATGTTCGCGCCTCGGTGCTGGGCGAGCGCACCAAGACCCCGGCTGTAGGGATTTCAGGGGGCTCAGCAGGGGCGCTTGCGAGCTTTCAGATTCAATCCCCAGATGGGGGCAGCCGTGAGTTGGCGGCGAAAAGCGGCCCCCATAGATTGATGAAGGGTGATCGCCTGGTCATGACGACTGCTGGAGGCGGTGGTTGGGGACAGCCTGGTTCCTAGTTATTCGCCGACCTTGTGCTTGAGCAGACGACACAATGGCCCCGATGTACGGGGCCATTGATTTTTTGGTCGGATCCAATGCGGGATCCGGCCGGCGTGCAGCGTATCGCTTTACTTCTTGACCAGCGGGCAGACGCTTTCCGACAACGGGCGCCAGGCTTGGTCTGAGGGAATCACGGCATTGATCTTGAGCAGATCCCATGGGCCGGTGGATTCCGCGGGCGTCTTGGCCTGCGCCAGGTACATGTCGTAGACCATGCGTCCATCCGCACGAATCTTGCCTTTATGCGTGTAGAAATCGTCGATCGGCGTTTTCTTCATCTGGTCAATCACCTTCAGAGCGTCATCCGTGCCTGCTGCCTTGATGGCATTCAGATAGTGCATGGTTGCCGAGTACATACCCGCCTGCACCATGGAAGGCATTGCGTTCTGGACTTCGTAGAATCGCTTGGCAAAGGCACGGGTCTCGTCGTTGCGATCCCAGTAGAACCCTGTGGTGAATTGCAGTCCTTGCGCAGCCTGGAGGCCCATGCCCTTGACGTCATTGAGGAAGACCAGCAGTGTGGCCAGTTGCTGGCCGGCCTGGGTGATCCCGAATTCCGAGGCTTGTCGAACCGCATTCTGTGTGTCGGTCCCGGCGTTGGCCAGGCCGATCACCTTTGCACCCGATGATTGGGCCTGCAGCAGGAAGGACGAAAAATCAGGCGTGTTCAGCGGTACGCGCACCGCGCCGAGCACCTTCCCACCGTTTTCCTTGACGACTGTGCTGGTGTCGCGTTCGAGTGAATGCCCAAAGGCATAGTCTGCGGTGATGAAGAACCAGGTATCGCCACCGTTCTTTGTGACGGCTGCGCCCGTACCGTGCGCCAGCGCGTAGGTGTCATAGACGTAGTGTATGCCGTAGGGCGAGCAGTTCTCGTTGGTCAGGGATGAGGAAGCAGAACCCGCAAAGATCACCGTTTTTTGCTTTTCCTTGGCAAGCTTTTGCAAGGCGATGGCGGATGCCGAGTCCGTGGATTCGATGATCATCTCCACGCCGTCCTGGTCATACCATTTGCGGGCCACCGTCATGGTGACATCCAGCTTGTTTTGATAGTCGGCAGAAAGCAGTTCGATTTTGCGGCCATTGACTGTGCCACCGAAGTCGTCGATGGCCATCTGGACGGCTGCCACACCGCCAGGCCCGCCATGGGCGGAATATATGCCGCTCATGTCGACGATAGCTCCGATGCGGATTGGATCCTTGTCCTGTGCCTGGGCAGTCGTACTGATGGCCAGCGTACCGAGTACGGCCGTGGCAAGTTTCAATAGTTTGAATATTTTCATAGATTGTCTCCGTTTTTAGGAATCAGGGTGTTCAAAAGCAAGCGACTGCAACTACTGGGGGTGAAACTGTGTTTTGGGTTATTTGGAGCAGCCTGTGAAAACCCGTTCAGACTGTGGACTTTGGGTCAAAGTCCGGGCTGCGTTTTTCGAGGAAGGCATCGATGCCTTCGGTGCCTTCAGGGCCTGCGAAACCGATGAATTCGAGTGCCAGCGAGGCATCAAAGATGGGCATGGCCTGCTTGATCCAATGGTTCAGCATCATCTTGGTCCAGCGCTGTGCGGCTGGGGCGCCCTTTGCCAGGCGGTTTGCAACTTCCAGCGCTTTGGCCTCCACGTCCTCGTCCGGTACAGCCAGCGACACCAGGTTCATGCGCTCGGCTTCCTCGCCCGTTATGGTTTCGGCGGTCAGCAGGTAATATTTCGCCTTTGCCATCCCACACAGCAGGGGCCAGATGATGGCCGCATGGTCGCCGGCGGCGACACCGATCTTCAGGTGGCCGTCTGACAGTTTCGCGTCGTTGGCCACGATAGAGACATCAGCCAGCAGCAGCGTGGCCAGCCCGGCCCCCACCGCCCAGCCCCTGGTTGCCGTGATGATGGGCTTGCGGCAGTCCAGCATGTTGGTGACAAGGTTGCGGGCCTCTTTCATGGCTTGCATGCGCAAGGCATAGTCGTCACAAACCTTACGCTCGTGATTCAGGTCGCCGCCGGCCGAAAAGGTCTTGCCGTCGCCGGTAAAGATCACGACATTGACCTCGTCATCGGCATCCAGGTCGCGCCAGATTTCCGAGACTTCTTGGTGCATGCGGGCATCCATTGCGCCCATCTTCAGGGGGGACTGCATGGTGATTCGCAGTACGCCGGGGCTGGGCCGGTCAAACGCAAATCTTTCATAATGTGCATAACGGTCGTTCACGGTCTGCTTCCTTGTGAAGGGGGCGATATCATTTCACACGCAAGACATATGCCAAATCGGTGGAATACCGAACAGCAGTCACAAATGTTTGCTCACGCATGGGTTTTTCTTCAGCTTTAAAGAGTCGGAGCACCCAACAGTCCTCTTTCATGTGGGCGGCGTGCTGTCGCGCACTTGATACCTTGGGTTGTGATCAATAGGTGTCCAATTCGTGTGCACTTCCTGTGCTTGTAACGTGCGATTGCCTGGCCGCCGCCCTCAGTTGATCAAACCCTCAGAGAGCATCTTTGCGGAAAATTATCATGGCTTGAGGGACAATCCGGAAGCGAGCATCTTCAAAGCCAGCGTTTGTTGGATCCGAAGCCTGCGTTCGGGAGAACTCGCTTTTCACAGTTGGGATTTATAACCATACTTTCCGTGGTGTGAACAGGAGGATCCTATGTGTGATGATAGTGTGAAACGTTCCAATGTCTGGAAGGGATGGGTGGAGCTGCCTGCGCCGCAAGAGCTGAGCAGCACTGGGCTGTGGTGTGATCTGTCTCATCCGCTGAGCTCCGATATGCCTCGGCAGCCATTTTTCCCGGTGCCGACTTTCGAACATTTCCGCAGCCTGCCCGATTTTCCCTTGAATATCAGCCGTATCAACATGATTGCTCACCTGGGCACGCATGTGGATTCGCCTCGTCACCGCTTCAATGATGGCCCGGCCTTCGAGGACGTGCCCCTTGACCGTTTGGCGGGCGCAGGGGTGATCTGTCGCATCGCGGCGGATGCTCATAACGAGATTGGGCCGAATCAGCTGGAGGCGGCCTGCAGTCTGCTGCAAGCGGGCGACATCCTGATTTTGAATACCGGGATGCATCACCAGGCGTATGGTGCCGGCTATCAAAATCATCCGTGGCTCAGCCCTACTGGGGCGCAGTGGATCATAGACCACAAGGTCAAGATGCTGGCGCTGGATACGCCGACTCCGGAAATGTCGCACGAGCACCGTGGCGCCGGGTTCGATTTTCCAATTCACAAGCTATTGCTGGGTCATGGCGTGCTCGTTGCCGAGCACCTGACCAATCTCGACCCTTTGTCCGGATGCCGTGTCGAGGTGATGTGCAACGCCTTGAATATTCGAGGCGGGGATGGAGCACCCACGCGCATACTGGCCCGCGCGCTAAACGACGCACGCTAAGCAATGCGGCGACAAACGGCACGCAGCACACCAGACTTCAACTGATTACCCTTTTACGGAACACTAGCCATGACCCAGAATCCCACTTCTGAACTCGCAGAGTTTGTAGCCAATCTTAGGTACGAAGACCTGCCCGAACCGGTGGTGCAGCAAGCAAAACGCGTACTATTGGATGCCATTGGCTGTGCATTGGCCGCATACAAAGAGGACGCGCGCAAGGCTGATATCGTGCAAAAGCTGATCCCGCAGTTCGGGGCTGACCAGCAATCCACGATCATTGGTGGCGGTAAAAGTCACGCCTCGGTCGCTGCACTGGCGAATGGCATGCTGATCAATGCTGCCGATAATGACGACACGCACAAGCGCGCTCTTTTGCATATGGGTTCGGTGGTGGTCCCGGCGGCATTGGCTACCGCAGAAGCGCGGGGCGGTTCGGGCCGTGATCTGATTGTCGCGCTTGTGGCTGGATACGAAGTCGCTGCCAGGGTCGGTATGGCGGTCATGCCAACGCATTACCGCTTTTGGCATTCGACCGCCACCAACGGCACTTTTGGCGCTGCCGCGTGCGCTGCAAAAGGCTACGGGCTGGATGCGGACCAGACAAGGACTGCACTCGGCTTTGCGGGTACGCAAGCCGCGGGTCTGAACACTTTCTTTGAGTCGGGTGATGATTCCAAAAGCGTGCATCCTGGCAAAGCAGGCATGAACGGAGTGATTGGCGCGATGCTGGCGGAACTGGGCGCGACCAGTCCCCCTGATATCCTGGGGCATGCCAAGGGCTATCTGGCGGCCTTTAGCCTCGAACCCAATCCGCAGGCACTTACCGCCGGGCTCGGGTCGGACTGGGAGATTCTGAGCAACGGTTTCAAGCTTTATCCGTCCATTTTGGCCAGCCACTCTCCAATTGGCGCATCGCTGGAGATCTACGCGCAGAAACATCCCGATGTAGAAAAGATTCGTTCGGTCACCGTCAACACCTACGCTACCGTCAAATCACATTTCTCTAGCAAAGACGTGCAAAAAAGTATGGCCGCCCGCCTCTCGGTGCCCTATTGTGTGGCGATCGCCCTGGTTGACGGCACGGTCACCCAGGCCCAATTCGCCCCCGAGCGTTTTAACGATCCGGTGGTTCGCAATTTGCTCGATAAGGTCGAGATCATCGTGGATCCCGCGCTCGCGCCACTGTACCCAGAGAAATTTCCGGCTCGCGTCGAGGTCACGATGGTTGACGGCACAGTCCATGAGGCAACATTCCTGTATCCCAAGGGCGACCCCTCTAACCCGTTATCGCCCGAAGAACTGACAGCCAAATTCAAAAACAATTTGAATAATGTCATGGGGGCCGACCAGACCAGTCGCCTGATCGAGCTCGTCGAAAACATCGAGAACATTCAGGTAAGCGAACTGACCAACAGCCTGACCATTCCAGACGCCTGATGACAAAACAGATCAGTTCGACGCTTGTTGCCTTTACTGCAGGATTGCAATGCTCTGACATCCCTGTAACGGTGCGTACGCGCGCGAAATTGCTCATGGCCGACTCAGTCGGTATCGCGATCCGTGCCTGGCATGATGTCGATTCCACACAAGTTCATGTGCGGGCGCTTGCGGCACTAGGGTTGGATCACGGAATCTGTTCGGTATTTGGCAGTGACAAGCGCGTCAGCCCCGGGGCCGCTGCCGAATTGAACGGCGCATTGATACATTCACTGGACTTTGATGACACGTATGCTGCCGGCGCCCTGCATCCCAGCACCACGATCTTGCCGGCGGTGCTCGCTGCGGCTCAGCAGGAAAAGGCGTCGGGTGAGGATGTATTGGCAGGCCTGATTGCAGGCATTGAAGCAGTGTGTCGCCTAAGCGTGGCCTTGGGGGCTGCCAATCACTATGATCGAGGGTTTCATCCCACGGCGACCTGCGGCACGCTCGCGGCTGCGCTGGCAGTATCGCGCGTACTTGGACTAGGCCCTGAACAAACAGAATCGGCCTTGGGCATCGCCTTGAGCCAAACTGCCGGGTCCTTGCAGTTTCTATCGAACGGCGCCTGGACCAAACGGTTCCAGGTGGGCAGCGCGGCGCGCGCGGGGGTGACTTCCGCCTACCTGGCACGGGAAGGGTACGTCGGCCCAGTAGAGCCTCTGGAGGGCAAACATGGTTTTCTGGGCGCCTATGCACCGCACCCCGATGCCGACCGGGTAGTGGAAGGCTTGGGCGTTGACTGGCGCACATTGGACGTTGCCATCAAACCGTACCCGGCATGCCGATTCGCGCATGCGGCCGTGGATGCATTAATTGCCCTTCGGCACCAACACCATCTGGGTCTGAACCAGATTGAGCAGGTCGTCTGCGGCTTGCCCGCCAAAGGCATTCTGTTGGTGGGCGAACCAATCACGCTTAAACGCCAGGCGGATACTGTGGTGCAGGGGCAGTTTTCCATGCCGTTCCTGGCGGCGGTTGCATTATTGGACGGTGAAGTGTCCTGGGATAGCTACGCTCGCCGCCTCGGCGATCCCGAGATCAATCGCTTGATGCAACGTGTGGATGTCATCCAGGATCCCGATGTAGAAGCTTTGTTTCCGGCGAGTTTTGGTGCTCGAGTCGCCATACAGCTAAAAGACGGGCGCCGCCTCGAGCAATTCGTGGCCAGCCCAAAAGGTGAGCCCGACAATTTCGTGACCCAAGACGAGCTGCTGACCAAGTTCCGTAGTCTGGTATCACCCTATACGGATAGTCAGTGTAGCGACGCCATACTGGCAACAATCTACGAAATCGAGCATTCGGATTCGATAGACGCACTGTTCGCCTGTTGACCGAGAACCATCGACGCCTTTGCCCGCAATCAGGCGATTAGGTGCGACTTATGTCGAAGCGTCCGCAGGCGCATCCGCATGATCGCACAAGATCTCAACCAGCTTGTCGCGGAAATGGTTGGACTCGGCAGGATCCCGCTGAACGCAAATACGCAGATCGCGTTTGGCCCATGCGTCAGTCAAATCGATGACGGCCAGGCTATCGCTGTCGCTGTTCTCGAGCGCAGAGCGCGGCACGATGCCGACACCTGCACCCGAGGCAACCAGGCGTGCGATAGCGCGATAGCCGGACACCTGAACGCGGATGTCCAGTGCCCTGCCCATGGCGGAAGCATGGTTGACCAGGAACGTGTGCAACGCTGATCCATGCGCCAAACTGATGAACGGCTCGTCCAGGCAATCTGCAAAATTGATTGCCTGCTGCTTTGCCAGTGCGCTTCCCCGGGAGGCAACCAATACCAATTCGTCCTCGTGGTAGGGCAGGAAAATCAAATTTGGGTAATCGATATCCAGGGCCACCACGCCCACATCGGCGCGCCCTGCGCTAATGGCTGCCACGATGTCGTGGCTCATCCGTTCCTCAAGCGTAATACGCGCTGCCGGATGCTGGGCGAAAAAACGCGCCAGATCACTCGGGATGTACGAGCTGATTGCATTATTGTTGGCGAACAGCTTGACGTGGCCGGTCAAGCCCTGAGCATAGGGCAAAAGATCCGCATGCATCTGCTCGAGCTGAGCAAAGCAGCGGCGTGCATGCTCAACCAGTACCTGCCCTGCAGGGGTAGGGGCCACGCCCTGTGCGCGGCGCACAAGCAGTGGCGTTCCTACAGCACTTTCAAGGCCTTTGATTCTGAGGCTCACGGACGACGGCGACAAATGACTGCGCTCTGCGCCGCGCGACAAGTTGCCGGCTTCAACAACGGCAAGGAACACTTTCAGGTCGGTGAGGTCGTAACGCATAGGCAGAAGGCGGAAGGCTGTGCCGGATGAGGGTGAGATCAGTATACCGTTCAGCGTCCTGGCCACGACATCACAAATCTGCGGCCTTCAAATTACACAAACCCTGCATTTGGAAAGAATCGCTTGGTACCTATAACGCAGCTATTTACACTGCTCTTCAACCATGATCAGGAGCTCGCAATGAACAAACAAATCAAACCACTCGATGGCGTCGTCGTTGTGGCAATCGAACAGGCTGTGGCGGCGCCGTTCAGCACCTGTCGTTTGGCGGATATGGGCGCGCGCGTGATCAAGGTAGAACGCAGCGAAGGCGACTTTGCGCGCGGCTACGATGACGCAGCAAACGGCGAGGCATCGTATTTTGTCTGGGCCAATCGGGGCAAAGAGTCTCTCGTGCTGGATTTCAAGCAGCCGGCGGATGCTGCTTTGCTGGACCGCATACTAAGTGAAGCAGACGTCTTTGTTCAGAACCTCGCACCAGGCGCACTGGCGCGGGCCGGATTTGGTTCCGAGGCATTGCGGGCGCGCCACCCACGCCTGATTACTTGCGATATTTCCGGATACGGCACCGATGGCCCTGCCAGCGGCCTGAAGGCCTACGACCTTCTTGTACAGTGTGAGAGCGGGCTGGCCGGCATCAGTGGTGCACCGGAAGCCTGTGGCCGCATCGGCGTGTCGATTTGCGACATCGGAGCCGGCATGAACGCCACGATTGCCATTCTCTCGGCCCTCGCCTATCGCGACAAGACTGGCCTGGGTTCCGGGGTGGCGGTATCGCTGTTTGATGCAGCCGCCGACTGGATGACGGTTCCTTACGTGCATGAAGTCTATGGCAAGGGCGCTCCGAAACGCATGGGGTTGCGACACCCATCCATTGCGCCTTATGGTGCCTACGCCACCCGCGACGGTGGCAACATCGTCATCAGTATTCAAAATGAACGGGAATGGCAACGTTTCTGCGAGGTTTTTCTAAAAGACGAAGCCGTTTCAAGTGAGCCCAGATTCTCGAGCAATAACGAGCGCGTTCACCATATGCAGGAACTTGACGCTTTGATTGGCGAGACTTTCAGCCAACTGACAAGCAAAGACGCATTGGCGCGACTGATCGAAGCAGGCACCGCATATGGCCAGGTCCGCTCGGTTCGTGAAATGTCTGAGCACCCTGCCCTTCGTACCTGGCCTATGCGAGTCGGGGATCGGGATCTGAATATGATTGCGCCTCCGGTCAGTGCCCCATGGGATGAAAAGCGCTTTAGAGCAGCCCCTGCTCTGGGCCAGCATAATGAACAACTGCGTGCCGAGTTCGGCGCACCCACGCCGGAGACAACCGCATGAGTACGCTTGATCTGGAACACCTGCGTCAGTGGATCGGCAAAGAAGAAATCAGCACCGACCAGATGGCGCTTCGCCATGCCCGCCTGATGTCAGCCACACTCGGCCTTAGCCAGGATGATATGCAGGAAGGCATGCCGCTGCCCGCGTTGTGGCACTGGATATACTTTCTAGACGGCCAACCACCCGAAGCGCTCGGCCGGGATGGTCACCCTGCATTAGGCGGCTTCCTGCCGCCTGTACCCTTGCCCAACCGTATGTGGGCGGGTGGAAGCGTGACATTCAACGCACAGGTACCGCTGGGCAGCAGTGTGGACAAGCGTTCACGAATCCAGTCAGTCGAGCATAAGCGGGGACGCAGTGGGGAATTGGTCTTTGTGACCGTGCTGCACGAGATACTGCACGAGGGGAAAGTAGCCATCAGCGAGACCCATGACATCGTGTACAAGCAAGCCAGCGGCGTGCCGAAAACCGTCACGCCCATGCAGATGCCCGTACCAACCCACAGCAAACGCGTTCAACCGGACTCCACCATGCTGATGCGCTATTCTGCGCTTACCTTCAATGGCCACCGTATTCACTATGACGTCGACTATTGCCGCAATGTAGAGGGCTACCCGAACCTGGTCATACATGGCCCGTTGTGCGCCACACTGCTGGCGGGATTTGCCCATGAGGTCGGCGGTCGCCCCATCAGGCAATTCCGCTATCGAGGCGTTCAACCGAGTCTCCTTGGAGCAGAGTTGTCCGTCAATGCCGCAAAAGGCGTCGACGGCTCAGATCTGACAATGTGGATCGGGCTGCCGGATGGTGGCGTCTCGATGCGCGCCGAGGTACAGCTGCAGTAAAAACGTGGTGCGTGTCGCGAACCGGATCAGTAAAATGACTAGAGCAGGAGGAGAATTTCACATGTTCGACAAAAAAGTGGTTGTTGTGACCGGGGGCGCAAGCGGGATTGGGCTGGCCACGACAAAGTTGTTCGCCAGTCTGGGGGCACTCGTTGTCGTTGCCGATCGAAATGGCGAGGGCGCGGAGCAGGCTGCCGCCGAAATCGGGCCGACAGCCACGCCCGCCACCGTAGATGTCAGCAACTCGACGCAAGTTCAAAAATTGGTCAACGACACCAAAAATCGCTTCGGCCGAATTGATGTGCTCGTCAATAACGCCGGGTTTGGATTTGCGGGGACAGTGGAAAATACAGAAGAAGACGATTGGGATCGACTCATTGCGGTCAACCTCAAGGGCATGTTTCTTTGCTCTAAATATGTGATCCCGGTCATGGCGGCCAACGGCGGCGGCGTCATCGTAAACACGGGCTCATATACTGCACAGGTTGCGATAGGGAACAGGGCTGCCTATATCGCCTCAAAAGGTGGGGTGGTGTCGCTGAGCCGCGCGATGGCCATCGATCATGCGCACCAGGGCGTGCGGGTCAATTGCGTCGCACCGGGGACGATCTGGTCGCCTTATTTCGACCAAATGGCCGCGCAATCCGATGATCCGGAGGCCATGCGAAACGAACTTGATAGTCGTGCAGTGGTGGGCCGCACGGGTAGGCCCGACGAAGTTGCCGAAGCGATTGTCTGGCTTGCTTCGGACAAGTCGCAATTTGCGGTCGGAAGCACGCTCACTATTGATGGCGGTTCATCGATTTGGTGAGCCTCCCTTGCGCAAACCTAGAACGTGCTTTCCTCGACGCCTTCGCGCACCAGGAAATCCCGTATGGTTGAGCCCCCCTTTCTTTCTGATCCAAAGGCGCACTCGGGGCTGTATCCCTTGCCGTCCGTGCAGTCTCTCATTCGTGGGCACTTCTGAAACAGCTCGCTGACCCAATCGACGAATACGCGCACCTTGGGCGAAAGGTGCCGGTTGTACAGATACGCCACCGAGATCGGCATGGGGGCAGGCGCCCATTGCGCCAATACCTCGCGCAACTCGCCTGTCTGCAGGTAGGGTGTGACCATGTAGCGCGGCAGCTGGATCATGCCAAAGCCTTGCAGCCCGCATGTCAGGTACGCTTCTGAATCGTTCACAGAGATGATGCCGTTGACGCTGACATCGACGGGCTTGTCGTCGACTGAAAAATTCCAATCCTCGACGCTCTTGCCTGTTGCGCTGGAGAAATAATGGACGGCTCGATGTTGATCCAGCTCCTGGATCGTCGTCGGTTCGCCGTAGCGCTCGATATACGCGGGCGCCGCGCAGGTCACGATCTCCAGGGTGCCGATGCGCTTGCCGACCAGGGTGGGGCCTTTCAGTTCACCAACGCGGACCACGCAGTCCACAGCGTCCTGCACGAGATCGATGGGCCGATCGCTCATGCCAATCGCCAGTTCGATATCAGGGTAGCGCGTATGAAAGTCGCATAGCGCGGGGATCAGAATCAGCCGACCCATCGAGGGCAGCGTGTCCACGCGCAGGCGACCGCGCGGGCCGTGTGTTGTGTCGTGCAGCGAGGCCTCGGCATCCTCTACGTCGGCGAGGATGCGCAGGCAGCGTTCGTAATAGGACGCTCCGTCCGGGGTCAGGCTGAGGCGCCGCGTCGTGCGGTTCAGCAGCTTGGTTCGCAACTGGCGCTCTAGCGCCTGAATCGTGGTCGTAATGGTTGAACGCGGAAGCCCGAGCGTATCAGCTGCCAATGTAAAGCTGTTGGCTTCGACGACACGGGTGAAGACCTGCATGGCTTGAAAGCGATCCATTATTTGCTTATTCCGAATAGGTTTGTCGAAAAGTAGATATTTATCTGTTTCTTCAAACAATGAATAATACGCCAACTCTTCTGAAATGCATACGGTGTGTTTTTCCATACCCCCCCAAGGATCATCATGTTTTCAAAACCCAATCGATACGCTGCAGCGTTCATTGCTGTGGCTCTCGCCGCTATCGGCGTTGCTGTATTTCATATGCGTGCCGGAATGGCCCAGGCCGCGGTACCCGCGCCCGTCTCCGCCACGGCGGTAGAAGTCGCCACGGTTCACAGCCGGATGATGACCGATTGGCACGATTATTCAGGTCGCCTCGAAGCGGTCGAGCGCGTGGACATCCGCCCCCTGGTGTCGGGCACTTTGACTGCCGTGCATTTTACCGACGGCAGTTTCGTGCACAAGGGTGATCCGCTGTTCACGATCGACCCGCGTCCATACCAGGCCGCAGCGGATCGCGCGCGGGCCCAGTTGGCTGCGGCGCGTGCACGGGCCGCCTACACGGCCTCCGATCTGGCCCGGGGCAAGCGCCTGCTGGCGGACAACGCCATTGCGAAACGGGACTATGAGGAAAAGCGCAACGCATCGCGCGAGGCAGCTGCCAATCTGCTGGCCGCCAAGGCCCTGCTCGAATCGGCTGAACTGGACCTGGGGCACACCCGGATCGTAGCGCCCATTTCCGGCCGGGTATCGCGCGCGGAGCTGACCGTCGGGAACGTGGTGACGGCGGGTGCCGGGTCGGCGCCACTGACCTCACTGGTGTCGATGTCTCGCATGTATGCCGCCTTTGACGTGGACGAGCAAAGCTTTCTGAAGGTCGTCAATCCGGTCCGCAAGGTGGGGGTGGCGTCGATACCGATCCGGATGGGTCTGACCGGTGAGCACGGTTATCCGCATGAGGGCAGGCTGGTGTCGATTGATAACCGGCTCGATGTGTCATCCGGCACCATCCGCATGCGGGCGGTGTTCGACAACGCAGGCGGCGCGCTGGTGCCCGGCTTATATGCGCGTATCCGACTGGGTGGCGGCGCACCCCATCCGGCCGTATTGATTGATGAACGAGCGGTTGGCACAGACCAGGACAAGCGTTTCGTAGTGGTTGTCGACCAGCATGACAAGACGGCCTATCGCGAAGTGCAGTTGGGTGCGGGCGAAGGTGGCCTGAGGGTCGTCACATCTGGATTGAAGGCTGGCGAGCGCATCGTCGTCAATGGTCTGCAGCGTATTCGCCCGGGTGACCCCGTGACGCCGCAGCCGGTACTGGCATCCGGCAATTCGGATCTTGCCCTGTCGGAGTCTGCTGCGCCGGCGCCGGCCTTTGCCGATAAGTCCTGATCACTTGGCTGATTACTGATGAATATTTCAAAGTTCTTTATCGATCGCCCGATATTCGCCGGTGTGCTGTCGGTCCTGATTTTGTTGGCCGGCGGTCTGGCAATGTTTCAATTGCCCATTTCCGAGTATCCCGAGGTGGTGCCACCATCGGTGGTCGTGCGCGCCCAGTATCCTGGTGCCAACCCAAAGGTGATCGCCGAGACGGTCGCCGCGCCCCTAGAGGAATCCATCAACGGCGTGGAGCACATGCTCTATATGCAGTCGCAGGCCAACAGCGACGGCAATCTGACGATCACGGTGAATTTCCAGCTGGGCACCGACCCGGACAAGGCCCAGCAGTTGGTACAGAACCGGGTTTCCCAGGCCATGCCCCGACTGCCCGAGGAAGTGCAGCGGCTGGGGGTGACGACGGTCAAGAGCTCGCCCACGCTTACCATGGTGGTGCATCTGCTCTCGCCCGACGATCGTTACGACATCACCTATCTGCGCAATTACGCGGTACTCAACATCAAGGATAGGCTCGCGCGTATCCCCGGTGTGGGCGAGGTGCAGATATGGGGGTCGGGTGATTATGCGATGCGGGTCTGGCTGAACCCCCGAAAAGTCGCGCAGCGCGGGCTGACCGCGAGCGACATCGTTGCGGCCATACGCGAGCAGAATGTGCAGGTGGCGGCGGGTACCATCGGTGCTTCGCCCAGCCCGGCTGACGTGCCGATGCAGCTGTCGGTCAATGCGCACGGTCGTTTGCAGACGGCGGATGAATTTGCCAACATTATCCTCAAGACCTCGGAAAGCGGCGGGGTGACGCGCCTGGGAGACGTGGCGCGTGTGGAGCTTGATGCAGCCCAATACAGCTTGCGCTCGTTGCTGGACAACAAGCCCGCCGTAGGGATGGCCATCATGCAGTCGCCGGGCGCCAATGCGCTGGCCGTATCCGACCAGGTGCGCGCCGCCATGAAAGAGCTGTCGGCCGATTTTCCGTCGTCGGTCAAAAGTGACATTGTCTACGACCCGACGCAGTTTGTGCGCTCGAGCATCGAGGCCGTCATCATGACCCTGCTGGAGGCAATCGCTCTGGTGGTACTGGTGGTGATTGTTTTCCTGCAGACCTGGCGCGCATCCATTATTCCGCTTCTGGCCGTGCCGGTCTCCATCGTGGGAACGTTCTCGTTGATGCTGGCGTTCGGCTATACCATCAATGCCTTGTCTCTGTTTGGGCTGGTGCTTGCCATAGGGATCGTGGTCGACGACGCCATCGTGGTGGTGGAAAACGTCGAGCGCAATATCGCCGAGGGCCTGTCTGCGCGTGAGGCCACCTATCGCGCTATGCGGGAGGTCAGCGGCCCCATCATCGCCATCGCCTTGACGCTGGTGGCCGTATTCGTGCCCCTGGCCTTCATGACCGGCCTGAGCGGCCAGTTCTTCAAGCAGTTCGCCATGACCATCGCCATCTCGACGGTGATCTCGGCCTTCAATTCACTCACGCTCTCACCCGCGCTGGCGGCTTTGCTGCTCAAGGGGCATGGCGACGCGCCGGATTGGCTGACGCTCACGATGGACCGTTGGCTGGGCGGCTTTTTCGGTCGATTCAACCGGTTCTTTGGACGCACCTCTGATCGCTATGCGGGCGGCGTGTCAGGCGTGGTTGGCCGCAAGGCATCGTTTATGGGCGTCTATATCGTCCTGCTGGCGCTGACGGTCGGAATTTCCTATGTCGTGCCGGGTGGATTCGTGCCCGCCCAGGACAAACAGTACCTGATCGGTTTTGCGCAGTTGCCCAACGGTGCGTCGCTGGACCGCAGCGAGGACGTAATTCGCCGCATGGGCGATATCGCCATGAAGCAAGCTGGGGTCGAGAACGCCATTGCCTTCCCGGGCTTGTCCATCAACGGCTTCACCAACAGCTCCAGTGCAGGGATTGTCTTTATAACGCTTGCATCTTTTGAGGAGCGTCGCGACGACTCGCTGTCGGCCAATGCGATCGCCACTTCCCTGAACCAGCAGTTCTCGCAGATCAAGGACTCGTTCATTGCGGTGTTCCCACCACCGCCGGTCATGGGCCTGGGTACGGTTGGCGGCTTCAAGCTGCAAATCGAGGATCGGGCTGGGCTGGGCTACGAAAAACTTGACGCTGCTGCGCAGGCGTTCCTCGCACGAGCCCGACAGACGCCTGAGTTGGGTCCGGCATTTTCCAGCTATCAGATCAATGTGCCGCAGCTCGATGTGAACCTGGACCGCGTCAAGGCCAAGCAGTTGGGCGTGCCGGTCACGGACGTGTTCAACACGATGCAAATTTATCTGGGATCCTTGTACGTGAATGACTTCAACCGGTTCGGACGCGTCTATCAGGTCAGGGCGCAGGCCGATGCGCAATACCGCTCGCGGCCCGAAGACATCCTGCAGCTCAAGACGCGCAGCCGTTCGGGCGAGATGGTGCCGCTGTCGTCGCTGGTCGAGGTCACGCCCAGCTTCGGGCCCGAGATGGTGGTGCGCTATAACGGCTATACCGCCGCCGACATCAACAGCGGACCCGCGCCAGGCTATTCCTCGGATCAGGCTCAGGCCGCAGCCGAACGCATTGCGGCGGAAACGCTGCCCACCGGTGTCAAGTTTGAATGGACGGACCTGACTTATCAGCAGATTCTGGCGGGTAATTCAGGTGTTTGGGTGTTTCCCATCAGTGTGCTGCTCGTGTTTCTGGTGCTGGCTGCCTTGTACGAAAGCCTGACCCTTCCGCTGGCAGTCATCCTCATTGTGCCCATGGGCATTCTGGCTGCCTTGACGGGCGTGTGGCTCACAGGGGGTGATAACAATATCTTTACGCAGATCGGCTTGATGGTCCTGGTCGGCCTCGCCTGCAAGAACGCTATCCTGATCGTGGAGTTCGCACGCGAGCTGGAATTGCAGGGCGTGCCGACCATCAAGGCGGCTGTCGAGGCTAGCCGCCTGCGCCTGCGCCCCATCCTGATGACCTCCATCGCATTCATCATGGGCGTCGTGCCCTTGGTGACATCAGTGGGCGCCGGCTCGGAAATGCGTCATGCAATGGGGATCGCCGTGTTCTTCGGCATGCTGGGTGTCACCTTGTTCGGTTTGTTCCTGACGCCGGTGTTCTATGTCTTGCTGCGCTCGCTTGGGCGCCGCCATCTGCATTCGGCCTCGGCGCATGAGGCGCCCACACTGGCCGTGCCTGCAGAGTAACCAAGAGTTGGCTATGACGAATTACTTACGAAGTTTTCTTGTTCTTGCCGTTTTGGCGGGGTTGCTGGCAGGTTGTGCGGTAGGGCCGGATTATCAACGCCCGTCCGTCGAGCTTCCCGAGGCGTTCAAAGAGGCCTCAATGTCGCCCGAGGCGGCCCAACGCTGGAAGGCGGCACAGCCATCGGAAGCGGTGACACGAGGCAAATGGTGGGCGATATTCCACGATGCCGAGCTGGACGCCTTGGAGGAGCAAGCCCTGGCGGCGAATCAAGACCTGAAGGCTGCCGCCGCCCGCGTGACGCAGGCGCGTGCGCTGCAGCGCGGGGCGAGCTCAGAGCAGCTGCCACGGGTGAATGCGGGTTTTGGTGCGACCCGCCAGCGTGCTTCGAACGTCGCGCAGGGCTTGTCTGCAGAGGCACCCAATCCGCCGGTGACCATGTGGCGTGCACAGGCAGGCGTTTCCTATGAAGCCGATCTGTTTGGCCGTATTGCCTCCACAGTCGATGCCGCGACGGCCGATGAGCAACAAAGCGAGGCCTTGTTCCGGTCCGTGCAGCTTGCTTTGCAAGCCGATGTTGCCCAGGCCTATTTTCTGATCCGCCGACTGGATGCCGAGCAGGCGCTGTATCGTGGCACCGTCGATTTGCGTGGCAAGGCCCTGGATCTGGTGGAGCGCCGCTATGCGCTGGGCGATATCAGCGAGCTGGATGTGGCGCGCGCCAGAACTGAACTGGCGACAGCCCGCTCGGAGTCTCTGAGCATCGCGCGCCAGCGCTCGGTGGCCGAGCATACCTTGGCCGTTCTACTGGGCAAGACGCCCGCCGACTTCGCCTTGCCGACCCATGCGCTGGATCGTGTGGCAGTCGGAATACCTGCGGGGCTGCCTTCGTCCCTGCTCGAGCGCCGACCCGACATTGCGGCGGCCGAGCGGGCCATGGCGGCGGCCAATGCGCGGATCGGCGCGGCGAACGCGGCGTTTTTTCCACGCCTGAGTCTGACGGGCGCATTGGGCTACGAGTCCTCCGAACTGGACGATTTGTTCCAATGGTCCAGCCGGACGTTCCTGTTGGGGCCGCTGGTTGGCACAATGCTGTCACTGCCAATTTTCGATGGGGGCGAGCGACAGGCCGGTGTGGACTTTGCGCGTGCCCGTTATGAAGAGGATGTCGCAGCGTATCGCCAGACGGTGCTGGGTGCATTCCGCGAGGTCGAGGACGGTTTGTCGAGTTTGCGTATCCTGGGCGAGCAGACTGACGTGCAGGATAACGCCGTGCAATCCGCATCCCGGGCGGCGCGCCTGTCGCAGATTCAGTATCGCGAGGGTTCGGTGAGTTA
>JAKDMO010000200.1 GCA_030452305.1 Alcaligenaceae bacterium | reverse complement strand
CCCGATCAGCGTGGCGTCTCGTGGTGGACCAGTTCGAAATTCACATCGTAGGACAGCGCCGTGGTGATGGCTCCGTGCGCATCGGGCCGGATGAAGGCGTTGTTCTGGAAGGGTACATTGCGCGACTCTAGCGCCCGTACTGTCGCCAACACATCCGGCGTGCCCAGCGCCAGCCGTGCGAACTGCTCGTACCACTCGATATCGAACAAGGCATCGCCCATCGGCTCGACCAACTGCAGGTAAAAGCGTTTGCAGGCGCTCTCCAGAATCGTGCCATTGGGCAGGATGCCGAAATGGCTGTCCGGCGGCAGGGCCCGAAACCCCAGCAACTGCGAATAGAAATCCACCCATTCCGCCGTGCGATCTGGGTTGATGTACTGGACCAAGCCAAAAAAATGCAGATCCGGCGCCACGGGCTCAACCTCGTGCTCGTCGCTCAGGTAGTCGAAGTCCACGTCATAGATCGAGAAATTTCGGCGCTCGTCGACCAGATAGATGATGGCATCGCCCACGCCGTGTATGCCGGGAATATTCAATTCCATCGCATCGGCGCGTGTCGGAATCGGCCAGGCGCCCCATTCGATACAGCGCCGATAGGCGTGATGGGCGTTCTCGACGCGCAAGGCCACCGCGCTGATCTGATTGTCGTCGTTCTGGCGCGACAGGCCGCCCAGCGCTACCGGATCGGCATTGACGATGATATTCATCTCACCCTGGCGATACAGGAACACCTCGCGCGAACGGTGCCTGGCCAGCAGGCGGAAACCCATCTGGGTCAGCACGGCACCGAGCTCGTCGGGTTGGCTGGCGGTATATTCGATGAACTCGACGCCCCGGGTACCCAGGGCGGGGCTTGTCGCGGTTGGCTGGATCATCCGTGGCTCCGGGAAGGCCCCGGCGGTTGCGGCCCCGGGGCGATGGCGAATTTACATAATAGCCGAATTGCTTGCGGACTTTGCTGTGCCGTCGCATCGCCCTGCTGCACCTGCGTAACGGTGTCGCTTGATTTGTTCAGATTGCAGTGCTAATATAGCTGGCTCGTTAAATGCCTGTTGGATTGATGTCTCTTGGTGCGCCGCAAACGCGCTTTTGGGGCGGCCGTCAGGCATCAAAGATGATTTCCGGGGCAGGGCGTCTGATGCGCCCGCCCTGTGTGCAAGGCCCGCTCTTTACGTTGTTCGTTTCAGGCGGATTTTGTACACATTGCCTGAAAAACAGTACGCAAGTACAAAGGATGCGTAAAGGTCATGCCTACCATTAGCCAGCTCGTGCGCAAGCCGCGCGCGGTCAGCCACGAAGCCAGCAAGAGCCCTGCTCTTGAAAACTGCCCCCAGCGCCGCGGTGTCTGCACCCGCGTGTACACCACCACCCCGAAAAAGCCGAACTCGGCCCTGCGTAAGGTCGCCAAAGTGCGCCTGACCAACGGCTACGAGGTCATTTCATACATTGGCGGCGAAGGCCACAACCTGCAGGAACACTCGGTCGTGCTGGTGCGTGGCGGCCGTGTCAAGGACTTGCCGGGTGTGCGCTATCACATCGTGCGCGGCTCGCTTGACCTCCAGGGTGTCAAGGACCGCAAGCAGGCCCGCTCGAAATACGGTGCCAAGCGCCCCAAGAAATAATTGCCCCACCCTTGGCCGGCTTGCCGGCTCAATCGTGCAACCGCAGCATTGTCTGCGGCATGTAAGTGGCACCCCGATGGGTGCCGTGGCCGTATTGATCGGCTCAACTGAATCGTCACTAGGAAACTGAAAAATGCCCCGCCGTCGCGAAGTCCCCAAACGTGAAATCCTCCCCGATCCCAAGTTCGGCAGCGTTGAACTGGCCAAATTCATGAATGTTGTCATGCTCTCCGGCAAAAAAGCCGTGGCTGAGCGCATCATCTATGGCGCCTTTGATCATATTCAGGCCAAGTCCGGCAAGGATCCGATCGAGGTGTTCAACCTGGCGATCAATAACATCAAGCCCGTGGTTGAGGTCAAAAGCCGTCGCGTCGGCGGTGCCAACTATCAGGTGCCTGTCGAAGTCCGCCCCGTGCGCCGTCTGGCTCTGGCCATGCGCTGGCTGCGCGAGGCCACCAAAAAGCGCGGCGAAAAATCCATGGACCTGCGTCTGGCCGGCGAACTGATGGACGCCGCCGAAGGCCGTGGCGGCGCAATGAAAAAACGAGAAGATACCCACAAGATGGCTGAAGCCAACAAAGCATTCAGTCACTTCCGTTGGTAATATTAGGAAACATACACCATGTCCCGCAAAACCCCCATCCAGCGTTATCGCAATATTGGTATTTCCGCGCACATCGACGCAGGCAAGACCACGACGACCGAGCGCATCCTTTTCTATACCGGTATCAATCATAAAATCGGCGAAACCCACGAGGGTTCCGCAACGATGGACTGGATGGAACAGGAACAGGAACGCGGCATCACCATTACGTCCGCTGCGACCACTGCGTTCTGGAGCGGCATGGAACACCAGTACCAGGAACACCGCGTCAACATCATCGACACCCCGGGGCACGTTGACTTCACGATCGAAGTCGAACGTTCCATGCGCGTGCTCGACGGCGCCTGCATGGTGTATTGCGCCGTGGGCGGTGTGCAGCCCCAGTCCGAAACAGTGTGGCGCCAGGCCAATAAGTACGGGGTGCCCCGTCTGGCCTTTGTCAACAAAATGGACCGTACGGGTGCCAATTTCTTCAAGGTCTACGACCAGCTCAAGCTGCGTCTGAAGGCCCATCCTGTGCCCATCGTGATCCCGATCGGCGCCGAGGACCAGTTCAAGGGCGTGGTTGACCTGACCAAGATGAAAGGCATCATCTGGGACGAAGCCTCGCACGGCACGAAATTCGAATACATCGACATTCCGCCCGAGCTGATGGACAGCGCCCAGGAATGGCACGAAAAGCTCGTCGAGTCGGCCGCCGAGGCCAACGAAGAGCTCATGGACAAATACCTTGAAACCGGCAGCCTGACCGAAGCCGAGATCGATCAGGGCATTCGCCTGCGCACCATCGCCTGCGAAATCCAGCCGATGTTGTGCGGGACCGCGTTCAAGAACAAGGGCGTGCAACGCATGCTCGACGCTGTGATCGATTACCTGCCCTCGCCCGTGGACATTCCGCCGGTCCAGGGCCATGACGATCAGGGCAACGTGGTCGAGCGCCCGGCTGACGACAACGCCAAGATGTCGGCGCTGGCCTTCAAGCTCATGACCGACCCCTTCGTTGGGCAATTGACCTTCATCCGCGTCTATTCGGGTGTGCTGCGTTCGGGCGACACGATCTACAACCCCATCAAGGGCAAAAAAGAACGCGTCGGCCGTATCCTGCAGATGCACGCGAACAACCGCGCCGAGATCAAGGAAGTCGTGGCCGGCGACATCGCCGCCGTGGTGGGCCTGAAGGACGTCACCACGGGTGAAACCCTGTGCGACGTCGGTGACCACATCGAGCTCGAACGCATGATCTTCCCCGAGCCCGTGATTTCGCAGGCAGTCGAGCCGAAGTCCAAGGCCGACCAGGAAAAGATGGGCGTCGCCTTGCAGCGCCTGGCCCAAGAGGACCCGTCGTTCCGCGTGCGCAGCGACGAGGAATCCGGCCAGACCATCATCTCGGGCATGGGCGAACTGCACCTCGAAGTGCTGGTCGATCGCATGCGTCGCGAATTCAGCGTCGAAGCCAATGTCGGCAAGCCGCAGGTCGCCTACCGCGAAACCATTCGCAAGGTCTGCGACGAAGTCGAAGGCAAGTTCGTCAAGCAATCCGGCGGTCGCGGCCAGTACGGTCACGTCGTGCTCAAGCTCGAACCCCTGCCCCCAGGCGGCGGCTACGAATTCGTGGACGCGATCAAGGGCGGTGTGGTGCCGCGCGAGTACATCCCGGCTGTTGACAAGGGCATCCAGGACACGCTTAACTCGGGCGTTGTCGCCGGTTACCCGGTGGTCGATGTCAAGGTAACGCTGTTCTTCGGTTCCTACCATGATGTGGACTCGAACGAAAACGCGTTCCGTATGGCGGCTTCGATGGGCTTCAAGGACGGCATGCGCAAGGCCAGCCCTGTGCTGCTCGAACCCATGATGGCCGTCGAGGTCGAAACCCCCGAAGACTACGCGGGGAACGTGATGGGCGATCTGTCCTCGCGTCGCGGCATGGTCCAGGGCATGGACGACATCCCCGGCGGCGGCAAGATCATCAAGGCCGAGGTTCCCCTGGCCGAGATGTTTGGCTATTCCACCAGCCTGCGCTCGCAGACCCAGGGCCGTGCGACGTACACGATGGAATTCAAGCATTATTCCGAGGCGCCGCGCAACGTCGCCGACGAAGTCATCGCAGCACGCGGCAAGTAATCATGATCCGGCGGCCCCCACCCGGGGGCGACCGGAGTATCTACTAATTCATTTCCTAGGAAATTTACGGGATTCATCATGGCAAAAGGCAAGTTTGAACGGACCAAACCGCACGTCAACGTAGGGACGATC
>JAKDMO010000035.1 GCA_030452305.1 Alcaligenaceae bacterium | reverse complement strand
GGGCGTTGCTGCGCCTATTTTCCCCGGGGCGCGGGGCTTCCTGTCGCCTCCGCGACGCCGGTCGCCTGTTGCCGGCTATCCGCCCGGCTTATTGCTTGCCGGGATCCTTCACCGCTTCGTACTTGTCGAATTCGACATTCTGCAGCACACCGTCCACGCGTTCAACCTTACGAATATACACGTTCTGAATGATGTCACGCGTCTCGGGATCGATTTCGATGGGGCCACGCGGGCTGTTCCACTTCATCCCCTTGACGGCCGCCATGAAGGCCTCAGCACCGGCGTCGCCCTTGGTCTTTTCCAGTGCTTTGTAGATCAGATGCATACCGTCATAGGCGGCCACCGCCATGAAGTTCGGACGCTCGTTCGGGAATGCCTTGGCATAGGCCTCGGTGAACGCCTTGTTCTCGGGGGATTCATGCACCTGGGAATAGTGGAAGGACGTGATCATGCCGATGGCGGAATCGCCCATGGCGTCGAGCACGTCTTCGTCGGTCACGTCGCCCGTGGCCAGCGCCTTGATCCCGGCTTCCTCAAGGCCACGTTCCTTGTAGCCCTTGGCCAGGGCGACGCCCTGCTCGCCATTGGGCACGAAAAAGAACACGGCATCGGGCTTGACGTCCTTGATCTTTTGCAGATACGGGGCGAAGTCCGGGTTTTTGACCGGCGTGCGCACATCGCCGACGATCTTGCCGCCCAGCTCGGTGAACGTCTTTTTGAACTGGGCTTCGGCGTCGTGGCCGGGGCCGTAGTCGGCGACCAGCGTATAGACATTGCGCAGCCCGTTATCGTAGGCCCACCTGGCGATCGGAGCCGTATCCTGCGGCAGGGTCATGGATACCCGAACAATATTCGGGGATTTTTCGGTGATCGACGAGGTAGCAGCGTTCATCACCACCATCGGCACCTTGGCCTGGGTGGCCAGGGGTGCAACCGAGAAGGCGTTCGGGGTGAGGCTGAAGCCGGCCAGGATATCGACCTTGTCCTTGATCAGCAGTTCCTGCGCCTGGCGCTTGGCGACGGAGGGTGAAATGCCTGTATCGTCCTTGATAATGATCTCGATCTTGTCGCCGGCAACCGTATCGCCGTGCTCGTCCATGAACAGCTTGATACCGTTGCCAAGCTGTTTACCGTGCGATGCAAACGGCCCGGACATCGGCATGACCACGCCGATCTTGATGTCCTTCGCCTGGACGCTGGTCATGGCGCCAAGCATTACGGCGAGTACGCCAAGCTTTGTGGTGAATTTCATTTATGGTCTCCTGATGCGATGGGGATGGAACGAAGTTCCGGGCTAAGCTTATTTTTTTAACTGCTGTTCGAGCTGATCCAGCACCTGATAGCACGGCAAAACCTGTGCCACGCTGGAATTCGGCTCGCGACCTTCACGTATTGCTGCAAAGAACTCGCGATCCTGCAACTCGATACCGTTCATGGAAACGGCCACTTTGCTGACATCGATGGGTTCTTCCTTGCCATTGACCAGATCGTCATATCGGGCGATATAGGTCGCGGTGTCACCGATGTAACGGAAAAATGTGCCCAAGGGCCCGTCATTATTGAAGCTGAGCGACAAGGTGCACAGGGCGCCGTTGGCGGCCTTCAACTGGATCGACATATCCATGGCGATGCCCAGGTCCGGATGGATGGGCCCCTGTATGGCGTTGGCCTGCACAATGGGGCTGCCGGCCTGGTAGGCAAACAGATCCACAGTGTGCGCAGCATGGTGCCACAGCAGATGGTCCGTCCAACTGCGCGGCTGGCCCAGCGCGTTCATATTGGTGCGCCGGAAAAAGTATGTCTGCACATCCATCTGTTGGATATTGAATTCACCTGCGGCAATGCGCTGGTGCACATACTGGTGGCTGGGGTTGAAGCGGCGGGTATGGCCGCACATCGCGATCTTGCCCGATTTGGCGGCCAGATCCACGAGCGCCTGGGCATCGGTCAGGCTGTCGGCCATGGGAATCTCGACCTGCACGTGCTTGCCCGCACGCAGACAATCCATGGCCTGCGATGCATGCATTTGCGTCGGGGTGCACAGAATGACCGCATCGACCTCGGGCATGGCCAGCGACTCGTTCAGGTCGGTGCCCGCATGCGCGATGCCGTATTTGTCGGCGATCTCGCGGGTTTTTTCGAGGTTGCGGCTAATCAGCGATACCACCTCGACCCCATCGATATTACGGATACCGTCCAGGTGTTTGATCCCGAACGCCCCGGCGCCGGCCAGGGCTACCTTGATTGTCTGTGTCATGCCTGCTCCTCCAGAATCAGATGGCCGACTGCCGTGTTCGAGGCAGGGACGTGATAGAAACGATGAAACACGTGGGGTGCAGGACCGCCCGCGACATCGGCCATCGCGCCGCGCGCAATCAGCCACATCACCAGTTCGATCCCTTCGGAACCCGCCTCGCGCACGTAATTGATATGCGGCATGTCAGCCAGCTCGGCCGGACTGGCGATCATACGATCCATGAAATCAGTGTCGAATTCCTTATTGATGAGGCCTGCTCGCGGGCCTTGCAGCTGGTGGCTCATGCCACCCGTGCCCCAGATCTGGACATTCAACGGCCTGTCGTAGGACTCGATCGCCCGGCGGATCGCGCGGCCCAGCTCAAAGCAGCGGCGCCCGGACGGAACCGGATACTGCACCACGTTGACGGCAAATGGAATCACCGGGCAGGGCCAGGCCTGAGGCTGTCCGCACATCAGCGACAAGGGCACGGTCAGCCCGTGATCCACATCCATCTTGTTCACAATGGTGAGGTCGAAATCCTGCTGGATGACCGATTGAGCAATATGCGAGGCGAGCTCGGGATGGCCAACGACCGGCGGCACCGGACGCGCGCCCCAGCCCTCGTCGGCCGGCTGGTATTGTTCGCCGCAACCGATTGCAAAGGTCGGGATCAGATCGAGGCTGAAGGCAGTGGCATGATCGTTGTAGACCAGGAAAATCACATCAGGCGTGTTGTCCTTGAACCATTTCTTGGACGGTTCATACCCTGCGAACAGCGGTGCCCAATAGTCGGTTGTGGTCTTGCCCAGGTCCAGGGCCGCACCGATTGCCGGTACGTGCGAGGTATATACGCTGGCGCTGATGCGCGCATGTTGCTTAGCCATTCTTGTGCTCTCCGGTCTTGCGGTTGCCTTCGACATTACGGCCGCCCGATAGCATCATCGCAGCGTAGTCCTCCTGGCTCATGCCAGTCATGCTGGCGGCCATGAACTGGAATGAGCGGCCATCGGTCGCACCCAGCTTGGCAAGAAAGTAAATATTGCCGCCTGCCGCCAGGCAACGATTCAGATCGCGCGACATGACGGCCTGTTTCTGTTCTTCGGTCATGGGCCATTCATCCAGATAGGCGCGCTCGTCAGCTTTGAAGCGCTCGCGGTTTTCCGCCTTCATCAGCGACATGCAAAACTGGTTCAGGTGATAGCCCAGGCGCGACTGTTCGGCATCGAAAATGATGGTGCCGGGAATATCGACATAGGGTTTTTCGAGTGACATGATCTACCTCCAGTACAGACGGGTCGGATTATCGACCAGAAGTTTCTGCTGCAGGACCGCAGTCGGGGCAATGTGCGGAATGTAATCCACCAACAGCCCGTCATCGGGCATATGTGCCTTCAGATTGGGGTGCGGCCAGTCGGTCCCCCACAGTACGCGATCCGGAAAAGTCTCGACCAGGCGCCGTGCAAAGGGCACGACATCCTGGTAGGGGCTGCGCTCGCCATTCAGCGCGGGCGGGCCCGATTTGCTGAGGCGTTCGGGGCAACTGACCTTGCTCCAGATGTTTTCGTGTTCGCGCATCATACGCACAAACAGTTCGAACTCGGGCCCGTCGACGGGCTTGCTGACGTCGGGCCGGCCCATATGATCGACCACCACGGTCGTGGGCAGTGTAGTAAAGAAATCATACAGATCGGGCAGGTCGGCGGCCTCAAAATACACCACGACATGCCAGCCCAGCGGAGCGATGCGCCCGGCGATATCGGTCAGGACCTCGCGCGGCGTGAAATCTGCGAGGCGCCTGACGAAATTGAAGCGCGTGCCGCGCACCCCTGCCTCATGCATGGCCTGCAGTTCTGCATCACTGACATCACGCGCAACGGTTGCCACGCCACGCGCACGACCGTTCGAAGCGCGCAAGGCATCGAGCAGTGCGCGGTTATCCGTACCGTGGCAGGTTGCCTGCACGATGACGTTCTTGTCGAAACCCAGATGGTCGCGCAGCGCGAACAGGGCTTCCTTGGGGGCATCGCAGGGTGTGTACTTGCGCTGCGGTGAATATGGAAAAACATTGCCCGGGCCAAATACGTGGCAATGGGCATCCACGGCACCGGACGGCACCTTGAAATCAGGCGTGCTCGGGCCGTCGTAGTAGTCCAGCCAGCCCGGGGTTTTCACAAATTCGCCTTCGTTTGCGTGACTCGTCATTCGCGATGTCCTCAGTCGATATACTTCAGGCCGGCCTTTTCCAGGCCCTCGCGCATCTTGTAGTAGTCCAGGCCCAGCTCGCCCGAGGCGAAGATCTCGCGCTTGGCACCCTCGTTGTCTTCTCGGGCCTGCGACCGGCTCGCCACCTCGCCAGCGACCGCAGCGGGTACCACAACCACACCATCCACGTCAGCGATGACCACATCGCCGGGCATCACCTGGGCGCCCGCGCACACAATGGGGATGTTCACCGAACCCAGAGTGCCCTTGACCGTGCCCTTGGAATTGATCGCCCGGCTGAACACGGGAAAATCCATTTCCTCTAGCGTATCGACGTCGCGTACGCCGCCATCAATGATCAGGCCGCGCGCACCGCGCGCCTTGAACGAGGTGGCCAGCAGATCACCGAAAAATCCGTCGAAATTGTCAGTGGTGCAGGCTGCCACGACCACATCGCCCGGCTTGATCTGCTCGGCCGCCACATGCAGCATCCAGTTATCGCCCGGCTGCAGCAGCACGGTTACGGCCGTACCGCACATGCGAGCGCCCTTATAGATGGGACGCATATACGTTTTCATCAGGCCGACGCGGCCCATGGCTTCGTGGATGGTCGCCACACCGAATTTCGACAGATGTTCGACTGCGGCCGGATCGGCGCGCTGAATCGTGCGATGAACCACACCCAGATTGTTCAAAGGAGCAGACATATTCGTATCCTCGTAAAGTTCGGTTCTATCGATTACAGGCCACGTGCCTTGAGCGCGGTATCCAGTCGCGGATAGACGCGGCGGGCATTGCCTTCGTAGATCTGGAAACGGTCGTCATCAGATAGGGTTGCAGCCGATTCCACGTAGCGCTTGGTATCATCGAAATAGTGGCCGGTTTCGGGGTCGATCCCGCGCACTGCGCCGATCATCTCGGAAGCAAACAGTACGTTCTTGACCGGAATCACCTTGGTCAGCAGATCGACGCCGGGCTGATGGTATACGCAGGTATCAAAATAAATATTATTTAGCAGGTGCTCGTCGAGCAAGGGCTTTTTCAGTGCCTGGGCCAGCCCGCGAAAACGTCCCCAGTGGTAAGGCACCGCACCGCCCCCGTGCGGGATCACGAAACGCAGATCCGGGAAATCCTTGAACAGGTCAGAGGTCAGGCATTGCATGAAGGCCGTGGTGTCGGCATTCAGGTAGTGCGCGCCCGTGGTGTGAAAGCAGGCATTGCAGCTGGTCGAGACGTGGACCATGGCCGGAATGTCGTACTCGATCATCTTTTCGTAGATCGGATACCAAGAACGGTCCGACAGCGGCGGCGCCGTCCAGTGCCCACCCGAAGGATCGGGGTTCAGGTTGATGGCGACTGCACCATATTCGTTCACGCACTTTTCAAGTTCAGGAATGCAGGTGGCCGGATCGACGCCGGGGGATTGCGGCAGCATGGCAGCCACTGCGAAGCGATCCGGATAGAGTTCGGACACCCGGTGACAGAGTTCGTTGCAGATCGCAGCCCAGGTGCTGGAAACCTGGAAGTCGCCGATATGGTGGGCCATGAAGCTGGCGCGCGGCGAGAAAATCGTCAGATCCGAACCGCGTTCATTCATCAGGCGCAGCTGGTTTTTTTCGACGGATTCGCGCAAGTCGTCGTCACTGATCTTCAGTTCCGAGACAGCAGGCTTTTGGGACGGATCGGCGATGCCGGCAATCTGGCGGTCACGCCAGTCGGCCAGGGCCTGAGGCGCGGTCGTATAGTGACCATGACAATCGATAATCAAGGGCTTTCTGCTCATTTTGCACACATCCTGTTGTTTAGATGTTCCACACGCCGATGACGATCCCGCGTGTCGAGTATTCCATTATGGATAGATTGAGACAAAGAGTTAAGCCCCCATCCAAGACTATCAGATATACCGAAATGATATCATTTGAATGTCACTATGCCGAACATGGTAATTAAATGGATCTGAAACAGCTGGAATATTTCCTGCGCGTGGCCGAGTTGGGCAGCTTTACACAAGCCTCACATGCCTTGAACGTGGCGCAACCGGCTCTGAGCCGGCAGGTCAGGATGCTAGAGGTGGAACTGCGCCAGAACCTGCTCAATCGCAACGGGCGCGGGGTGACCACTACCGAGGCCGGAAAGCTGCTGCTCGAACACTGTCGAGGCATCCTGCACCAGGTGGAACGCGCCAAAGAGGATCTGGGCCGCGCACGTGGGGCGCTGGCCGGGCGGGTAGCCGTGGGTATTGCTCCCAGCGCCTCAAAGATGATGACGGTGCAGTTGACGCGCGAAGTCCGCAAACGCCTGCCCGACGCTACATTATCGATCAGCGAAGGCCTGTCTATGGTGATGCAGGAATGGCTGCTGGCCGGTCGGCTGGACATCGCCTTGCTCTATAACCCCACGGTCTCGCCCGAATTCGACATCAGCCCATTGACCAGCGAATCGCTGTATCTGATCGGGCCTCGCACCACGGCGGATACTGCCGAATTACCCCCGATCACCCTGGCTGAACTGGCCGGCATTCCCCTGGTGATTCCCAACCGTCCGCATACGGTGCGGATGCTGCTGGAATCCCAGATGGCACATATTGACCGCAAGCCCACGATCCGGCTTGAGATCGACGGTGTACCCGCGATCCTGGATCTGGTTGCAGACGGCGCGGGCCACGCTGTGCTGACCCGGCACGCTGTACTGACCTCGGCACGCCCGGACGCCTATTCCCTCAGGCCCATCGTCAAACCGGAAATCCTCAGCCGCCTATGCCTGGCCACCGCCGCACGGCGTATTGCGACCCTCACACAGAACGCCATGGTGGACCTGATCCGCGAAACCGCCCGCCAAGTCTACCCAAGCTCAATGATCCAAACCCCGTAAGCAGCCGCAGGCTGTGCAGCGTGGGGGTCGTTTTGCCGCCGGGCCGCCCCAAGGCAAAATGCGCCCCCTTGGGGGGCAGCAAGCAGCCGCAGGCTGTGCAGCGTGGGGGCTAATCCTTAATCAGACGATCAGCATAGGCCTGCCAGCCGCCCTGCTTATCGATGCCGTCGAACAGGCCCTGGGCGGCAAGCCCGGCAACCCAGTCCTGCTTTTCAGCCGTGGCCGAAGCCATCAAGGGCTCGAAACCGGCCTCGCGCACCGTGTTGGCCACCTCGCGCATTTCCTCAGCGCGGCGTCGGCCGTGCTGGACCACGCGACTGTAGAAATAGGCGCCCTGCTTCGGCCAGTCGATGGATGGGAAGGTTTCCTGCAGCGTCGGCAGCACGTAGTCCTCGACACCGTAGGCGCGGGCCGTCGTGTAGCTCTCGATCACCAGCGCCTCCAGACCCTTGATCATGACGCTACGGCACATCTTGATGGCCGAGGCCACGCCCAGTTGCTCGGACACCGCATGGGCATCCATCCCCAGACCGGACAGAGTCTGTGCCAGAGCCTCGGCCCGGGGGCCGCCCAGCAGCATCGGCACCCGTATGCCATAAGGCGGCACCGAAGTCATGACCCCGGCTTCCACATAGATCGCCCCGGCCGCCTCGATCAGGCCGGCCGCCTCGCGCTTGGCACCGGGCGAGGCCGAATTCAGATCCAAAAATATCGTCCCCGCACGAATGTGGCGCGACGCATCACGAGCCACATCGACCGTATGCGAGGCGGTGACCGCCGATATGATGAGGTCGGCGTGCGCACACAGCCCGGCTGCCGAATCGCAAAGTTCTACGCCATCACGCACAGCACGCTCACGCAGGGGCCCACCCGCATCGGATTGCAGTTTGATGTCCCAGGCGTGCACGCTCGCGACTTGGGGCTTGAGCCCCGCACAAAAAATGCCACCCACCTCGCCATAGCCAATCAGGCCCAGCTTTATCGTTTCCATGTCCATTCTCTTTTGCTTGAACAGCCACACGCCAATCAGCGCGGGAACTCTTCGGAATCAACTTCGTGCAGCGTTGCCTCGGCATAGCGCGCACCCTGCACGGCATGGGAACCGAAGAGCTCGTCGAGGGCAGCCGACACCTCGGGCCCCAGGTTCACATCGACTGCACCCAGATTATCGTGAAGGTGATCGAGCGAGGTCGTGCCGGGGATGGGTATCACGTCGTCGCCTCGGTTCAACAACCAGGCCAGGGCCAGTTGCGCAGGCGAACACCCCAGACCTGCGGCAAGCTGTTTATAACGGGTCAGCAGCCCCTGGTTCTGCGCATAGGCCTCGCCCTGGAATCGCGGTAGCCTGCTGCGCAGATCGGTTTCCACCAGCTGATCGGGCACCCCATCGGCCAGAAAGCCGCGCCCTACCGGACTGAACGCCACAAAGGCAGCCCCGAGTTCGCGGCAGGCGGCCAGTACAGAAATTTCGGGGTTGCGCGTCCACAGCGAATATTCGCTTTGTACAGCGGCAATGGGATGCACGGCATGGGCCTTGCGCAAGGTCGCGCCCGATACCTCTGACAGGCCGATATGCTGGATCTTGCCTGCACGCACGAGATCGGCCAGGGCGCCGATACTGTCCTCGATCGGAACGGACTTGTCCCAGCGATGCAGGTAGTACAAATCGATCACATCGGTGCGCAAGCGCCGCAGACTGTCTTCGCAGGTTTTGCGCAAGGTCTCCGGTCGCCCGTCAATCCGGCGTTTGCCGTTTTCGCGAAAAATACCGCACTTGCTGGCCAGCGTGAAACGGTTGCGGTGCGGCGCGAGCACCCGGCCCAGCAATTCCTCGTTATCCCCGAAACCGTACAAGGCTGCGGTATCGAACAGCGTGACCCCGCTATCCAGGGCACCGAGCAACACCGCCTCGGCCCGGGATGCCTCGGTCGGCGGCCCGTATCCGTGACTCAGGCTCATGCAGCCGAGCCCAATGGGAAAGACGTCCAGATCTGCAATATATCGTGATGATTTCATATCGGCCCATTATGATGCCAAGCCGCATGCTTGTTAAGCGGCAGTGGAAAATAGCAGCTATAGCGCGCGGCTATATCGTCTAATCATAAAGAAAAACTGCGGCCAAGCCGCAGTTTTTTCACACGCTGTATGCAGGCTTATTCCTTGCCCGGATCCTTGAAATTCGGGATCTTGTCGAACTCGACGTTCTGCAATTGACCATCCACACGCTCGACCTTGCGGATGTACACGTTCTGAATGATGTCGCGTGTCTGGGGATCGATCTCGATCGGGCCGCGCGGGCTCATCCAATGCATTCCCTTGACTGCCGCCATGAACGCGTCACCACTGGCGTCCCCTTTGGTCTTTTTCAGCGCCTCATAGATCAGGTGCATCCCGTCGTACGAAGCCACTGCCACCATATTGGGCCGCACGCCGGGATAGGCCTCGGCATAGGCGGCCACGAAGGCTTTGTTCTGCGTAGAGTCATGGGCCTGCGAGTAGTGGAACGAAGTGATCATGCCCACGGCCGAATCGCCCATGGCATCGAGCACGTCTTCAGTCACCACATCGCCAGTGGCCAGCAGCTTGATACCGGCCTCATCCAGCCCACGCTCTTTGAAACCCTTGGCAAAGGCCACGCCCTGCTCGCCGTTGGGCACGAACAGGAACACCGCATCGGGCCCGGTATCCTTGATTTTTTGCAGGAACGGAGCGAAATCCGGATTGCTCAGGGGGGTACGCAATTCGCCGACGATCTCGCCGCCGGCAGCGGTGAATGTTTTCTTGAACTGCGCCGCTGCATCGTGGCCCGGGCCATAGTCGGCCGTCAGGGTGTAGACCTTCTTGATGCCGTTGTTTGCCGCCCAGGTTGCCATCGGTGCCGAGACCTGGGGCAGCGTCATGGACGTGCGCACGATATACGGCGATTTTGTGGTGATGGACGAGGTCGCCGCGTTCAGCACCACCATGGGCACCTTGGCCTCGCTGGCCAGGGGCGCCACGGCAAAGGCCGCCGGGGTCAGGCCAAAGCCCGCCAGGATATCCACATGATCCTGGATCAACAAATTCTGGGCCTGGCGCTTGCTGATCGCCGGCGCGATGCCCGTATCGTCCTTCGGAATCAGCACGACCTTTCGGCCGGCGACCGTATCGCCGTTGAGCTTCAGGTAAAGCTGCGCGCCATTCATGATCTGCAGGCCCGTCGAGGCAAAGGGCCCCGACAAGGGCGCGATCATCCCGATTTTCAGGTCGTCGGCCTGCGCGGTGCCCAGTGCCCCAAACGCACCGAGCGCCACCGAAAGCACCGCAAACCGCTTCAGAATTTTCTTCACATTTGTCTCCAGGTTATCGTTGAAATAATCAGCATTTGAAAATAATCGGATATCACATCAGGCATCGATGACGAGCATAGGGCTTTTTGACCGCGAGCAACAGGGTGTGAACTGGTCATTTGCGGCGTGCTCCTCGTCGGTCAGGTAGCTGTCGCGATGATCGGGCACGCCCTCGACCACGCCCGTCAGGCAGGTGCCGCATATGCCTTCCTCGCACGATACGGGTATGAATACACCCTGACGATCGAGCACCTTTGTGATGGGCTCATCAGCCGGGATGTCAAAAACTTCCCCGGTGCTCGCGAGCTTGACCTGAAAGGTCTGGTCGCCAACCAGAGGGGCCTGATGCTCGGTCGCCGCAAAGCGCTCGAAGTGGATGTTTGACTCGGGCCATCCCAAAGCCTGGGCACGCCCGATCGCGTAATCGATGAAACCGGCCGGCCCACATATATACACATGCGTCTGCCTGTCGGGCGCAGACAGGACCGCGTTCAGATCCATGTGCGAGGCCTCGTCGTTATCGAAGTGAAAACAGGCCTGCCCCGAAAACTCGGAATCGGAGATCTCTTGCAGATAGGCCATGCGTTCACGCGAACGGCTGCAGTAATGAAATTCGAACTGGGCGCCCTGAGCCTGCAACTGCCTGGCCATGCACATCAAGGGCGTGACCCCGATACCGCCTGCGAGCAGGATGCTGCGCTGCGCGGGCACCAGGGCGAAGCGGTTGCGCGGCGCGCTGATCTGCAGAATATCGCCTGCCTGCACGCGGTCATGCAAAATAACCGAGCCGCCGCGCGAATTGGGTTCGCGCAACACACCGATCCGGTAATGCGAGGACTCGGAGCAGTCGCTGGACAAAGAATACTGGCGTATCAGGCCGCCGGGCACGTGGACGTCGATATGCGCCCCCGCACTGAATTCCGGCAAGGCGCCGCCATCCAGGCTGACGAGGTCAAGGCTGACGATATCGACCGCCTCGGTGGACTTGCTCGCAACCTTTACCGACAATTGATCCATAAACGAAATACTCTAATGATGAATACAGGCTGCAGTAATGATACCGCAGGCACTAGCCCGCAACCGGCTGGGGCGCGGCCTCGCGTTCGGCCTGAATCAGTTGATCCAGCATGCGCCTGGACTGAACCCCGCCGGCATCGATATTCAGGGCCAGCAGGCGGCGGTCGGGGAAGGTCCGCCGGTTGGCCTGCTGGGCCTCAAGCACGGCCAGGTCCTGCTTGAAGATCGCACCCTGCCCTTCCCGGATTGACGCGGTCAATGCCTGGTCGTCGGGCTTGAAATGCCGTGCCATCCCCCAGAAATACCAGTGGGAATCCTCTGTTTCCGGCGTCATGAAATCGACCACTATGGCCGAGGCCTTAACCGCCGGATCAGCCTCGAATCCGCCTTTGCCTGCGTAGGCAACACCGACATCGATCAGCACATGCCCGGGAGCCGTAAAGCGCGAGATCTGCCAGCGATCGACCGGCGCAGCGTCGTCCAGCCCATTGGCACGCATCGCAGCCTGCCAGAAAGGCGGGGCGATGATGTTTTCCATGGTCCGGCTGGTGACGACCTGCTCGCCGTCCTTGCGCGTCTTGACCGGCGACTCGTCGATTTCGTCCTGCCCGATGCTGCCGGCATGAACGTAGGCCTCGTGGGTCAGGTCCATCAGATTGTCGATCATCAGACGGTAATCGCAATGGATGTGATAAAGGCCGCCGCCAAACGCCCACTCTGGACTCACCGCCCAGTCCAGATGCGGGATCAATGTGTCGTCGGCGCGTTCCGGGTCACCCGGCCACACCCAGATGAAGCCGTAGCGCTCGACCACAGCGTAGCTTTTGATACAGGGAAAGCCCCCTACCCGCTGCATCGGCATGGACACGGCCTTGCCGTCGGCGCCCATGACCAGGCCGTGGTAGCCGCACATCAGATTCCCTTCGCAGACCGAACCCAAGGACAGCGCCGCGCCGCGATGCGGGCAGAAATCCTCGAGCGCGGCCACCGTGTTTTCCTTGCCGCGATAAAAAACGATGGACTGACCGCAAATCCTGCGACCCAATGGCTTGTCCTGAACTTCTTCGGTCGTACAGGCGACGTACCACGTATTTTCCAAGAACATGATGCCCTCCTGGCGATTCCGGAAATATTCATATTCAGTACACTGAATGTTGAGATATATTCTAAATACATCGTCGGGGGGAAAACATCTGGGTTTACCCGTATTTCACTGAAAAAACCTGTCAGGCGCCTGATCTGCCCGAACGCCGGCTGACCGAGAGCGGTGCGCGACTGTGATGATTATTCACGTCCACCAGCTTGCCCAGCAGTTGCATGAACACCCGTTCTTCGTCGGCCGTGAATTTCTCGAATATGCGCCCATGCAGCCGTTCAATCGCATCGTTCACACTTTCGAGCAGGACCGCCCCGGCATCGGTCAACATCAAGACCCGCTGGCGCCGGTTGTCCGGGTCAACACTGCGTGTCAACAGGCCCTTGTCTTCGAGGCGCAGTGCCACGCTTGCTGCAGTCGAGGTGTCCATCGCCGCCAGCCCCGCCAGTGAAACCTGGTCAATGCCGGGATTGGTCAGCAGAACGCACAAGATGGCATACTGGATCGGCGTGACCACAGACCCGATTTCGTCATGAAAGATCGATGCCGAGATCTGCTGGGCGCGGCGCAGCAAATGGCCGGGCTGCCCATAGAGGGGTTCGCGCAAAATACTATTTTCCTGGGGGGACGCCATCTTTGTTTCCTGCCTGGTCCATTCATCAAACGAGGGGAATCGATATTATGCACACTCAAGGCGACAAGGTCTCTTTTCTGCTATTGCACGGCTTGCTGTGCGATGGCGATACCTGGGCCCACCTGATCGGCCCGCTCTCGCGCCTGGGACCGGTCACAGTGGCGCAATTGACGGGCATCGATTCGCTGCCACAGGCCGCCACAGACGCCCTGGCGAGCATCCCTGGCCCGCTGGTCGTGATCGGCCATTCCATGGGAGGCCGTGTCGCGCTGGAAATCGCCCGGCAGGCCCCCAAGCGCTGCGCGGGGCTGGTGCTGATGAACACGGGCTACAAGCCCTTGGCCGAAGGCGAAACCGAGCGCCGCATGGCGCTGGTCGATGCGGCGCGCTCGGGTGGAATCGCTGCCATCGTCGCGCCCTGGCTGGACACCCTGATCGCACCGGCCACTGTGCAGAACACGCGGCTGATGGATGCGATGCGCACCATGGTGCTGCGATCCAGCCCGGAATCCTTTGCCGGGCAGATTCATGCGCTGATTCATCGGCCCGATGCGACCGACGTGCTCGGGCAGACGCGCTGCCCCACCCTGCTGCTAAGCGGCAGCGAAGACAGCTGGAGCCCTCTGTCACGCCACCACGAGATGGCGGCCCTGATGCCCGGCAATCCCGAGGTGGAAGCCATCCCGCGGGCCGGCCACATGGCCCCCTTCGAGGAGCCCGAGGCCTGCACCGCAGCCATCCTGGCATGGCTGGCGCGCCACGATCTGGCACACCCGCCAATGGTTCCAGGCGAACCGGGCGCCGCCTGAAACCGCGTCAGGCTGATTCCAGCACCAGCAGGCCGGTTGCCGTATTCGAAATCGGAATATGGTAGTTGGCGTGTACCTTGCTGACCGAATCCGGCATGGCACCCCGGGCCACCACCCACATCAGCAATTCGATGCCCTGCGTGCCGGTCTGCTCGATCAGCTGTTCGTTGGTGTACTGGGTCACCCATTCCGGCGCATCGACCAGGCTGTCCATGAAGGTCAGGTCGAACTCCTTATTGATAAAGCCGGCGCGCTCGCCATCGAGTTGGTGAGACAGCCCGCCGCTACCGATAATCAGCACGCGGGCGTCGCTGTCCCAGGACTCAACCGCCTTGCGGATCGCCTGCCCGAGACGATAGCAGCGTGCTGCCGACGGATATGGCGCCTGCACGGTATTGATGCACACCGGTACGATTTTCACCGGCCACTGGCCGCCGCGTGCATTGTGCTCGGGCCACAACAGCGCCAGCGGCAATGACACCGCGTGGTCGATCTGGGCCTCCTGGCAGGTAGTGATATCAAAATCGTCGCCAACCAGGGATTCGACCATATGCCACGACAGATCCTGTTCGCCCTGGGCCGGCGTCAGCGCCGGAATTCCCCAGCCTTCATCTGCAGTCTCGTATTCGGCAGCGGTACCCACCGAGAAGGTCGGCATTTTATCCAAGAAGAAATTCAGGCCGTGATCGTTGTGGATGATGACCACCACGTCGGGACGGGCCTGTTCGAGCCAGTCGCGGGCCGCCGGATAGCCATCGAAAAACGGCTTCCAGTAGGGGTCCTGCTGCAGATTGCGCGCGATGGCCCCACCAATGGCCGGAACATGAGAGGTGCTGATGCTGCCAACGATGTGTGCCATGATTATTTCCCCGCTTCGATAAGTTTGGCCTTGAAGGCCTCTTTGCTCATGCCGGTCTGTTGTGCGCCCAGATCCTGCATGTCCAGTTTGAAAATACCGGCGAACTTCGCCAGGTAGTAAGGATGGCCGCCTGCAGCAATGAGTTCGAGCACATTGCGGTTGCGAATCGCCTGGCGCTGAGCGTTGTTCAGACCATAGCGGCTCATATAGGCTTCCTCATCGCGCTGGAAGGCCTCGCGGCAGTCCGCCGAGTTGAAGCTGAAGCACATTTTGTTCAGGGCGTAACCGATGCGGGCCTGCCCGCCATCGAACACGACGGTGCCCGGAATCCTTTGCCTGTCTGTTGTGGGGTTCATGGGGGTAATCTCCGTTGATGAAGGGTGCTGCGAAGTTAAAAATGCCTTCCTGAATGATTACCCCGATCCGACTATTTCGGAATGGACTTTTCCTTTTTAAAAATGTACATTTCGTGTATTGCTCTATACTGGGATCCGGCATGCACACTTCGCCCCGGCAGCCCCCCGACAAAGACCACACTCCCGTCCCGATCTTTAAGCTGTACGGCTATGGCAACATCTGGACGGTACCTGACCTGATGTATTGCGAAACCATCGCAGCCCAGGAAAAATTGCATAATTGGCATGTAAAGCCGCACAAGCACGCCGACCTGTTCCAATTGCTGTATCTGCAGTCTGGCCACGCCCGGGTCCACATCGACGGCGCAACCCGCCCCCTGCTCGCCGACCAGATCCTGCTGGTGCCGCAAATGGTCGTGCATGGGTTTCGCTTTGACCCGGACAGCGTGGGTTATATCCTGACCGTAACGTATGCGCTGATGACCCAGATAGACCAGGCTGCGGGTCTGACTCTGACTGCAGCCGGCACGCCGACCGTGCTGGAACTGGCCGACCGTCCCGATGAGGCCTATGTTCGCCTGAGCTTCCAGCGCCTGAACGAGGAATACCGCAGCCCGAATACACCGCAACGCACCGCGCAGCTACAGGCGATCCTCTCGACGATCCTGGTCTGGGCACACCGCCACATTCAGACCCGCGCCGATACCCGGCCAAACGATCCCCGGGACGCCGGCCAACACCTCGCAGAATTCACCCAATTGATTGAAAAGCACTACACAGAGCACCACTTGGTCGCCTGGTATGCCAGGGAAATCGGCATCACCCCGGCTCACCTGAATGTGGTGGCGCAGGCCGGCACAGAGAAATCCGCGCTGCAATTGATCCATGAACGGGTGCTGCTTGAGGCCAGGCGCGAACTGATCTATACGACCCGAACCATCAAGATCATCTCGTATTCCCTAGGCTTTGCCGACCCGGGATACTTCACACGATTTTTCAAGCGCGGCTCGGGCCTGTCACCAAAGGATTTTCGCCGGCAGACAGGCACCCAGACCTGAACCAGTGTGCTGTTTGGTTAATTTGAACCAAGCACAAACCGGCCACTATTCTATTTTCTCGTAGGGCAGGCCGACATAGTTTTCGGCAATGCCGGCGCGGGCTGCAGGCGTACTGATGCAGTAGCTGCGTTCGGCGTCCTGAATGCGCTGGCTGAACGGATCATGATTGAAATTATGCAGGGTCGAAGTCATCCACCAGGAAAAGCGTTCGGCCTTCCAGACCCGGCGCAGGCTGATTTCCGAATACAGGTCGAGCATCTCGGGGCGCTGTTCCTGATAGGCCTTGCGCATCAAATTATATAAAGTATATACGTCACTAGCAGCCAGGTTCAGCCCTTTGGCACCGGTGGGTGGCACAATGTGCGCGGCGTCCCCAACCAGGAACAGGTGCCCGAATTTCATGGGCTCGGCCACAAAACTGCGCAGCGGCGCGATGCTTTTCTCGATCGAAGGCCCGGTTTCCAGCTTTGCGGCGACATCCTCGGGCAGGCGCGCGCTGAGTTCGGACCAGAAGCGGTCATCCGACCAGTCCTGAACATGCTCGGTCTGATCCACCTGCACATAGTACCGGCTGCGCGTGGGCGAGCGCATGCTGCACAGGGCAAAGCCGCGTTCATGGCTGACATAGATCAGTTCATCTTCGATGGGATGAGTGTCCGACAACAGACCCAGCCAGCCAAAGGGGTAGATCCGCTCGAACTCGCGGATGGCGTCCTTGGGCACAGCCTGGCGCGAGGGGCCGTGAAACCCGTCGCAGCCGGCGATATAGTCGCATTCCAGAACGATCTGCTCGCCGTCCTTCTCGAAGGTGACACTTGGATGATCGGAATAGATGTCCTGCAAGGCCACATTGGCCACCCCGTAGATCGAGGGTGCACCACAGGCTTTGCGCGCAGCCATCAGGTCGCGAGTCACCTCGGTCTGGCCGTAGATCATGACGGTATCCCCGCCTGTGAGTTTCTTGAGGTCGATCCGCTCGCGTCGGCCGTTGATAATCAGGCTGATTCCCTCGTGGATATGGCCTTCGCGATCCATGTTTTCGGTCACCCCGGCCTCGCGCATCAGATCCACAAAGCCATGCTCGAGCACGCCTGCGCGAATCCGGCCCAGAACGTATTCGGGCGTGCGCGCCTCGATGATGACGTTATCGATGCCCTGCTTGTGCAGGAGCTGGCCCAGCAGCAGGCCGGACGGCCCGGCACCTATGATTGCGACTTGTGTTTTCATGATTTGAATTCCGTGTGGCTACAGAATGCTATCTTCCCCCAGTT
>JAKDMO010000199.1 GCA_030452305.1 Alcaligenaceae bacterium | reverse complement strand
CACCCCACCCAATAGCCACCACGCGATGGCCGCCGAGATAAAAGCCGCGAGCAGACGCTTGCCTGAACCGATGTCCTTGGTGATGTCTTCGAGCAGGCCTGCGACAAACACAGGCATGGCGGCGATGAACAGCACCGGCCACAGCCAGGTGAGCGTCATGTTGCTTGGCCCGAGCACCAGCAAGCCGGCCAGACTGCCGGCCAGCACAGCCAGGCCGCCGACACGTGGCGTCGGGCGCGAGTGGTTCGCCTGCGGCTTGTGCAGATCGTAGTCGCCGGTCACCTTCCCGTGCCAACGCTCGGAAGCCACAATCAAGCCACCCACCATGAAAGCCACGATACCAATCGTCAGCCAGGTCAGAGATTCAAAAAAATGCGATACGTCCACAAAAAATCCATACGAGGAAGGGGCTACAAAGATTATCGACTGAATCGGCCGACCGTAGGCTCGATACCCGCAGCGCATTTGCAACAAAATGGCCCTGGCCGGCACAGATGGCTAATGACCATGCTGCTCGGATCCTCAGGTAAAAAAAAGCCCAAGATCCGAAGATCCTGGGCTAAATCCACCAAAGGAGGAGGGTGGAGGAGACAAGCTGGGCATGTCGGAACCTGCGAAGACCCTTGTGTCTGAGGTTCATCGTGATCTAGGGTTTTCCCGCTGCAATCACGTTTCGACATCCGATAACCAAATTGTATAGAACCTGATGGTGCATTGCAAGGTAAATCTGTGGTTTTGTGTGACAGCCATCCGAATGTCGTATTTCCCTCACAAAAATTTAATATTCATAGGGATTTGTCAGTCAGGATATACCCTTATTGTGCGGTTTGCTTACATATTTGTTCGCGGCGCCATCAAATCCGGTAGGCAGTCACCGTCATGACACGGGACATGAGACGCATCGCGGCACGCATTGGGCCGGGCAGGCGACGGGCGCCATGATGCTCGGCTGTCGTGCGATGGCCGATCTCGTCGTCGCGCATCTGCGTCACCACCTGACGCGAGCGGATGTCGTGCGCCGGCAGGCGGTCCAGATGACCATCCAGATGCTCCTCGACCTGACGCTCGGTCTCGGCCATGAAGCCAAGGTTATAGGGGGTTCCGGCACGACTGGCAAGCAGGCCCAGAGAGAACGAACCGACATACCACAAGGGATTCAGCACGCTGGGGCGGCTGTTCAGCTCGGTCAGGCGCCGACGGCACCAGACCAGATGATCCACCTCCTCTGAGGCGGCCTCAAGCAGTACATCGCGGGTGTCGGCATCGCGGCAAAACGTGGCCTGCCCCCGGTACAGCGCCTGGGCGCAGATCTCGCCGACGTGGTTGACGCGCATCAATCCTGCGGCGTGACGCGCCTCGGCAGGGCTGAGCTCGTGCGTATCATCCGACGGCATTGGGTCCTGCGAGCCCGCCGGGTAAGGCCGACCGGCCGTCACGGACCCACCCAGCACCCCGAGTGCACGACCGACTTCGGCCAGGGCATCGTCTAGCCGGCTGGTCCGGCGCGTCCATTGTTTATCTTGCGCTGCAGCATTTATCATGACTTCCCCCCTCTACTAGCGTTTCAGGAATCGCCAGATCGGCCGAACCTCGGCCAGCAGCCAGGTCGAGGGCAGGATAATCGCCAAGGCAATCAAACCCCTGCCCGCCCATTCCTGATCGCCCTGCAAATAGGCGTTGCACAGGCGAATCGGCTGATCCAGGTAGACCATACCGACAATCGCGCTCATCCAGCAAAAGTTGCCCAGAAAAAACAGCTTGATCACGGTATCTGAGTGGCGCACCGAGGCCCGTACGATCACGCCTACCAAAAACAAGCCGAGATACTTGAAAACCTCGACCTGCCACAGGACCAGAGCATCGTCCAGTGCCTTCGGGATCATCCAGTACGCCCCGATCAGGGTCGCCAGCAACATGCCCGGCACACCGTACTCATTATAGGACCAGCGCTTGGCGCCGGCAGCCCTGATCGGGTTGCGGCCTCTACCTGGGCGGGCCCGCCATGCCTGCTCGGCAAAGACGCCCGCAAGCACCAGCAAGGGGATCTGCACCAGCATGTGTGTGCTCATCAAGGCCGTCAGCGGCGTGCGAAACAGAATGGCCACGGCCAGGGCGGCCACAGCCACCACGCTGTTCAGGATCAGATTAACCGGCACTCATGGCCTCCGCAGCTTCCAGGGCGAGGCCGGGTTCGTCCAGATCGAAAATCCGCGCCAGACGGCCATCAGCAGTGACGATATGAAAGGCGGCATTGTGCTCGAATTGGCCCAGGGGGGCCGGCACGACGATAATGCCAAAGAGCGACAGCAACCGCTCGCGCTGTGCCGCGTCATGAATCGAGACAAACTGCCAGACCGAGTCCTCGGCGCCCATGCGCCGTGCGTAGTGTGTCAGTTCAGTGGCGCCATCGCGTGGATCAAAGCTGATGCCCAGCAGACGCACCCGCCCATCCAGCCCGCGCTCGTCGATGGCCCGCTGCAGGCGTTCGGCCTGCGAACCCTGCGCCAAGCACAGAGACATGCAGCGTGAATAGAAGAAATACACGATCGCTACGCGCCCGTCGCTATGCAGGTTCTGCAGCAAGGATTCCTTAGACCCCCATTCGGCCATGACCTGGATGTCGGGAATGGCGCGCGGGTGCTGCGCCACCTCGTTGCGCCGCGCACCTTCGGCGGTCAGGACGGTGAACCCGTCGGTCTGCCAGTACAGCGCCCCGATCCCGGCGGCCAGCGCCAGCACCAGTGACAGCACCCACCTCATGGTCGCATCCGGATTATTCTTTTAGCATGGGCTGGAGCTCTTCGTCTCCATTCCAATGGTCGGGGTGATCCTTGGTGGCTTCACGCTCTTTCTTGACCAGGGCCGCATCGACTGCAGGCGCCGAGTTGCCAAAACTGCTGCGGATATGCGTGAGTACGGCCGCAAGTTCGGCATCAGAGAATGTTTCCTTGAAGTGCGGCATTTCCCCGTCGTACTTTGCGCCCTTGACTGTCAGCGGCCCCTTGATGCCGTGCAGCACGATGCGCGCCGTGACGGCCGGGTCGCCAATCACCCATTCCGAGCCGTCCAGCGGCGGGAAGACACCGGGTATGCCTTTGCCTGTCGCCTGGTGACAGGCCACGCAGTGCGCGGTGTAGAGCTGGGCACCATCGACGGTCGTGGACACGGCGAAATCCGCAGCGATCCGGTCATCACCCAGTTCCGGGGGCATGTTGTTGTAAGTGGTAAAGATGTAATACACGGCCCAGATAAACAACGCACCGATGATCGTCAGCACGAGTTTGGGCACCGGGTGGCTGCCCTCGTAAGGCTCGGGCTGCTCACGCCGCTGCTGCTGCGGGGTTTTTTGATCGGCCATTCAAGTTCTCCTAGGTGCCTTGAGTATCCACACGCCCATCATTTGAGCAAAGCATTCGGATCGATCGGATACGTATGATCCAGGCCGATCAGGTAGGCAACCAGATCCAGTGCCTCCTGGGTGGCCACGATGACCTGACCATGCGGCGCATAGCTGGGCGGGAGGTTGACGACTGTGTCACCCTCGTCGGCCTTGTCCTTCAGTTTGAAGAGGAACGGGAAGGCGGGCATGTTGCTGCCTGGCGTGTAGGCGCGCGGCTCGTAGAGGTGGCCCAGGTTCCAGTCGACGCTGGGCTGGCGGGCACCGATGTTGAACAGATCGGGGCCGGTGCGCATCGTACCCAGCAGATGCGGATGGTCATAGTAGTAATCGCCCGCTACCGGCGCCCGCCCCCAGCCACGCTGAAAATCAGGTGCCTGGGATTGGCTGCGCGGCTGCTGCGTATGGCAATAGACGCAGCCATTGGCAATATAGACTTCGCGACCGCGTAACTGCTGCTCGGTGTAGGGCTTGAGGCCCTCGGGCGGCTGCACATCGGATAGCTGCATGTAGGGCACGACGACCAGTGTGGCGGTGGCCAGTGCGAGGGTGACCATCGCACCGCTGAGGAGTTTGTATTCGCTTTCCATGTCAGGCCCCCACCAATTCCTGCTTCTGGGCAGGCTTACGCTTGTGCAACAGTGCGGGGCCCACGCGGCTTGTGCCATAGCGCAAGGCCATGAGGACGAAATGCACTGCAAAAACCAGATGGCCCAGGGTCATGATCGCCCCACCCACTGAACGACCTTCCAGATAGGGAATCGTGACGCGTACGGAATCCATGAAGGGCTTGCCGGCGTCAAGCATATCCAGCCCCTGCAGCCAGCCGCCGATCGAGAGAGTGACGAAATAGATTGCAAAGCCGATGACCACAAGCCAAAAATGCAGCGCGATCAGGCGTGGATGCGGCCATTCCCAGGACATCACGCGCGGCATCACGAAATAAATCGCACCGAACATGGTCAGCGAGAAAAAGGCATACAGGCCCAGGTGCGCGTGCGCCACAGTGAAGTGCGTGAAGTGCGCGACCGTGCTGACGCTGCGCAACGCCTCGAACGAGCCTTGAAGCGAGCTCACCGTATACATCATGCCGCCCAGCACGATGAAGCGCAGCGTGGGTGAGTAGTACA
>JAKDMO010000198.1 GCA_030452305.1 Alcaligenaceae bacterium | reverse complement strand
CCTCGTGCAGTGCGCGGCGTAGCCAGCGCATCAGGACCATCACAAACAGAGCCCATAGAATGCCCGCACCCACCGTCAACGCGACGATACGCTGTGTGCTGTGCCAGAGCACGTCGCGCGCATAGCCGTCGGCCGCACGCAAATGCACCATGCCCACCTGGCGCCAGCCATCGGATACCTGGCGCTGCGCATCGTGCGGGGCCAGGGGCAGCAGGTCACTGAACCAGGCTGGGGCCGATGCACCCGCCGTATCGCCCGGCATGGCCTCGCGACGCACCAGCGTCTCGCCCGACGGGCTCAGGAGCTCGACCAGCTTGAACTGACCACTGTCGAACAGGGCCGCAATCAGCAATTCCCGAATCGCGGGATCCTGGTTCGAGGCCTGCGACAAAGTCAGCGCCAGCGAGGTCGCCGTCGAATCGCTTTGCCCCTGCAACTGCGCATCCAGGTATTGGCGCGCCGAGCCCACGCTGAACAACAAGGCGCCCACCAGGATCGCCAGGATCGCCACTGTAACGCTTAATAACAACTGCCGAAGCAACGACATATCATTCCATCCTTCGTGGGCCATCGGCCCTCAGGGTTCGAATCCTTCTCCGCGCATCTTGGACACCAGCGTCCGCCAACGCCCAATCCGGTCAACCGAGGTGCGCATCGCGCCGGCTACATACACACCCTGCGCATTGAAACTGAATACCGGGGTCAAATCATTGCGCCGACTGGCCGGCCTGATCGAGTCCACGAGGCTGTCGAGCACAAGCGGGTCGGCATCCGGGCTCGGATAATAGCCCAGGACCATATGCGCCACACTCTGCCGGCCCAGACGCGCCTTGACGTATATCAGGCGCAGTTTGTCCGGCGCCACACCCAGCTTCAGCAATGAAAAGTATTTCCCGATCACGTAGTCCTCGCAGTCGCCGGCCCCCTTTACCAGGGTTTGCAGCGGCGTGGCCCAGTAATCCTTTTGTTTCCAGACATAGATGTCCTCGCCCGCCATGACCGTCCGGTTCCAGTACTTGTTCACAGCCTTCAGCAAGGCCTCCTCGGGCTGCCCGGATTCCTTTGAGAGCATCGCCTGCCACGACTCGATTGCACGCACACCCTTTGTGCCATAGTGCTTGCGAGCGAGCTCGATGACATGGCCCGGATCGTAGGACAGCGCCATGGCGGCAGACACGGCCAAAAGAACCATCGCCAGACAGGACGGGGCACCCATACAAACTCGGATCCATAGCGGAGCACCAAAGGTTTTATGCAAAGTCACGCCCGTTTACAAGCAAAACAACCTGCCTTGTGTTCTTTATTGGCCGTACATTCCTCGCCCTGGCGAGCGGCATATCGCCAGAATTACAAAACATTCTAAGTGAAACAGTACTCTACAGCCATCGGCGTATTCGCCAATGGCATGGACGCTTGGCGACACGGGTTCCCGCGTTGCACGGCGCACATCCAATACATCACCAAAATTGATAGATTCGATATCAAGTATAGACATTACTGATCGATACGGACTATAATCTGTGGCTCACCTGCTTGCGGTTTTAGCAGTAAGCGGTATTGGGGTCACTGGGGCTTTTCGTCGATCGCGCACGAAAATCACCTGGATCGAGCCCCCCCATCAGGTTGCTGTACAGCAACCCGGCCTTTGGCCGAAACACCATACCCGGTCGGCAACGACTGCGGAACAATCTGACCTGCGGCACATGCGGCGGGCCGTCTGACACTGCACCTTGTTTGCAATGGTAGGGCTTCCACCCGTCGTTTGGCGGGTGCTTGGTCGCGCCGCCTGTTTGCAGACAATTTCTGAGGATTTCAACGCATGAACGAGGCTGGCTTTTTCCAACTTTCAGGCGCGACGACTGTGGCACTACTGGTCGGCTTCTACGGGCTGACCTTTTTGCTGTCGCTGCTGATCGGACGTAAAAAAGAAAACGTGGACGGTTACATGGTGTCGAATAACGCAGTGGGCTTCGGCCTGGCCGCCGCCAGCATGATCGCCACCTGGATCTGGGCGGCCTCGTTTTACGCCAGCGCCACCTCGGGCTACCGCTATGGTCTGTCGGGCCCGATCCACTATGGGCTATGGGGTGCGCTGATGATTCTGTTCATCTACCCCTTCGGCAGACGATTTCGACAGCTTGCTCCAAAAGCACACACGCTGGCGGAAGTTCTGCAGGCACGCCACGGCAAATCCAGTCAGATGATCATGGCAGTCTCGAACCTGGTGGGCAGTTGCATCAGCCTGATGGTGAACTTTACGGCCGCCGGCGCCCTGGTATCGGTGCTGAGCCCCCTGAGTTTCATCCAGGGGGTGTTGATCGCAGGCCTGGGGGTGCTGTCGTACACGCTCTGGTCGGGATTCCGGGCCTCGGTCATGACGGACTTCGCCCAACTGATCGCCATGATTCTTTCGGCTGTCATCATTATTCCGATTATTTTCTTTAATGCCGGCGGCACCGATATGCTGACGGCCAATATGTCGATGCTCAGCGATCAGCAGGCTGATTTCTTTTCGACCAAGGCGATACTGGAGCAGGGTGCGCCGTACTTCGTCGCCGTGCTGGCGTACGCAATTGGCAATCAGACCATTGCACAACGACTGTTTGCGGTGCGTGAAGACCTGATTAAATCGACGTTCCTGACAGCCACCATCGGCTATGGCGCCGTGGTGATCGGCCTGGGTATGCTGGGCCTGCTGGCGCTGTTCGTCGGCCTGCAGCCGATGGACGGGGACATGAACAACATTATCCCGCAGATGGCATCGAGCTATCTGCCGCCCATCGGCATCGCCTTGTTTTTCGTCCTGGTGATCGGCTCGCTGTCATCGACCGCAGATTCAGATCTCTCGGCCCTGTCGGCGATCATGATGACCGACATCTACGGCAAGACACTGGCACGCGGCAAACCCAACCCGCAACGCATGCTGTGGTGGGGCCGCATCACGATGATCGTGGCGACTATGCTGGGCGTGGTGTTTGCCAGCCTGCGGCTGGACATCCTGGTGATGCTGGTCTTTGTCGGCGCATTGTGGGGTGCAATTGTCTTCCCGGTAATCGTCAGCTTCTATTGGGATCGGGTCACCAACAAGGCCTTCACCCTCTCGGTGCTTTGCGCGGTCATTCTTTTTGCAATCGCACGCTTCAAACTGGTCCCGATGGACGGCGCCACCGCCGTGTTCTTTGAGCTGTGCGCGGCCATTGGCGCCGGCGTCGTGGGCGGGCTGATGACTTTTGCGTTTTTCAATCGCCATGCAGCCATCGTGATAGGCGTACTGGCCACTGTAGTCGTCGCCTATTTTGGTGTGGGCTTCCTGCGGGACTACACCGTCCTGCTCGCCTCGCTGACCGCCTATGGCACCAGTGCCGTGGTCTGCGTGGCCCTGAGCCTGCGCAGCAACGAGCGCTTTGACTTCGACCTGATTGCCGAGCGCGTGGTGTCGTTTCACACCGAACCTGCAGCCGCACAGGCCACCAAACACACGCCGGCCACCTCGGTGGGCCGGCCTTCCAGCAACCCGATATAAGGAGAACCCATGACTACTGCAGTCTTGTTGACCAGTTACTTTCTGATTTGGCCCGTGATCTCGGCGGGCGTCCTGGCGCTATTGATCATCGCGCTCGTGCGCGACATGCGCAACGCACGGCGAAGCGGCGAAGACATGATCTGATGAAATGCCTGGGCCAACCCTAACGAGGTTGGCCTTTTTTTGCCCGTTGCTAGAGCCCGATATTGGACACTGCTGATACAATAGAATCCACAGAAATATATAATGTAGTTTATTTCTACAGAGATTTATAACTATGGCCCGGCCTGTACTCGATACGCGTTCACACCCCGATGCCGCCACGGTGCTATCCAAGGCGGTGGGGCGTGCTGCGCAGCGCCTGGGTCTATCGCGCAGCCTGCTTGCCCAGGTGCTGGGCGTCAGCGCACCCACCATTTCGCGGCTGTATCAGGGCAAATACCAGCTGGATCCGGACCGCAAGGAATGGGAATTTGCGCTGCTGTTCCTGCGGCTGTTCCGCTCGCTGGACTCCATCGTGGGCGATGAGCAGACGGCACGCGCCTGGCTGAACAGCCCCAACCAGGGCCTGGGCGAACGCCCCATCGAACTCATACCCACCACAGAAGGATTGGTCCGTGTCGTGCACTACCTGGACGCCTCACGCGGTCTCGTCTGAGGCCACCGACTGGCAGGCGACGATTTGGCGCATGGTCGAGGCACAGCACACCGCTTCGACCATGAAGATCGTGGATTCCCACGACGAACAAGACATCCTCGAAACCCTGATCGAGGGCGCCAAGCCCACATCGCGCGCTCAGGGCCTCGGGCTGCATTACCTGCTGGCATCCCCTTTTCGATACCCACCGCGCCAGGACGGCGGTTCACGTTTTCGCGCTCCTGTGGATCCTGGCGTATTCTATGGTGCCGGCACCGTGCATACGGCCGCTGCGGTATTGGGCTATTGGCGCTGGCGTTTCCTGCGCGATGCCGTTGATCTGATCTCGTTGGATCCAGTCGCACACACGGCCTT
>JAKDMO010000197.1 GCA_030452305.1 Alcaligenaceae bacterium | reverse complement strand
ATACGCGTATCCTGAAAATGGGCTTCCGCCAGGGCGACAACGCCCCCATGGCCTATATGGAACTGGTTGACCGCGTCGAAGTCGAAACCGCTGACGAATAATAATCAGGTCCTGTTTGGATCATGAAAAACGGGCCTTAGGGCCCGTTTTTCATGGCACGAGAGTCGAGATCAATAGAGCGCGGGCAGCCACAATGCAATTTGCGGCCAGGCTATCAACAGTCCGATCATAGTAAACATGCCGACTACGAAAGGCGCCGAGCCCAGAATTATGTCATTGATGGACCCCTTGCGGCGTACAGCCTGTACGATAAACAAGTTGATGCCGACCGGTGGAGTAATCAAAGCTACTTCGACCAGGATCATCAAAACTACGCCGAACCACACCGGGTCGTAACCTAGTTGTGTAACGATAGGAGCAACGATAGGCAGGGTCGTGATCATCATGGAGAGTGATTCCATGAAGCAGCCGAGAATTACGTAAAACCCGATAATGATGAGCATGACCTCAAGCGGGTTCAGGCCCAAGCTCATAATGAACTGATTCACTGCTGCAACCAGGCCAACGGCCACCATCACAAAATTCAGAAAGAAGGCAGTGGTAATAATCAACATCAGCATCGCTGTGATGCGCAGTGTGCCTTCGAAGGCGGATTGCAGCATCTGGACCGACACCCGTCCTTGCAGGGCCGCCAGCGCGAGTGAGGCCAATACCCCTAATGCTGCTGATTCGGTGGGGGTTGCCAGGCCGGCATAGATCGAACCCAGAACTGCCAGGAAGATGACGATCGGAGGCAGCAGGTCTACTAGGCCTGTCAAGCGAAGGCGCCAACTGGTAGGTGCCTTCGCTCCGCGCCACTGTGGCACCAGCAAACAGCAGATCACCACGATCAACATGAATACCGTCGCCAGGATTAGGCCCGGAACTACCCCTGCCAAGTAGAGTTTGGGTATGGAAGTATTAGTGATCGCCGCATAGATAATCATGTTGATCGATGGCGGGATTAGGATGCCCAGCGTTCCTCCGGCGGCGATGGTTCCTAGGAACAGATTTCTGTTGTAGCGGTAGCGGTCCATCTGCGGAATGGCGACGGTACCGATTGTCGCCGCTGTTGCAGCGCTGGACCCGGAAGTGGCGGAAAATATCGTACAAGCCGTGATATTCGCATGCATCAGACCGCCAGGCAGCCAATTGATCCATTGCGCTAGAGCGCCGTACATCTTGGTAGCGATCCCCGAGCGGAGCAAGATCTCGCCCATCAGGACAAAGAGCGGGATGGTGAATAGCAGGTAGTTGGACATCGCCGTCCAGGCTGTCTCGCCCAGCGCCGAGAGCAGCGGGAAGGGTGAGTACACCTCGGACAGGCCCCATGCCAGAAGCATCAGAGTCGCGGCAACAGGGATACCTGTTGCCAACAACCCCAGTAGTGCAAGTGTTGTTACTTGAATCATCTAAGATCTCCTGCATCGCCGCGCACAGCCCGATCCTGGATGATTTCCATTTCCTGCTGGATTTCGCTGACATTGAGGAGGTCGGTGACGGCTTGGTAACGGCCTCTCAGAAGTAAATGACAGGCCCTGACCAGCAGTACGGCGGCCGCCAGTACGAAAACCAGCAAGCCCGCAACCCAGATGGATTGCGGGATCCACAAATATACCTGTAGAGGCGTTTGCGAGCGGGACAAGTGCTCGATGGAAAACCCGAGCACTCCCCACGCGTAGTATGCCAGCACAATAGCAACGATCAGCAAAGATGTGTAGGCCATGATGTCCAACCACGCCCTCAGCCTGCCGCCGGCAAACTGAATGAGGCTGTCGATGCGAATGTGGCTGCGCGTCAGCAGCGCATAGACGAAGCCCCATGCGCTGACACCGGCCAACGCGTAGGCGGAAATCTCATCGACGCCTTCGAGCGAAAACCCGAAAAAATTGCGGCAGACAACTTCGATACCGGTGAGAACACTGACCAGCACTAACACGGCCCCAAGCAAGAATGCGAAACGGCCGAGTGTCTTCGAGGTAAAACTGCGTGCAGTTGTCATAGGAGCACTCCTTGATTGGGTACGGGCATAGACCTATTACTTCATCACCTCGACATGAGTAACCTTGCCCACCGTGCTATTGAAAGCTTCGACGCAGGTTTTACTGCAGCTCTTTGCCCAATCAGGCAGGATCTCGTCCTTTAGGATCTCTTTCAGCCGTTGCTGGTCCTGTGCCGACACATCTACCAGTTTCATTGATTGCGGCGATCCAAAGCGGCATTCACCCTCACCGATGTTGCAATTGATGCCATCCTGGGCCTCCAGATCGGCATTCGCCCAAAGCTTGTTCTCAAGTTCCCCGAGCTCTTTTTCCAGGAAGGCCTGTACATCCTTGTCGAGCGCATTCCAACGATCCACGTTGACAGCCTGGAACCAGATGGCATAGCCCAAATTGAGCGGCATAAGGTAGTCCGTGACCTCGGCCCATTTTCCCGTATTGCCCGATAGCGTTCCAGTGATCCCGCAGTCGGCGGTGCCACGCTGCAGCGCTGGTACCGCCTCAGTCGCAGGCAGTGTGACGGGCACGGCCCCGACCTGTTCGACGAAGATCGACTGAGGCCGATTGGCAACGCGAACCTTCTTGCCGGACAGACTGGTCAGCCCGTCGATCTTGGGCTTGCAATAGATAACCTGCGGTGGAGCGGGCCACAGCATGAGCAGGTGGGAGTTGTAAGTTTTACGCATAATCCCATCGAGCACAGGTTTATAGGCGTCTGCAGCTTTACGGGCAGTCTGGATATCGGTCAATAGCCCCGGCAAGCTAAGTGCATTGAAAGCCGTGTTGTCGGCCGCCATATAGCTGAGGTCCGCTGAGGCGAAGCTCACTGTACCATTACGCATCAGGCGCAAGATCTCGCTGCCGCTTAACCCCATTTGATCCAGTGTGGTGTAGTCGACCGTGATGGCACCGCCCGAGGCCTCCGGTATGGTTTTGGTCCAGAAGGGGCGCTCGATGGAGGAGGTCGCATTAAGGTAGCTAAAAGCACCAACCACCTGAACATTGGCTTTTGGCAACGACTGTGCCCACGTGGACGTGGTCAGTACAGCGCAGGCGGCAACGGTCGCCCATTTCAAATAATTTTTGTGCATTAGTATGTCTCCTCGGTACAGTTATGAAACTACGAAACCGCGCCGCCGGCGATCTTCCATAAAGCTTCGATCACATCGCCGCGCACGCAATGAAACATCTCATACAAATTGACGGTAGGGTCGCAGTGCGGTGGCACAAGCTCCAGCCGCGCCCCTAATGGCAGGCTGCCCGAGTCCGGAAGTACGGCCCTGCCGAACTGGTCACCAGAGGTTCGGTAAGCGCAACCCTGCGGTGCACCGCGACTGACCCAGGGGGCCGAGCCATCTAGTGCCATGCTCTTGCTGCCTGCGTCAGTTGTCACAAAACCGGGATGGCGATTGCTGATGACCTGGGTCGCCACAAATAGAGCGGGCACTAGCGTGGGTCCTTGCGCACCCTTCTGTCGAACTTCGTGATAATGGGCGTCCATAAAGACGTAGGAGCCGACCTGCAACTCGGTATAGACCTGCGCTTCTGCATCGATATCGAAGGTCCCCGTCCCAGAGCCCGAGACAATGCCGCATGCCATTCCATTGGACAGCAATGCATCGCGAGCAGCAGTCACCTGTGCCAGAACCGCTCTGGCCTGGCTCTCGCGCTCTCGCACTTCCACGATATGTTGCAATTGGCCGGCGTAGGCTTGCAAGCCCGCAAGGGTGAGTCCCTTGGTCTCAATGACTCTGCGAGCAAGGGCCACCACCGCTTCCGGCCCTACCACCCCGGTCCGATGCTGGCCCACGTCCATGTCAATAAGGACGTTGACTGTCTGCTGTGTGAGGCGGGCGACCGCCTCGCAGGCGTCCACATGAGCGGGATCATCCACGACCATATACAGTTCGCCTAGCGCCTTGCGGGCCCTGGCAAGACGTTCAAGCTTGCGTGGATCGGCTACCGGCGCTGTGAGTAGAATAGATGGTATGTCCTCCGCGGCAAAGGCCTCTACCTCGGTAGTCTTCGCGCAACAGATACCGATGGCCCCTGCTGCTATCTGGCGTCGTGCGATTTCCGGGCACTTGTGGGTCTTGCCATGAGGCCGCAGCGCCATATTCCGCGTCGCAGCATAATCAGCCATCGCGCCGATATTTTTTTCTAGAGCATCCAGATCCAGTACCAAAGCAGGAGTATCAATCTGACTCCGTCCCCCAGGCTTACCTAAGAGATGCTCATTAATTCGCGCCAGCCGCGCCCTAGCTTGAATGAGGGTCGGAGTATCCATGTCCTGCATTCCTTTTAATGGTACGTTGTTGTTCCGTAGCCTTGAAGTCAATCACGCCTAGCTCACCGACCACCACTCCGTAGGCTTGACGGGCCTGCTCTATGGTCATAACTCCGTCCCTCACATCTCGCGCTACCAGCACAGGATCCCGGTCGAACGGGTTGCCATAGCCACCACCACCCGGAGAATGCGCCCTGAGAACAATCGGGTCGAGCGAGGTCACCCCATATTTCGGC
>JAKDMO010000196.1 GCA_030452305.1 Alcaligenaceae bacterium | reverse complement strand
CTCGGCCATGCAGGCCCTGCTTCCGACACCCTGGATCAGGCGCTGGCTAGGCGGCCTGGGCGTCGGCAGCGTCGTGACCGGCAGCCTGCTGTCCGTGCCCAGCATGATGTGCACCTGCTGCTCTGCCCCCGTAATCACCAGTCTGCGACGCTGCCAGGCAGGCCCGGGCAGCACCGCAGCCTACTGGCTGGGCAACACCATGCTGAACCCGGCCACCTTGGTGTTCATGGGTTTTGTGCTGGGCTGGCAATGGGTGGGATTACGCCTGGCGTTGGGCCTGGCGATGGTGGTGGGTCTGGGCTGGCTGGTCAACCGCGTCAGCCGCGGTCACGGCGCCACGCCAGCCGCAGCGACGATGCCGGCAGCCCCGGCGCCGACCAATGACCCGCCCCTGGATCTGGCATCGGTCCTCAAGCGCTGGGTCCGCATCTTTACCGGGATGGCCTTGCGCCTGCTGCCCGAATACCTGGTTCTGGTATTGTTGCTGGGCGCCGCCCGGGCCTGGCTGCTGCCGGTGCTGGATCTAAGCATCGACAACAGCCTTCTGTGGATCATGGGCGCAGCCGTCATCGGCATGCTGTTTGTCATCCCGACTGCGGGCGAGGTCCCGATCGTGCAGGCCCTGCTGTCTGTTGGCGTGGCTGCAGGGCCTGCAGCTGCGCTGCTGATGACCCTGCCACCAATCAGTCTGCCCTCGCTTGCCATGGTGGCCAAGTCATTCAGCCGAACTGAGCTGGCAGTCCTGATCCTCGGTGTCGTGGCCTTCGGTGTACTGGCCGCCGGGCTGGCGATCATGCTGGGGTTTTAGTTCATCACACACCTGTTTTGTATCATTGACCGGGAGCATCCTGTTGAAACATTATGACTACATTTCCATAGGCGGCGGCAGCGGAGGCATCGCATCTGTGAACCGAGCCGCCATGTACGGGAAAAAATGCGCCCTGATCGAGGCGAACGAGATCGGCGGCACCTGCGTGAACGTCGGGTGCGTTCCCAAGAAAGTCATGTGGCATGCTGCGCAGATTGCGGATTCCATCCACCGCTATGGCCCGGACTATGGGTTCGACACCACGGTGAACCATTTTGATTGGGCCACCCTAGTCAGGAACCGCAGCGCCTACATCGAACGCATCCACGCCTCGTACGAGTCAGGGTTGAGCAAAAATAAAGTGGACGTGATTGCCGGCTTCGCCCAGTTTGTCGATGCACACACCATCGAAGTTGACGGGCAGCAGATGACGGCCGACCACATCCTCATCGCCACAGGCTGCCACCCTTCGCGGCCCAATATCCCAGGTGCAGAATATGGTATCGACTCGGATGGCTTCTTTGCCTTGTCCGAAGCGCCTCGACGCACAGCCGTCATAGGGGCGGGCTATATCGCCGTCGAACTGGCCGGCGTACTGAACGCGCTGGGCTCGGACACGCATCTATTCGTCCGCAAGCACGCACCGCTGCGCCACTTTGACCCGCTGCTAAGCGACACTCTAGTGGAGGTCATGAAGGCTGAAGGCCCGACGCTGCACACTCAGGCAAGCCCAGAATCAGTGATCAAAAATCCGGACGGCAACCTGACGCTGCAACTCGACAACGGCGAAAGCCATACCGTAGACTGCCTCATCTGGGCGATCGGCCGAAAGCCGGACACGGCCGGCCTGCACCTGCAGGCGGCGGGTGTCGCTACGGGTGACAAGGGATATGTGGCCGTGGACAAATACCAGAACACCAATGTGCCTGGCATCTACGCAGTAGGCGATATCACCGGCCAACTCGAGCTGACACCCGTCGCCGTGGCTGCGGGACGGCGTCTGTCAGAACGGCTATTCAACGACAAGCCCGACGAACATCTTGACTATGAAAACGTCCCCACCGTCATGTTCAGCCATCCCCCCATCGGCACCGTGGGCCTGAGCGAGCCCGAGGCCCGAGCCAAATTCGGCGACGCTGCCGTGAAAACGTACCAATCCGGATTCACGGCGATGTACACGGCGGTGACGCAACATCGCCAACCCGCGCGTATGAAACTCGTGTGTGTCGGCCCCGAGGAACGGGTCGTCGGCATCCACGGCATCGGCTACGGCATGGACGAGATGCTGCAAGGGTTTGCGGTGGCGCTGAAAATGGGGGCCACCAAGCAGGATTTCGATAACACGGTGGCCATTCATCCGACAGCAGCCGAGGAATTCGTGACCATGCGGTAGTGAAGGCAGGCACTGCATCGGCTGTTTTTACCGGCCATGCATCAGATTTATGTCAGTGCAAGCAGTTAGCGCAATTTCCATCAAAGAGGTATTAGGCATGAGCAAATCGTTTGACTATATTCCGCCTAAGGTATGGACCTGGGATAAGGAAAACGGTGGTGAATTCGCGAGCATCAACCGGCCCGTTTCAGGCGCAACGCATGAAAAGGAGCTGCCGGTAGGCCGGCATCCTTTTCAGCTGTATTCACTGGCCACACCAAACGGCCAGAAAATCACCATCATGCTAGAGGAACTGCTGGCCCTGGGCCATCAGGCCGCAGAATACGATGCGTGGCTGATCAGGATTGGCGAAGGCGACCAGTTCAGCAGCGGCTTTGTAAAGATCAACCCCAACTCCAAGATTCCGGCATTAGTGGACCGCAGCGGTGCCGAACCGATTCGCGTGTTTGAATCGGGCGCAATCCTGATGCATCTCGCCGAGAAGTTCGATGCCTTCCTGCCCAAGGATCCCGGCCCTCGGGCCGAATGCCTATCATGGTTATTCTGGCAAGTCGGCAGCGCCCCCTACCTCGGGGGCGGCTTTGGTCATTTTTACGCTTATGCGCCGACCAAAATTCAATATGCGATCGACCGCTACGCAATGGAGACAAAGCGACAGCTGGACGTGCTGGACAAGCACCTTGCAGATAACGAGTATCTAGGCGGGGACGGCTACACCATCGCCGATATCGCGACCTGGCCCTGGTACGGCGGCCTGGTAAAAGGCTGGCTATATGGGGCTGCCGAATTTCTATCAGTGCACGAATATAAACATGTACAGCGGTGGGCAGCCGCAATAGACCAGCGGCCCGCAGTACGTCGCGGGCGGATCGTCAACCGAACCTCCGGCAGTCCATCCAGCCAGTTGCTTGAGCGTCATGATGCCTCAGATTTTGACTTCGGTACGCAAGACCAAGTGTGATCATAGGTTCAGAGAGCCTAATAAAAATATATTCTCTCGCGGAAATTGGATTCTCAAACTACTAGACATAATGTATTGACCTACCGCTCCTGCAACCGGCCCGTGACGTACTTGTGCAGGACGCTGGCAATCAGCGTCTGATATGGAACGCCCTCCTCAAGCGCCTTGACTTGGATATCGTTCAAGTCACCGGACGAAAGGCGGATATTGACACGCTTATCTTTGATGGCCGTTGCACGGGCGGCCGACCGGATGCGTGCCAGCTCGCTTTTGCCTGCAACGGACTTGAGTTGGCCTGCATCGTAAGCAGCCAAAATGTCGTGTTCATAGCTGTCAGTCTTGGGCATCAGATTCACCTCGATTCAGATAGTCCCGTGTGGCTTTACGGCTGGGGATGATGGTTTTCAGAAAAAGATAGGTGTCTTCTTCGACGTAGGGCACCAGATAGACGTAGCCTTCATAGCTGACGACAAGAATCTGCTGTCGTGGATACTTAGCCACATTTGGGTGAACAAGAATATCGAGCAACCCACCTGATTCGATGGCGACCACAATCGCTTCAAACGATATACCGCACCCCGCCTTGAGCACATCCCCTTTTTCAGGGTTCCACCGGAACGATTTCATACTGAAAGTATAGGATAATGTGTGCCTTTTGTCATCATTTACAGATTGCCAACTTAAGGAACATCTGAACAAGTCACGCAGAAAGCATGACTGTTGGATTGCACTGCCTAAGCGGGAACATTGCGTTCCGCCATTTCCGCATAGGACCTGACAGCCCCGGGATCAGAAAAAGACGACATACGAGTTTCCTTTCACGCGTTTGAGTTGCTCGGCCCGCCTCGCCGCTGTTCATGTCGCCACGCAAAATCGCACCCCAGGGGGTTCACGGCATTCCGCCAACCAACCCGCGCCCGACCAGATAGACCAGCAGGACTGCGGCGATGCCAAGGTCGGACACCATCGCCGCGACCTCGGGCTGCGTCGAGGCCTTGTTCCTGACATGCTGGATACCCGCCAGGCCAAAGAAAATGAAACCCGCCAGCGCCAACGCAGGCATCCACGCCGGGTAATAGAGACTGGCCACGGCCGCGATGCCCAGCGCCAGATTGCCAAAACCGATCTCCAGCACCAGCTTCCCCGCCGCCGGATCGTCGATTTCAAAAATATCCCTGGCGGTATAGGCCGGCCGCAGGATCTGGTGCACGCCCGCAACCACCAGGCGCCACCCCACGCCCCAGAACACGAACCATTTGCCCAGCGCATCAAGCACACCCGCCTGCCCGACCATCACATCCTGAACAATCGAAATGATGGGCAGGACCACCATCAGTAAAACAATCGCAAGCAACTGCATGGGAGCCTCCTGGTGCGGTGCGGATAGGATGACGATAGTTGCCCACTCAAAGAATCAGTAT
>JAKDMO010000195.1 GCA_030452305.1 Alcaligenaceae bacterium | reverse complement strand
GGCAAGCGGAAATCAGGGGCCATATCGCCCACCTCGACCGCACCGGCCAGGCCGGGCTTGCATGGTTAACCCTGATACCTATCCTCGGGCGCTGGTAAATGAATATGGCTATGTGCAGGCGCAGGCCAATATCGCAGCATGGTTGGAAGGCGTTCGTCGGCTTGGTCAGGCGGTAGAGAACGGTGACTCGTATGCTTTGCCGCCCATGACTGTCTCTACGGGGCCCCGTGCTAATATGACTATATTAAATGACTATATGGGGGGCGCTTCATGCAGCAACACGTATCGAAGTCCGAATTCAAGGCTCGGGCCCTGGAATTCTTCCGACAGGTAGAAGCGACAGGTGAGTCGATCGTTGTAACGGATCACGGCAAACCCGCGCTGGAAATCCGTCCCTACCAGACAATGGTGCCGGATCCCTTGGGCGTGCTGCGCGACTCTGTCGCACGATTTGATGATCCACTATCCCCCATCGGTGATGATTCGTGGGAGGCAACCCAATGATCGTCTTGGATACCCATGTGCTGGTGTGGTGGGTATCGGGCGATCCCCAGCTTAGTGGGCGTGCCCAAGACGCCATCAAGGCAGAGGAGCAGGGTGGGGAAATTCTGGTCTCGGCTATCAGTGCCTGGGAAGTGGCCATGCTTGTCAAGGCAGGGCGTTTGGCTTTAACCATGAGCGTATTAGCCTGGCTGGATACGGTGGCCCAGGTACCCGCTGTCCGTTTTGTGCCGGTGAATGTTCCTATCTCGGTTTCTTCGGTTGAGCTGCCCGGAGAATTCCACAAGGATCCGGCGGACCGCCTCATTGTGGCTACGGCCCGGCACCATGCTACGCCTCTTGTGACGGCCGACTTGAAAATCCGCGACTATCCTCACGTTCAGACCATCTGGTGATGGAATCCTAAGGATCACGACCTAGCCTAGGAGACTCTGTGCTGAAATATTACGTTCGTAGACCTACCCATATCACGCTGCCACGTAGTTGTTGGAACGCGCCAGACAAGTGGAAATCAATGTCTTGCTTGCTAGTGATCGCGGTATGGGGAGCAGTTATCTGATCCGTTGAATTGCACTCTGCACCTGGAGTCCTCACTCGTCACAACCCCATTATCAATACCTCCACCCGCGCACGACCGCATAATCCTTCATCATGCGCGACCACCAGCGCCGTTACCGTCACCAAGGGCATTTTCTGGTGAACAGTGTTCATTGCTGCTTTTATGCTCGCAACGATACTGCAGTCGGGTGATAAGGTAATCATCACCAGTGCGCCCTTTGCGGCTTTCGCATCGTGCTGCAAGCACGCTTGCGGCTGCGGCCTTGGGGACGGGCGAGCTCGTGGCAAGCAGGGTCTCATTGCCTTCTTCATTGGCTCTGAACAGGCGTAGTTGTGCGGACCGCGCTGATCTGTACAGTTGGACAGCACGTACGACGACGATGGGCGTTTCGGGTTTGGCGAAGGGCAGCGCATCAAACTGAGCTTCTGCATAAGCAAGTCGGCCGGCCAACATCTACTGGAATCCCGATTGTCCAAGGACCAGAAGGTAGTCGAGCACGACGACTACTACGCAATCACCGCAACGGTTATCGATTCAGCCCGGCTGACCTGGTGGCTGAACGGGTTCGGTGAGCGTGTCTGGGATGTGACCAAGTATCCATAAGCACGCAGGGTAAAGAAAATGGCAAAAGGATTTTTTGGTTATCGAAGTCCGAGGTCACATCCGGGCGACAATGCGCGAAGTGGCTTTTGCTGGAACGCGTCATTGCGAGCCGGCCGAGGTTAGCAGCGCATCGCAAGTTATGGGCAAATAAGCGAAAGGGTGGGGAAATAATGGCGGTACCGTTTGACGTCACGGGTCAATAAGGGAATGTCCAGAACAGCAGCGTGTGCGCCGATGAAGAAATCTGGCAATACGCCGACTTTGGTTCCCGCCTTGCTGCGATACGAGCGAAAAGCTTTACCTGCCAGGAAAAGCGCGCTGGTTGGTATACGTTCGACGAGCAAGCCCATTTTCGAGATCGTGTCGTCCAGGATTTCGATCTGGTCATAGCCAATGGACCACTCAGCGTACACCACGTCATTAATCAGCAACGGGCCACTAATACTGGCTGATTCCAGTTGTAGGATGGACCAGTCGGCCCAGGCCGGATCGTCCGTCACTATATCCAACAAGACATTAGTGTCGACAAGAGTTGTCATTGTTTTTCGGGTGCCGAGCGCGTGAGCCTCATGATCTGATCGGTGGACATGCCCCCCTTGGCTGAGCCCCTGAGTTGCCGGAATCGGCTTTTGCTTTTAGCGTTCGACGCTTTGTGTTGCAGATACACACGTCCGTCCTTTGCTATTTCAAAACCGATTTCGGCGCCGGGTTGCAAGCCAAGCAGATCGCGTATCGATTTCGGGAGTGTGACTTGTCCTTTGCTGGTGAGTCTCGTCATGGCGTGCTCCAGGTAAGGAGCAAACTTTAACAGGTATTACCTTGCTGCTGATGGTGGGCAAGACGTTGGCAGGTGGCTTGACCCGGTGCGCGGCAAGCCTCGGCCTTCAGGCCGGGGAAGGGTAGCGCGGACGCCGTAGGCGTCGTTTCGGCGACCAATCCACCGCCACAAACTCAGACGCCGATATCCTCGTTCCACAACTCGGGATGCTCGGCGATAAAGTGCCGCATCATATCCAGGCAGGTTTTGTCTTGTAGAACGTCTACCAGGACGCCACGCTCGCGCAGCAAGGCCTCCTCACCTATGAAGGTTTGGTTCTCGCCAATGATGACCTTTGGGATACCGTATAGCAGTATCGCCCCGCTACACATCGAGCAGGGCGAAAGCGTTGTGTACAGCACGGACTCACGATAGACCTGGGCGGGTTGGCGGCCTGCGCGCTCCAGCGCATCCATTTCGCCGTGCAACGTCGCGCTGCCCTGCTGAACACGTCGATTGTGACCCCGCCCAATAATGCGCCCCTGGTGGACGATCACCGAGCCGATGGGAATGCCGCCTTCGGCCAGGCCCGCGCGGGCCTCGTCGATCGCTGCTTGCATGAATTCATCCATATTCTTTCCCCTTGGCCGTTTGGTGATGGGTCAATGTATAGGGAAAGTTTCCAAAATAAAAGCCCTGACGAGTCAGGGCTTTTATCGATTGGCCGCCATAAACGGGCGTTTGGTGCCCGATCCTCAGGTCACCACGCTCAGTTGCCAGGGCACGAACTCGTTCTGGCCGTAGCCGTAGGTTTCGCTTTTCGACAACTCGCCCGATGCGCAGCGGATCAGCATTTCGTAGAACTGGCGACCCAGTTCACCAATATCTGCGCCTTCGTCCACCACACTGCCGCAGTTGATGTCCATATCATCCTGCTGCCGATTCCACAGCTCGGTATTCGTCGCGAGCTTCAGCGAGGGGGCTGGGGCGCAGCCAAAGGCTGAACCTCGGCCGGTCGTAAAGCAAATCACGTTTGCCCCGCCCGCCAACTGCCCGGTTGCGGACATCGGGTCGTACCCGGGTGTATTCATGAACACCAGGCCTTTGGCCTCGACGGGTTCAGCATACTGGTAGACCTCCATCATGCCTGTGGTGCCGCCCTTTGCAACACCACCCAGGGATTTTTCCAGAACGGTGGTCAAACCGCCGGCTTTGTTGCCGGCCGAAGGATTATTGTCCATCGAGGCGTGGTTGCGTTCGCACAAATCCTTCCACCAGTCGATGATATCGACCAGCTTTTGTCCTACGGCGGGGGTGGCCGCGCGACAGGTCAGCAGATGCTCGGCCCCGTAGATTTCCGGGGTTTCAGACAGAATGGCTGTGCCGCCATTGCGCACCAGGATATCCATGGCTGCACCCAGCACCGGGTTGGCGGTAATGCCGGAATAGCTGTCCGAGCCGCCGCACTGCAGGCCGACCTTCAGGTGGCTGACCGGGACGGGCGTACGTTCGACCTGATTGGCCTTTTCCAGCATGCCCTTGATGACCTCTACGCCCTTGGCGATGCTCTTTGGGGTGCCGCCTACATCCTGGATGTTGAAGGTGTGCAGGTTACTGCCTTCCTTCAGCGCCTCGGCCTGCATCATGGCGGAAATCTGGTTGGTCTCGCAGCCCAGGCCGATGATGACCAGGCCTGCAAAATTAGGGTGGCGCGCGTAGCCGGCAATCGTGCGCTGCAATATCCGCAGCCCTTCGCCGGATGAGTCAATGGCGCAGCCAGTGCCGTGGGTCAGGGCCACCACACCGTCTACATTGGGGTAGGGCGCCAGTGCCTCAGGGTAGATCTCGCGGCGGAACCGATCCGCAACCGCACGCGCCACTGTGGCCGAGCAATTCACCGAGGTCAGGATGCCAATGTAGTTGCGGGTCGCGACGCGACCGTCCGGCCGGACGATGCCCATGAAGGTATCCGAGGCATCAACCACGGGGGTCGGTGCGTAGTCTTCCGAAAACCGATAGTCCTTTTCGAATTCGCCGATGGCCAGATTGTGAACATGCACATGCCGGCCTACAGCAATATCCTCAGTGGCAAAGCCAATCACCTGGCCATAGCGCCGGATGGGCCGGCCCTTGGCGATAGGCCGGATGGCGATCTTGTGCCCGGACGGGATGGTATCGAGCAGCACG
>JAKDMO010000034.1 GCA_030452305.1 Alcaligenaceae bacterium | reverse complement strand
GGAACGATCCGCCGTAGGTGTCGGAATCCAGGGGCCATCCAGACGTATGCACGACGCGCCCGGGATGCGATTGCGCCGGATCGACTTCCCAGAGTTCCTTGATGCCGATGGCGTAGCTTTGCGGGTCGCAGTCTGCATCGAGCTTGTAGCGCTCGATCAGTTGGCGACCCAAATGGCCGCGCGATCCTTCGGCGAACACGGTGTAGCCGCCCAGCAACTCCATGCCGGGCTGGTATTGATCGGTGTGGCTGCCGTCGCGTGCGACGCCCATGTCGCCCGTCACCACACCGCGCACTGCGCCTGCCTCGTCAAACAGCAATTCGGCGGCTGCAAAGCCCGGGAAGATGTCCACGCCCAGAGCCTCGGCCTGCTCGCCCAGCCAGCGGGTCACATGGCCCAGGCGCACGATGTAGTTGCCGTGATTCCGGAAACAGGCGGGCAGCATCCAGGCCGGCGTGGCACGGGCCTTGGTTTCGCCCAGGAACAGGAACTGGTCCTCGGTGACCGGGACTTCCAGCGGCGCGCCGCGCTCTTTCCAGTCTGGAATGAGTTCACCCAGTGCCTGCGGATCCATGACGGCGCCCGACAGAATGTGCGCGCCGATCTCTGGGCCCTTTTCCAATACACAGACGGAAACTTCGTGATTGCGTTCGGTGGCGAGTTGCTTGAGACGGATCGCCGTGGACAGCCCTGCGGGCCCTCCACCAACGATAACAACGTCATATTCCATGGATTCGCGTTCAGTCATCTGGGCGATTTCTCCGGTGTTCTGGTTGCGGTGTGCCGTGCCGGCCTGGCTGCCGGCCGAGTCGGGCCATTGTATTGCACTTTGCTGCGGCGCGGCCCCGATAAGCCGGTCCCCTGTGTGCCGGTTTATCGGTGGGCCATATGATTTTCTCAGGCTGGTGTTGTATCCTGCCAGTGTTGACGCCAAAGATTATGGTGGTGCGATCGGGGCGATCCCCCGCCGCGCGGCCGCTTATGCGCGCAGGGCCGTTTTTTTGAGCAATGTGGATGTTTTTCGAGGAATTAAGGAATGGAAAAAGTCTATGCAAGTGCGACAGAGGCGCTCGATGGGATCGTGGCTGACGGCCAGATGATCGCCGTGGGCGGATTCGGATTATGCGGGATTCCCGAGGCGCTGATTGCTGCGCTGCGGGATTCACATGTACAGAATCTGACCTGCATCAGCAATAACGCCGGGGTCGACGATTTCGGCTTGGGCCAGTTGCTCGCGACACGACAGATCAAGAAAATGATCGCCTCGTACGTGGGTGAAAACAAGGAATTCGAGCGCCAGTTCCTGGCCAAGGAACTTGATCTGGAGTTCACGCCCCAGGGCACGCTGGCTGAAAAGCTGCGCGCCGGTGGCGCAGGCATTCCGGCCTTTTTCACCGCGACCGGTGTAGGCACCATCGTGGCCGATGGAAAGGAATCGCGCGAGATCGACGGCCGTGAGTATATTCTGGAGCGCTCGCTGGTGCCGGATGTCTCGCTGGTCAAGGCCTGGAAGGCCGATCGCAGCGGTAACCTGATATTCCGTCGAACCGCGCGCAACTTCAATCCGAACGTAGCGATGGCGGGGCGGATCACCGTGGTCGAAGTCGAGGAAATCGTGCCGACCGGCACCTTTGATCCGGATACCGTCCACCTTCCGGGTATTTACGTGCACCGTATTGTGCTGAATGCACATCCGGAAAAACGTATCGAGAAACGCACCCTGCGCAACGCTGCTTAAAGGAGACATCATGGCTTGGAACCGCGATCAAATGGCTGCGCGCGCAGCGCGTGAGCTTCAGGATGGTTTTTATGTGAATCTGGGCATTGGCCTGCCCACGGCTGTCGCCAATTTCGTTCCGGAAGGCATGGAAGTCTGGCTGCAGTCCGAGAACGGCCTGTTGGGCATCGGGCCCTTTCCCACCGAGGACGAAATCGATGCGGACTTGATCAATGCAGGCAAACAGACAGTCACGACCTTGCCGGGTTCGTCCATCTTTGCCTCGGCCGATTCGTTTGCGATGATACGCGGCGGAAAGATCAATCTGGCCATTCTGGGCGCCATGCAGGTCTCCGAGAAAGGCGACCTGGCAAACTGGATGATCCCGGGCAAGATGATCAAGGGCATGGGCGGCGCGATGGATCTGGTGGCCGGTGTGGGCAAGGTCGTCGTGCTGATGGAACACGTCGCCCGCAGCAAGGATGGCAAGGAAAGCCTGAAACTGCTGCCGGAATGCACGCTGCCCCTGACCGGGGTGGGTGTGGTGAACCTGATCATCACCGACCTGGGCGTTATGGAAGTCGGCGACGATGGTCTGCGGCTCGTCGAGCTTGCCCCGGATGTGACGGTCGACGAGGTCAAGGCCAAGACCACGGCCCGCCTGGACGTTTCGGCGGTGGCCTGATGGGCACGGCAGCCAGGGCGGACGGCCCGGCGGGTCGCCTGGCGGCCCTGCGGGCCGGGCTGGGCAAAGCACAACTCGACGCCTGCATCGTCCTGTCTTCTGACCCCCATCTGTCGGAATACCTGCCTGAGCACTGGCAGACCCGCGCCTGGCTCAGCGGCTTCAATGGCTCGGCGGGCAGTGTGCTGGTGACCCGGGATTTTGCCGGTCTGTGGACGGACGGCCGATACTGGGTCCAGGCTGCCCAGGGGCTCGATGGCACAGGCATCACGCTGATGCGGGCCGGCGCCCGCGACGTTCCCGATATGGTGGACTGGCTGCTGGAACATGCGCCGGCCGGTACCCGGGTGGCGGTCGATGGCCGCGTGCTGGCCGAACACACCCGGCGCCAGTGGCAATCTCGATTGGATGCGGCGGGAATCGATCTGGTCCTGGATAGCGACCCTGTGGGCGACATCTGGAAGGATCGACCTGCCTTGCCCGATGCTGCTGTTTTCGAGCATATGCCCCCATTCGCCTGTCGCACCCGCGAGGAAAACCTCGGGGCGGTGCGTGAGGCCATGCATGAACACGGCGCACAGTGGCTGCTGTTCTCGACGTTGGACGATATCGCGTGGCTGCTGAATCTGCGTGGCAATGATGTGTCATACAACCCGGTGTTTCTTGCCCATGCGCTGGTGGGGGAACAGAACGTCAGGCTGTTTGTAGGGGCGGACAAGGTGGGGCCGGATCTGCAGGCCGTGCTTGCGCTCGATGGCATTGAACTGTGCGATTACGGGCAGATCGGCCCCGCACTGGGGGCCTTGCCCGACGATGCTGTGCTGATGTTCGATCCGCAGCGGGTGACGGCTGGTACGGTCCGGAACGCGCAGCACGTGAATGTGGCCGAGGCGGCCAACCCATCACAATTGCTCAAGGCCCAAAAGACCCCAGCCGAGGCCGACCATATCCGTCGCACGATGGAGCATGACGGCGCGGCATTGTGTGAATTTTTCGCCTGGTTCGAGGCGGCACAGACTGCGGGCGAACGGGTGACCGAACTCGATGTGGATACCCAGATCACGGCGGCACGCGCACGGCGGCCGAACTTCGTATCACCCAGTTTCAATACGATTGCGGCGTTCAACGCCAATGGCGCCATGCCGCATTACTGCGCGACACTCGACTCGTTTGCGCAGATCGAGGGCGATGGCTTGTTGTTGATCGACTCGGGGGGGCAGTACCTCGGCGGCACCACCGACATCACACGCGTGGTTCCCGTGGGGCAGATCAGCGAGGCACAAAAGGCGGATTTCACCCGTGTCCTAAAGGGGCACATCGCGCTGGCGCGTGCCGTGTTTCCGGTGGGCGCGCCTTCACCGATGCTCGATACGTTGGCGCGCATGCCGCTGTGGCGCGAAGGGCTGGACTACAACCACGGTACCGGTCATGGCGTGGGCTATTTTCTGAACGTGCACGAAGGGCCGCAGTCCATCGCCGTACGGTCGCGTACCCAGCCGGACATGGCCATGCGTGCCGGTATGGTGACCTCGAACGAACCGGGCCTGTATCGGGACGGGCAGTGGGGCATACGTATCGAGAACCTGGTCCTGGCGGTATCGGACCAGAGCACCGAATTCGGTGAGTTCCTCTGTTTCGAGACCCTGACCCTGTGCCCGATCGACACCCGCTGCATTCTTGTCTCGGAGCTTGATCGGGCCGAGCGTCAGTGGCTCAATGACTATCACCGTACCGTGCGTGCGCGACTGCTGCCGTATATCCAGGGCGAGGCCCGGGCGTGGCTGCTGCAGCGCACCGAGCCAATCGAGGCCTGAATCCCCGGATCGGGTCGCCTGGCTGCCTGATCCGGACGGGCTATAATCCAAATTTCCCGCTCCTGCCCGGCTCCACCGGGCATGTATCAAGATGACCAAATACGTATTTGTCACGGGAGGCGTCGTATCCTCCCTGGGTAAAGGCATTGCCGCAGCATCGCTCGCAGCCATCCTCGAATCGCGCGGCCTGCGCGTGACCATGCTCAAGCTGGATCCCTACATCAATGTCGATCCCGGCACCATGAGCCCGTTTCAGCATGGCGAGGTATTTGTGACCGAGGATGGCGCCGAGACCGATCTGGATCTCGGGCACTACGAGCGCTTTATCTCGACGCGCATGCACAAGGTGAACAACTTCACCACGGGGCAGATCTATGAATCCGTGTTGCGCAAAGAACGCCGTGGGGACTATCTGGGCAAGACCGTCCAGGTCATCCCGCACATCACCAACGAGATCCAGGATTTCATTGCGCGTGGCGCGAAAGCGGCCTGGAATGGTGGCGCCGACGTTGCAATTGTCGAGATCGGCGGCACGGTGGGTGATATCGAATCCCTGCCTTTCCTCGAGGCTGTACGCCAGATGAGCCTGCGCCTGGGCCGCAACCAGTGCGCATTCGTACACTTGACGCTGGTGCCGTTCATTGCGTCTGCAGGCGAACTCAAGACCAAGCCCACGCAGCACTCGGTGCAGAAGCTCCGGGAAATCGGGATCTATCCCAATGCGCTGCTGTGTCGTGCCGACCGCCTGGTGCCCGAGGACGAACGGGCCAAGATCTCGCTGTTTTCGAACGTGCCCTTGGACGCCGTGATTTCGGTCTGGGATGCCGATTCCATCTACAAAATTCCTTCGATGCTGCAAAAGCAGGGGCTCGACAATCTGGTGTGTGATGCGCTGGCCCTGAGCCCTCCGCCCGCAGACCTCACGCTGTGGGATCGCCTGATCGAGGCGATCGAGCATCCGCGCGATACGGTCACGATCGGTATGGTCGGCAAATACGTGGATCTGACGGAATCCTACAAATCGCTCAGCGAGGCGCTGGTGCATGCGGGGATTCATACGCATTCGCGTGTCGAGATCGAATACATCGATTCAGAGGAAATCGAGACCGCCGGAACGGCTTGCCTGCAGCATCTGGATGCGATCCTGGTGCCGGGCGGCTTTGGCAAGCGCGGCATCGAGGGCAAGATCCGGGCCATTGCCTATGCTCGGGAAAACGGGGTGCCTTACCTGGGAATCTGCCTGGGCATGCAATTGGCCGTTGTCGAGTTTGCACGGCATGTGGCCGGTCTGGGCGGGGCCAACAGCACCGAATTCGATCCAGCCGCACCACATCCGGTCGTGGCGCTCATCACCGAGTGGCAGGATCGCGAAGGGCGGCTCGAGCAGCGCAACCAGGCCTCGGATCTGGGCGGCACGATGCGAAAAGGGGCCCAGCGCTGCCCGGTCAAACCCGGGTCACTGGCCTTCGAGATCTATGGCCCCGAAGTCAACGAGCGGCATCGCCACCGTTATGAGGTCAACAACGTCTACGTATCCAGGCTCGAAGACGCCGGCATGGTGATCAGTGCGCGCACGCCCACCGAGAATCTGCCGGAAATCATGGAGATTCCCAGCCATCCATGGTTCATTGGTGTGCAGTTTCATCCTGAGTTCACGTCTACGCCTCGCGATGGGCATCCTTTGTTTACCAGTTATATTCAGGCTGCGCTGGCCCACCAGAAGCGTATCCGCGCCGATGCCTGATTTCCGGAGAGCCGGCATGAAACTTTGTAATTTCCAGGCAGGCCTGGATCAGCCTTTCTTTCTGATTGCGGGTCCTTGCGTGATCGAATCGCGCGAGCTCGCGTTCGAGACCGCCGGCCGACTCCAGGAAATCACTCGCGAGCTGGCGATTCCGTTCATCTACAAAAGCTCCTTCGATAAGGCGAATCGAAGCTCGGATCGCTCTTATCGCGGGCCGGGTGTGGCCGAGGGCCTGAAAATCCTGGCCGATGTGCGCGAGCAACTCGGGGTGCCTGTGCTGACAGATGTGCACGATATTGCCCATGTCGATGAAGTCGCCGCAGTCGTCGATGTCTTGCAGACGCCCGCCTTTTTGTGTCGCCAGACCGATTTCATCCACGCGTGTGCCGCGACGCTCAAGCCGGTGAATATCAAGAAAGGCCAGTTCCTCGCCCCGCACGATATGCTGCAGGTGGTGGCCAAGGCGCGGGCTGCCGCGATCGAGGCGGGCGGCGACGGTCAGACCATCATGGTCTGCGAGCGCGGCGCCTCGTTTGGCTACAACAATCTGGTGTCTGACATGCGCTCGCTGGCGATCATGCGTGAAACCGCTTGCCCGGTGGTGTTCGACGCCACGCATTCGGTGCAGCTGCCAGGCGGGCAGGGCACCAGTTCAGGCGGGCAGCGCGAGTTCGTACCGGTGCTGGCCCGTGCCGCTATCGCCGTGGGCGTGGCCGGCGTATTCATGGAAACCCACCCGGATCCGGACAAGGCCTTGTCGGATGGACCCAATGCCGTACCGCTGGATCAGATGCGCGACCTGCTGGTCTCGCTGTCACAGATTGATCGTTGCGTCAAGCAAAGTGGTGTTCTGCAGCACTCGCTTTGATCGGCAGCGGCGAATAAGCGGTATAAGCGCCGGCTTGCGCCGCTGTACGACGACGCGGGGTAGACTGGGCGGTGTGATGCGCAGGTACAATACACGTTTTCCAGCGCATATTTTTCGCGAACCCTCTATTCAGGCAGGACAGTCGACATCATGAGTGCAATCGTAGATATCATCGGACGTGAAATTCTCGACTCGCGGGGCAACCCCACCGTGGAATGTGACGTGCTGCTCGAATCAGGTGCAATGGGACGGGCGGCTGTGCCTTCGGGCGCATCCACGGGCTCGCGCGAGGCCATCGAACTGCGCGATGACGATCCTGACCGCTATCTGGGCAAGGGCGTGCTGCGTGCAGTCGAACACATCAATACCGAAATTTCCGAAGCGCTGATGGGCCTGGATGCCCAGGAGCAGACCTTCATTGACCGTACGCTGATCGATCTGGACGGCACCGAGGCCAAGAGCCGGCTGGGCGCCAACGCGATCCTGGCCGCCAGCATGGCCGTCGCCCGGGCCGCAGCCGACGATTCGGGCCTCTCGCTTTACCGGTATTTCGGGGGCAGCGGCCCGCTGCAGATGCCTGTTCCCATGATGAACGTCATCAATGGTGGCGCGCATGCAAACAACACGCTCGACATGCAGGAATTCATGATTCTGCCCATCGGTGCGTCCAGCTTCCGTGAAGCCCTGCGCATGGGCGCTGAGATCTTTCACGCGCTAAAGAAAATCATTGCGGGGCAGGGCATGTCCACCGCAGTCGGCGACGAGGGTGGATTCGCCCCGAACGTTGCCAATCACGAGGCGGCGATCGAACTCATCCTGCAGGCGATCTCTGCCGCAGGCTACGAGGCCGGCTCACAGGTCGTGCTGGGCCTGGATTGCGCCAGTTCCGAATTCTATCGCGATGGCAAATACCATCTGGCCGGCGAGGGCGGAATCGCCCTGGGCTCACAGGAATTCGCCAATCTGCTGGCGTCCTGGTGCGACAAATACCCCATCATTTCGATCGAGGACGGCATGGCCGAAGACGATTGGGAAGGCTGGCGCATCCTGACCGAACAACTGGGCGGAAAGGTGCAATTGGTGGGGGACGATCTGTTCGTCACGAACACGAAAATCCTCAAGCAGGGCATCGACCAAGGGGTTGCCAATTCGATCCTGATCAAGATCAATCAGATCGGCACACTGACGGAAACCTTTGCCGCCATCGAAATGGCCAAGCGTGCCGGATATACGGCAGTCATTTCGCACCGCTCGGGCGAAACCGAGGATTCGACGATTGCCGATATTGCCGTGGCGACCAATGCGCTGCAAATCAAGACCGGCTCCCTGTCACGCTCGGATCGTATGGCGAAATACAATCAGTTGCTGCGCATCGAGGAAGAACTCGCCGAGGTTGCCTCCTACCCCGGTCGCGACGCATTCTATAACTTGCGTTGATCCCCACACCGAGCCGCAGCCATGCGCTTGCTGGTCCTTGTCCTGGCCCTGCTGACATTGGTCACTCAATACCCTCTGTGGTGGGGCAAGGGGGGATGGTTTCAGGTGCAGGATCTGCAGGCGCAGATTGCCTCGCAGCAGGAAGCCAATCAGGTGCTGGCCGCGCGCAATAATGCCTTGCTGGCCGAAGTGCGGGATCTGAAATCCGGCACACAGGCAATCGAAGAGCGCGCGCGCAGCGAGCTCGGGATGGTGCGCAAAGGCGAATATTTCGTCCAGATCCTGCCGCGCGAGGGGGCGGATTCAAAGGATCAGCAACACAAATGAAGCCCACAGGCCGGGGGATCGCCTGCGCCTGGCGTGCCACCTGCCTGGTCACCGATCGTACCGGACCCTGGGTCGATGCCGTCCATGGCGGGGGGCGTGCCGGGCGAGCCGGCCTCAGGGGGTGTCAGACCGTCTACGGGTGGAATCATCGGCGGATCGATATGCCCTGTGTTGCTGGGCGTGCCACATTCGGCCCAGAAGCCGCTGCACTTGACCACCTCTGGGGTGGGTAGGTGGGACCTGGCGCCGTGCACGACTTTTCCATCTGCGCGGTCGGGCCAGGCGACCGGATGCGATTGCATGGTCAGGGTCAGTCGGCGCAGCATCGGCAGGTAGCCCTGCGCGTAGACGCGACCACGATAATCAGAGACCCCTGCTCCAAAGGCACGCATCAGCGTTCGCACGCCCGGTATCAAGGGTTCGTGTGCCCAGATCAACTCGATATCCAAGGTGTTGGCTTCAAAGATGGTTTGCCCGGATGCCGGGCCTTTGCCTTCGGGCCAGCCTTGTGCCAGGCGCTGCTGGTGCTGAAGGGCCTGGTAGTCGTGATTGATGGTTTGCAAGCCGGCTGGAATGCCGGCGGCCTTTAGGCCGGATGCGGCATGATCCAGGAATGCCGTCCGGACCGGGGCCCGGATGCGGATCTGCCAGGGGGCCTGCCCGATGTCGTGGCTGCGCCGTGCGAGGGCGTGGCGCAGGCTGCCTGGCTTCAGGTAGAGCGGGCGCAGCGCGTGCTCGAACTCGGCGACGATCGTATCGGGCCGGGCATGATCCACGGATGCGGCACGCCCGGCTTCGAGCAGGGCGTGGCCAAGCACCTGGCGAACCCATAGCCAGTTGTGCAGTTCGATGCCCCCGAGGCCCAGCATCAGTACGGGCAGTGCCGTCAGCAGAAAGCTGAGTGCGGCGGCACCACGCTGTGAGGCGTGTGGGGAAGGGTAATCGGATTGAGGCATACCGGGCAGTGTGCCCGCAGGGCGCATCCCGTGTCGATTGTGGAAAGTGCGTGCGTGGAAAGTGCCTGCCGTGCGGCTGGATCAGTGCAGGGTCGTATTGCCAGGAGGGGTATCCGGGGTGTCGATATACAACTGGGCACAGTCTACGGCGTCGAACAGATAGGGCTTACCACAGAAATTGCAGGTCACCTCGATCTTGCTCTGTTCGGCCAGTACGGATTCGATTTCCTCGCGCCCGAGGCTGTGCAGCATCTGGGCCACACGCTCGCGCGTGCAGGGGCAGTGCCAGCGCACGGCCTGAGGATCGAAGGCCAGCAGGTCCTCCTGCCAGAACAGCCGGTGGATCAGGGTGTCGCTGTCCAGTTCGAGCAGTTCATTGGATTCCAAGGTATCGGCCAACTGTACAAAGCGTGGCCAGCACGGCTCGATCGAGGCGATCTCGTGCCCGCCCTCGTCGGGCAGGCGCTGCAGCAGCAGCCCGGCACAGTGCCGGGCGTCGGCCGCCAGCCACATGCGGGTGTCGAGCTGTTCGGAGTGGCGCATATAGGATTCCAGAACCTGCGCGACCGACGTACCCTCCAGCGGGACGATACCCTGATAGGCGGGCATGCCTGCCTGCTTTTTAGCAGGGTCGAGCATCACCATGAAACGACCGTTGCCATCGGGGTTGAGCAGATCCTGCAGCCCGCTCCCCTCAGGACCGATCGCGGCGTCTTCGCGCAGGTGCGCGGTGGCGCGGATGGCAAGGCTTGCCGTGCATTCGACCACGATCAGGCTGATCGGCCCATTGCCCTGCAGTTGCAGGACGACGGAGCCGTCGAACTTGATATTGCCCGCCAGCAGTACGGCTGCAGCCGTCAGTTCGCCCAGCAGGGTCTGAACGGGTGCGGGATAGTGCTGATGGCCCAGGCCATGCTGCCAGGAGTCGCCCAGGCTGGTCACCTGGATGCGGGCATTGCGATCGTGCGAGAGGTATTTCTTGAGAGTATCGGTTGTCATGCGTGATCAGGGGAGGATGGACGGGCCTTGAGGTCCACCAGGCGTGTGCCCAGCAACCTGTCGTGCAGGAATTGCCCCTGCGGGTCCAGCCAGGTCCAGATAAAGATGGAAAATGGTGCGAAAACGATGAATAGGTCAATCGAGGCGTAGCCTGTGGCCTGGGACACGCCGTAGATCACCATGGCGGCCACCAGAGGCAGCGGCCAGATCAACAGGTAGCGCAGGATCAGCCTGGATAGCGGCGCCACCCGTTCGCCACGGTCTACGAGCCGGACATTCCAGGTTTTCATGGGTAAGGTCTGGCCGCGCCTGTGCCATGACAACACGAAATACAAGCCGATCGCCAAGAACAGAAATGCCTGGCGTGTGTGTCGCAGCATCAGGGCATTGCGGCTCTGTGTCAGAGTATCGAACAGATAGCCTGCCAGAAACACCACGCCGAACAGCAGCACGCCCTCGTACATCATGCAGGCAAAGCGCCTCCATCGGCTCGGTGCGGTCGGAAAATCTGAGGCGGAGCGGTCAGGTGTGGATAGTGCAGGCATTGCGGGATTCAAAAAGGGCGCGTCATGAAAAAAGAGGTAAGCCCTCTATTATCGTGCATAAACAAAAGAACCGCCTTCTGGCGGTTCTTTTGTCGCAGCCCGTTAGAGTTTAGTGAGCGGTGCGCGCAGTGTGATGGGCGGTCGCTACCTTGGGGCTCTTGAAGAAAGCCGACACCTTGGTGAACAGGCGCTTGATCGCTGCGTCCAGCGGATATTCGTATTCGTTCTCGATCGCCTCGGCGAGCAGTCTGCGCTCGAGGTCGTCGGTCATACGGATGTTTGCGTTCAGATTCGATTTCATAGCTAGCCTCTTTGCTTTGATGAAGAGCGTTTCGCTCTAGGGTTAACCCTATTATAGGGAAAACCCTAGTTCATTGCAAATTTATGCTGCAGTGCACGATCAGAGCTGTCGCCCAGACACCACAGGACACTAGCGATAGCTGTCCGAAACCAGGTCAAAGCGGAACAGGCGGCAGTCCAAGGCGCCGTTATGCAACGGAATACGGCGTTTGGGCTTCAGGCGCAGGCGTTTGGGCAGCTCTAGGTCGCTGCTGATCACATTAAGCTGCCAGCCGCCGAAGGACTGCTTCAGCTGCGTAGCCCAATCCCGCCAGAGATCTGGGTCTTCGGTCGTCATCCGATCCCCGTAGGGCGGGTTGGTCACGATCCAGCCGGATGGAGCGGCGGCGGGACACTGGCGCGCGTCGCCGATTTCAAAGCGCACCGCATCGGCGGTCAGGTGCGCACGATCGGCGTTGGCCTGTGCTGCGCGGATGGCTTCGGGGTCCAAGTCATAGCCCACTAGGGGCTGTTCGAGTTGCGGGGCGATGTGCGAACGGGCGTCATCCTTCAGGTCGCGCCACAGGCGCTCATCGTGATTGCGCAGTCGCTCGAAGCTGAAGGGGCGCCAGATTCCTGCCGGGACGCCCAGAGCGATCCATGCGGCCTCGATCAGGATGGTGCCGCTGCCGCAAAACGGGTCCAGCAGCGCTGCGTTCGGGTCCCATTCGGATAGCGCCAGCAGGCCTGCGGCCAGATTCTCGCGCAGGGGCGCTTCGCCCTTGTCCAGGCGCCAGCCGCGCTTGAACAGGGACTCGCCCGATACGTCCAGATAAAAGGTCGCCTGCTGCGCGTCCAGGAACAGGTGGACACGTGCGTCGGGCCGAACGGTGTCGATATCAGGACGTTCGCCTTCGCGCTCGCGCAGCCGATCGCAGATGCCGTCCTTGGCGCGCAGATTGCAGTATTGCAGGCTGCGCATGGGGCTGCCCACCGCCGAGGTATCCACCCGTAGGGTCTGCTCGGCGCCGAACCAGCGTTCCCATTCTGTGTCGTGGGCCAGTTCCAGGATGTCGTCTTCGGTGTGCACCGGCGCCTGGGCGACCTGTACCAGGATGCGGGTGGCCAGGCGCGAATACAGGTTGGCCCGCAGCACACCCGTCCAGTCCGCCCGGAAATGGCATCCCGCGCGGCCCGACTGCACGGCATCAAAGCCCAGCGCCTCAAGTTCGGTGGCCAGAACGTGTTCCAGGCCGTGAGGGCATGGTGCAAAGATGGCAAAGACCTCGGAAGGGCGAGCTGCGCGTGGCGTGCGGTGGCGTGGCCGGCGAGCGATGCGAGGTTCGTCGAACTGCGTCGGCTCGTTTGTGCGGGGCCGACGCCGTGCGTCCCCCGGCACTTCGGCTCGGGCAGAGACCGGAGAGGGCGCTTCGGTTTGGCGCGTGCGTTCGATCTGTGCGACCTGGCGTGCCCGGGCGCCCGAACGTTTGCGCGGCTTTGCAGCCGGATCGTCCGCATGTGCTGCGGCGGGTTTGCGTGTCAGACCCAGGGTTTTGCGCGAAGGCGTATCGGACATAGGGGTGTCTAGAAAGGTTTGACCACGACCATGATCAGGATCAAGGCCAGCAGCAGCACGGGCACTTCGTTGAACCAGCGGTAGTAGCGGTGACTGCGGGTGTTGAGCCCGGCCTCGAATTGACGGAGATGGCGGCGGCACAGCAGATCGAACACAATCAGGCCGACCACGCCGCAGAGCTTGACGTGCATCCATGCCTGCCCGCGTCCCAATCCGTAGCCTAGGTACAGCCACAGGCCCAGGGCCACGGCCAGGATGCCCAGGGGCGTCATGAAACGGTACAGGCGCTGTGCCATGCCCAGCAGCACGGCCTGGCTGTCCGCCTGGGTGGCTTGGGCCAGGTTTACAAAAATGCGTGGCAGATAGAACAAGCCCGCAAACCACGCGATGACAAACAGGATATGGAAGGCCTTGATCCAGAGCATGGTCATTTGCGCAGTTGGCCCTCGCCGCTCAGAATCCATTTCTGGATGGTCAGGCCCTCCAGGCCGACCGGTCCGCGCGCGTGCAGCCGGTTGGTGGAAATGCCGATCTCGGCGCCCAGGCCGTACTCGAATCCATCGGCAAAGCAGGTGGGCAGGTTGACGTAGACCGAACTGGAATCGACTTCGCGCTGAAAACGGGTCGCCGCACCGAGATCCTCGGTGATGATGGATTCCGTATGTTCGGAGCTGTATCGGGCGATGTGGTCCATGGCCTCGTCCAGCGAATCCACGATGCGCACCGCCAGAATCGGCGCGAGGAATTCAGTCGCCCAGTCCTCGTCGGTGGCCGGGTGCGCATTGGGCAGCAAGGCCAGGCTGCGCGGGCAGGCGCGCAGCTCGACGCCCAGTTCCGCGAAACTTTGGCCCAGCCGGGGCAGCAGCGCCTGGGCGACGGCCTGATGTACCAGCAGGGTTTCCATACTGCCGCATATACCGCAGCGGTAGGTCTTGGCATTGATGGCGATGTCATGCGCCTTGTCCAGATCGGCGGCGGCATCGACGAAAATATGGCAATTGCCATCCAGGTGCTTGAGTAGCGGGACTTTCGCGTCCCTGGCGAGGCGGGCAATCAGGCCTTTCCCACCACGCGGCACGATGACGTCGATATCCTCGGTCATGGTGATCATTTCCCCTACGGCCGCCCGATCGGTCGTGCCCACCACCTGCACCGCATGGGCGGGCAGCCCAGCCGATTCAAGGCCCGAGCGGATCAAATTGCCCAGTGCGTGATTCGAGTGGAAGGCTTCGCTGCCGCCACGCAGAATCGTCGCATTGCCCGATTTCAGGCACAGGGCGGCGGCATCAATGGTCACATTGGGGCGGGATTCATAGATAATGCCGATCACGCCCAAGGGCATGCGCATGCGGGCGACGCGCATGCCGTTGGGGCGTATGCTCGTTTCGCTGAGGCTGCCTACGGGGTCGGGCATCGCGGCGATCTGTCTGAGGCCGGCAGCCATGGTGTCCAGCGCCTTGTCCGAGAGTTTCAGGCGCTCGAGCAGGGCGGGTTCCAGCCCATTTTTTGTGGCGGCCTCAAGGTCGCGTGCATTCTCCGCCTGCAGCATGTCGCGCTGTGCAGCCAGGCCATCAGCCATGGTCAGCAAGGCTTGGGACTTGGCCGCGCTGGTGGCACTGCGCATGATGCGTGCCGCCTGCCTGGCCTGGCGGCCCAATTCAGCCATGTCGGAAGAAATAGAGGATTCAGTCATGATGCGTGTGTCTGTCGTAATGGGGGATCAGGCCCGTCTGCCCGCAGTGGCGATTCGCATAATGAGGCGCGCCAGCTCATTCCATGGGTCATCCAGCCTGCCGGGCGTCGGGATGCCTTTGATCAGCGCGTCGATTTCCTGCACATGGCGCAATGCGACCGGCCATACATTCCCGGGAATGCGCCCAAGCGCCTGACGCGCCAAGCGCTCGCGGGCTCCGAACATGCGCTGCGCGCGCATGGCATCGTCGATTTGCCGTCCCGTGCGCTGCAGTGCGGCCAGCCGCGCCAGCAGGCGTATTTCCTCGCCCACTGCCCATAATACCAGCAGCAGCGCTTCGCCTTCCGCATGCAGGCCTTCCAGCATGGCCAGCGCCTTCGAGGCATGGCCGCCCAGCATGGCATCGCGCAAATCGAACAGGTTGTAGCGGGCGACGTTCAGCACAGCATTTTGCGCCTGCTCCAGGGAAATTTCGCCCTCGGGATAGAGGAGCGCAAGTTTCTGGACCTCCTGGAATGCCGCCAGCAGATTGCCTTCCACCGTGTCGGCCATCCATTCCAGCGTGTCTTGTGACATGTTCTGGCCCTGGCGCGCGAGGCGTGTGCCGATCCAGCTCGGCAGCGCCCTACGCGGGACTGCGCTGATATCGACCCAGACCGCAGCGGCCTCGAGCGCCTTGACCCATTTGGCAGACCGGGTGTTCCGGTCGAGATACGGCAGGTGGATCACCACGCACAGATCGGGCAATTGGCCCCCGGCGACCATGCCGGCGAGTTTTTGCAGTGTTTCGGAACCGGTCTTGCCCGGTTTGCCGGTGGGTACGCTGATTTCCATCAGGCGGCGTTCGCCGAACAGTGAGGTGTTCTGGCCGGCGGCCAGCAGGCTGCTCCAGTCGCTGCGGGCATCGAGGACGAAACGCAGGCGCTCGGTGCAGCCCGTGCGGATCGCAGCTGCACGCAGCGCATCGCCGGCCTCGGTGGCCGGCAGGATCTCGTCCCCGCTGATTACATAGCAGGACGCCAGTGTGGCGGCAGTGGCCGACTGCTCGATGAGGCGGTCGGGGTCCAGGCGTTTCATCGGATCATAATTGCCCGTTACCGGGCAAGGAATCCGTCCAGTCCGGCTGCCCGGTGCCTGCCGGTGTGTCGTCGGGTATTTTGACGATGGGCTGTTGGGACAGGTTTTCCCAGGTATGGCGGACTTCGGGAGAACTGAGGCGGCGCATGATCTGGTCGATCAGCGAGAGCTGCATATCCTGGAACGTGCGGGTGATTTCACCTTCCTTGGCCTGTACGACACGTTCGTTGTAGGGGATCTCGCGCGTGCTGGTCAGGGTCGTGGGGGGCAGGACCTGACGTCCGTTGCGATCCACGACCTGGAAGGTGAATATCAGGTCCAGTCCATATTCCTCGACGCGGCCTTCTGCGTCGATCGAGATCTGTCGCAGCTTTTGCTGATTGCTCATCTGATTCAGATAGACGTCCGCCTGGCTGAGCGAGTCGACGAATCGGCTGTCGGGCGAATTGGTCTGGATGCTGCGGCGCAAACGGGCGCCGAAATCGGTGTTCAGATTGATGTTGGTGTAGATCGTCTGAAAGGGAATGGGTGTGGCCTCCTTCAGATGAAAGCCGCAGGCCGCTAGCAGCATGAACAGGCCCGCGCACACGGCCATGCGTGCGGTGTGTTGAGCTGTGCGGACACTGCGGAAAGTATGGACCATGGCGGTAGTTTATCCGACGACGTTGACCAGTTTGCCCGGTACGATGATGACGCGCTTGGGCGGGCGTCCTTCCAGAAAACGCTGGACCGCAGGATGCTCACGCGCGAGGGCTTCGATTGCGGTCTTTTCGGCGCCGTGAGCCACCGTGATCTGGGCGCGGACCTTGCCGTTGACCTGCAGGACCAGTTCAATTTCCTTGGCCACCAGGGCGGATTCGTCCACCTGCGGCCACGGTGCATCGAGCAGATCGCCGAATGTCGCGGCAAAGCCCAGGTCGCGCCACAGGATCCAGGTGATGTGAGGCACGACGGGATAGATGACCCGCAACAGGATCGAAGTGGTTTCGGCCAGGGCCTGGCGCCCGATGGCGGTGTCGGGCGCAGGCGCGGCTTCCAGGGCGTTGAGCATTTTCATGCAGGTGGACACCACGGTGTTGTACTGGATGCGGTGGTAGTCGTAATCGGCCTGCTTGAGCAAGGTATGGATCTGGCGACGCAGGGCGCGGTCGGCCTCGTCGGCCGGTGTCCAGTCGGTCGGCATGGACCCCGCCGCCGCGATTGCCTCGCGCCGGTCGTGGCAGAACGTCCATACGCGGCGCAGGAATCGGTTGGCGCCTTCTACACCCGAATCGGACCACTCCAGGGTCTGTTCGGGCGGGCTGGCGAACATGACGAACAGGCGCGCCGTATCGGCCCCCATGGTGTCGATCAGGGATTGGGGGTCCACGCCGTTGTTTTTTGACTTCGACATGGTGCCGATGCCGCCGTAATCGATGGGCGATCCGTCGGCCTTCAGGCGCGCACCGGTGATGGCGCCTTTCTCGTTGACGATGTTCTCGACCTGCTCGGGCCAGAAATACTCGATGCCGCCCTGTGCGTTCTTGCGGGAATAGATGTGGTTTAGCACCATGCCCTGGCAAAGCAGGCGGGTGAACGGCTCCGAGAACTTCACCAGGCCCAGATCGCGCATGACCCGGGCCCAGAACCGTGCGTACAGCAGGTGCAGTACGGCATGCTCAATGCCGCCGATGTACTGGTCCATCGGCATCCAGTAGTCATTGCGCTCGTCCACCATGGCCTGATCGTTGCCCGGCGATGTATAGCGCATGAAATACCACGACGAGTCGACAAAAGTGTCCATGGTGTCGGTTTCGCGCCGTGCCGGCTTGCCGCATTTCGGGCACTGGCAGGAAAGAAACCCCTCGTGCTTGGCCAGGGGGTTGCCGGTGCCGTCGGGCACCAGGTCCTCAGGCAGCACCACGGGCAGGTCTTTTTCAGGTACGGGCACGGCGCCGCAATCGGCGCAATGGATGATCGGGATCGGCGTGCCCCAGTAGCGCTGGCGCGAGATGCCCCAGTCGCGCAGGCGCCAGGTCGTGCGCATTTCGCCCAGGCCGGCCGCCTGCAGGTCGGCTGCGACGGCCTGGACGGCCTCGGGGGTGCTCAGGCCATCGTATTTGCCTGAATGGATGGTGCGGCCGGATTGCTTGTCGCTATACCAGTCCTCCCAGGTTTCAGTGGAATAGGGTCGCCCCTGGACGTCGATGACCTGATGGATGGGCAGTTGGTATTTCAGGGCAAACGCGAAATCGCGCTCGTCGTGGCCGGGCACC
>JAKDMO010000194.1 GCA_030452305.1 Alcaligenaceae bacterium | reverse complement strand
GTCCCACGGGCCCTTGGATTCCTCGGGGGTCTTCCCCTGGATCAGGTACATGTCGTGCGCCATCCAGCCGTCCTGGCGGACCACGCCATTGTGCGCAAAGAAGTCGTTGACGGGCAGTTCACGCATTTTGTCGGCAACCGCGTCGGCATCGACGGTTCCCGCAGCCTTGACGGCTTTCAAGTAGTGCATGACCGAGGAATAGACACCGGCTTGCACCATGCCGGGCTTGCGGTCAGTCAGTTTCTCGAACTTGGCGGAAAACTCGCGGCTGGCATCGTCCCGATCCCAGTAGAAAGGGGTGGTCGCAACCAGCCCCTGGGCCGCATCGAGCCCCAGCGCATTCACGTCGCTGATGACCATCGCCAGGGCGACGAGCTTCTGGCCGCCCTGGGTCACGCCGAACTCGGCGGCCTGCTTGATGCTGTTGATGGTATCGGCACCACCATTGGCCAATGCGATCGCCTGTGCCTTCGAACTCTGGGCCTGCAGCAGGAACGAGGCGAAATCCGATGTCCCCACCGGATGGAAAACCTCGCCGACAACCTCGCCGCCGTTCTTGTCGATGATCCTGGTCAAATCGACTGCCAGCTGCTGGCCAAAGGCATAGTCGGCACCCATAATGAACCAGGACTTGGCGCCTTCCTGGACCAGGCCCGTAGCCGTGCCCACAGAGGATGCGTAGGTGTCAAACGTCCAGTGAAAACCCGTGGGTGTGCAGGACTTGCCGGTCAACTGGGTCGTGAAGGGGCCGGACGCGATGGTGATCTTGTTCTTTTCGTGGGCCAGCCCCTGGACGGCCAGTGCAACCGCCGAGTTGGTGAGGCCGGCGATCATTTCGACGTTTTCCAGGTCGAACCACTTGCGTGCCGTGGCGGTCCCGATATCGGTCTTGTTCTGGTGATCGGCGGACAGGACTTCGATCTTGCGCCCGAGCACCTCGCCGCCGAAATCTTCCACAGCCATCCGCGCCGCAGTCACGGACGTCGCGCCGCCGAAATCGGAATACAGACCCGACTGGTCGTTCAGGACGCCAATGCGCATCACATCAGCGGCGGCGAAGGCCGACGACGCAGCAAAGCATGCTGCCAGGCCCAGGGATATCAATGTTTTTTTCATTTCATGTCTCCTCTTTGACAATCAGTCTAGATTGATGATGATGGTTTTCTTGTGGGTGAAGTGATCAAGCATGGCCTCCAGGGAGGCCTCTTTTCCAAGACCCGACTGCTTGATACCACCGTAGGACAGCCCAGGCTGCGCCACGATGTTTTGATTCACCTGAACGAGGCCGGCCTGCAGACGCTGGGTTGCGTCCATGGCCACCTTCAGGCTCTTGGTCCAGATTGTTGCGGCCAGGCCAAAATCCGAATCGTTGGCCTGCTCCAGGACTTCTTCATAATTTTTGAACGGAATGATGCAGGTCACCGGCCCGAAGATTTCTTCGCGTGCCACGCGATGATCATTTCCAATACCCTTGAAAATAACAGGCTGAACAAACAGACCCTTCTGGAATGCGGAATCAGTGGGGACGGCAGACAGGCGAAGCGTCTCGACGCCGGCCTCACGCTCGCCAAGGCTGATGTATGACTGCACACGTTCGAACTGTGCCGGCGAGATGATGGTGCCGATATCCGTTTCCTCGTCCAGCGGGTCGCCCATCTTCATGGCATTGACCTGCTCGGACACTTTCTGGACAAAGGTGTCGATGATGGATTCATGAACGAACATGCGCGAAGCAGCCGTGCAGCTCTGGCCCTGGCGCGTGAAACGCATCCCCGATATGGCGCCTGCGACGGCTTTGTCCAGATCGGCATCGTCCATGACGATCATCGGGCTTTTCCCGCCGAGCTCCAGCGTGATCGGAATCAGTTTTTCCGCTGCTGCACGCGCGATATACCGCCCGGTCTCGACCGATCCGGTGAAGGTCACTTTGCCCACCTTCGGATGCGCCACCAGCGGGGCGCCGCATTCAGGCCCGAAGCCCGATAGGATGTTGGCCACCCCGGCGGGCAGGACTTCGTTGATGATCTCGATGATCCGCAAAGTGGCCAAGGGGGCTTCTTCGGCGGATTTCACGACCACGGCATTGCCGGCCGCAAGCGCTGGTGCAATCTTGAACGCCATCAGCATCAGGGGCGCATTCCAGGGCAGGATGGCACCCACGACACCAATCGGCTCACGCTGGGTGAGGGTCAGCATTGTGGGTGAGAACGGGACAGTTTCCCCCTTCAATTCCCCCGCCAGGCCGCCATAGAACACAAAGCAATCCGCCACCACCATGGCTTCAGGGCGGCTTTCCGTGCGGATGGCCTTGCCGGTCTCCCATGCCAGCAGGCGTGCGATCTCCTCTGCGTTCGCCTGCAAGCGCGCCGCACACTCGATAAGCAGCTTGCCGCGCGCACGCGCCGGCATTTTGGCCCATTCCTTTTGTGCTTTCGCCGCAGCCTCGACCGCCACGTTCACATCGGCTTCGGTGCCATTGGCCGCCTGCCCGATTTCGGCACCGGTGGCCGGATTGACCACTGGAAAGGTCTCACCCGATACGGCGGCAACCAGCCGCCCATCAATGAAATGGTGCCCCGACAGGCGCTTTGCCAGATCCTTTTCCGTTTCTTTTTGCAATGTATCAGCCACGATGGTCTCCTGTGTGTCAATCCGTTTTGAATAAGTCGGCGGCCGGCCTAAGTGCAAAGCCGCCGGGTATGTGTGAAATCTCAGTCACCCGTGAATACCGGCGCGCGCTTTTCCTTCCAGGCCAGCGCGCCTTCCGCGATATCGCGCGAGGCTTCGGAACGCAGAACCTCACGCTCGATTTCTTCGATATCGATTTGCCCGCGCACGATCAGGTTCAGTTGTTTCTTGATGCCCAGCAAAGCGATGGGCGCCATGCCCGCAAGCGTCGCACTGAGCTCATCGACCCGGGCGTACAAGCGGTCGCTCGGAACCAGTTCGGTCAGGAACCCAATCCGCAGCATTTCCTCGGATTCGATTTTTTCCGCGAGCAAAAACAGGCGCTTTGCCTCATTCAGGCCCAGCCTGGTGATATAGCGGGACATGCCGCCCGGATAGAACGACAGGCCCAGCTTTGCTGCAGGCATGAACATATTCGCCTCAGGTGAGCCGATCCGGAAATCGCAAGCCAGCGACAAATCCGTTCCCCCACCATAGGCCCCGCCATGGATGGCCGCAATCGTGACCGGCCGCGCGCTTTCAATCAGGTCTATCGTATGGCCAAACACGATCGAGCTTGGCGCATCCTCGGCTGCAAGCGACGAAATATCGTAGCCACTGCAGAAATACTTTCCTTCACCCCGGAACCGCAGGACCAGCACATCCGATTGTGCATTCACCGTAGCAATATGATCGCGAAGCGTGGCCAAATCGTCCGGGCTGAGGCGGTTGGAAAAACGCGGCTTCCGAAAACGAATGGTCGCGATGGGGCCCTCGATGGTCAACTCGGGTGCGGTGGCTTCGCATGCCGCCTGCTCGTCAGATATGGGGTCTTGCATGTCCTTTATATTCCTTTTATCGGGTGTCCTGCGTATGGTGTGACATCCGGACTTGAAACTCAATGCCAGCTCACAGGCTCGGACCCATCAAACGATCCGGTAGCCATGTGGCAATCTCGGGGAAAACCACCATCAGGAAAATAAACAGCAACATGATGGCCACAAACGGCAGGACCCCCAGCATGATGTCACGTAAAGCCACTTGGGGAGCGACTCCTTGAATCACAAATAAATTCAGTCCCAACGGTGGATGGATCAGACCGATTTCCAGATTGATGGTCATCATGATGGCAAACCAGACCAGATCAATATTGCTCTGGGCCAGTACCGGCAAGATCACCGGCATGCTCATGAGAATGACGGATACCGGCGGAAGGAAGAAACCGGCGACCAGCAAAAAGACATTCAGCAAGAGGATCAGCTGCCAGTTGTTCAATCCCCAGCCAAACACCCACTCTGCCAGGGTTTGCGTGATGTACAGGTACGACATCATGTACGCATATACGGCCGCCCCGGCCACGATCATCAGGATCATGCAGGACTCGCGCACCGTATCACGCATCATGGGCCACAGATCACTCACGCGATATGCACGATACATGAATATAACCAACGCCAGAGCCATGAACGCAGCGATCGCGGCAACCTCTGATGGCGTGGCGAACCCGGTATACATAAACACAGTCACCGCAACAATGATCGCCAGAAAGGGAAACGAACGCACTGAGCCCCGCAACTTATCACCAAAGGTATAGGTTTCGGTTACTGGCATGCTGCCACGATTGATCCGGTCAGAGCGAACGCTGGACAGCCAGGCATATACGGCAAACAAAATCACCAGCATGGCTCCCGGCACCACCCCGGCCAGGAACAGCCGCGCAATCGACGTATGCGTCACGATTCCGTACACAATGAGTGTCAGCGAAGGGGGAATCAAAATGCCCAATGTGCCACCCGCCGCGATCGATCCAGTCGCCAGCCGTGGCGGCACATTACGATCGATCATTTCTGGAATGCCGATTTTGCCGATGGCGGCGGCTGTGGCCGGACTGGATCCGCACATGGCAGCAAATAATCCACAGCCCAGGATATTCGCGATCACCAACCCACCCGGCACCTTGAATAAC
>JAKDMO010000193.1 GCA_030452305.1 Alcaligenaceae bacterium | reverse complement strand
TAGGCCATGGGGGCGTTGTCGCCCTGGCGGAAGCCCATTTTCAGGATACGCGTATAGCCGCCGTTGCGAGCCTGCACGCGCGGTCCGATATCGTTGAACAGCTTGGTCACTGCATCACGATCGCGCAAACGAGCAAAGGCCAGGCGACGGTTGGCCAGGGTGGGTTCCTTGGACAGCGTGATCAGGGGCTCAACCACTCGACGCAGTTCCTTGGCCTTGGGCAAGGTGGTCTTGATGGCTTCGTGGGTCAGCAGCGAGACAGCCATGTTGCGAAACATGGCCAGGCGATGGCTGCTGGTACGGTTCAGTTTGCGAAGGCCACTACGATGGCGCATGATGATTTCCTTTTCTGAAGCAATGAATCTAGCGCGAAGTTTTCCTTCGCATTAACCGGATCTTCTATCGACCAAGGTCGCGGTCCGGGTGGGAAAATGCCCCGATGTGGCCGATCATGGCGCCACACCAGGGCACATTATCAATCAGGGGCGTTCCAGCCCGACAGGCGGCCAGTTCTCGAGCTTCATGCCCAAGGTCAAGCCACGTGCAGCCAGGACTTCCTTGATTTCGTTGAGCGACTTGCGGCCCAGGTTCGGGGTCTTCAGCAGCTCGTTTTCGGTACGCTGGATCAGGTCGCCGATGTAGTAGATGTTTTCGGCCTTTAGGCAGTTGGCCGAACGCACCGTCAATTCCAGATCGTCGACCGGGCGCAGCAGCACGGGATCGATGGGCGGCTTTTCAGCCAGCGATTCGCCGGTCGTGGTGCCCGGACCCGAGTCCATCTGGGCAAAGATCGAAATCTGGTCAATCAGGATACGGGCCGATTGACGTACGGCTTCCTCGGGCGAAATCACGCCGTTGGTCTGGACGTCGAGCACCAGCTTGTCGAGGTCGGTGCGCTGTTCGACGCGAGCGTTCTCGACCGCGTAGCTGACGCGGCGAACCGGGCTGTACGAGGCATCGAGCACGATCTGGCCGATGGTCGCCGAACGGTCGTCAACCAGGGCGCGCACATTGCCGGGCACGTAGCCACGGCCCTGCTCGACCTTGATCTGCATTTCGATCTTGCCGGCATCGGTCAGCGTGGCGATCAGGTGGTCCGGGTTGATGATTTCCACATCATGCGGCAGCTCGATATCCGAGGCGCGGATGTCGCCCGGGCCCTGCTTGTTCAGTTGCAGCGTGACCTCATCGCGGTTGTGCAGCTTGAAGACCACCCCTTTCAGGTTCATCAGGATGTCAACGACATCCTCGCGTACACCCGTCACCGTCGAGTATTCATGCACCACGCCGGTGATCTGGACTTCGGTGGGCGCATAACCCGTCATCGAAGACAGCAGGATGCGGCGCAGCGCGTTGCCCAGCGTGTGGCCATAGCCGCGCTCGAAGGGCTCCATGATGATCTTGGCGTGGTCCTTGCCCAGGGGCTCGACGAGGATGTTGCGGGGTTTCAAAAAACCGTGTGAAGACATAAGAATTCCTTTTCAATACCCTCGGCTCGTTACACCGATAAGGCTGACGGAAAATGTCGGTCGAGCCGACGTACTGCACAGCCCACCGGCCTGACTCAGGCGGTGGGCTGCGATGAAGAGCGCGAGAAATCAGCGCGAATACAATTCCACGACCATGGATTCGTTGACGTCGCGGGCGACATCCTGACGATCCGGGGCCTGTTTGAATACGCCCGAAAGCTTGCCGCTGTCGACTTCAACCCATTGGGGCAAGCCCTGGCCGGAGGCCAGATCCAGCGATTCCTTGATACGCGATTGCGACTTGGCCTTTTCGCGGATCGAAATCACATCGCCGGACTTCACCAGCATCGAAGCGATGTCGGCGGTATGGCCGTTGAGCTCGATTGCGCGGTGGTTGACCAGCTGACGTGCTTCGGCACGCGTCGAGCCAAAGCCCATGCGGTAGACGACATTATCCAGGCGCGATTCCAGCAATTGAATCAGGGTCTCGCCCGTGTTACCGCGACGCCGCTCGGCCTCGACGAAATATTTATGGAACTGTTTTTCCAGAACGCCGTACATGCGCTTGAGCTTTTGCTTTTCACGCAATTGCAGACCGAAGTCTGAAGTGCGAGCACCCGAAGTGCGGCCATGCTGGCCGGGCTTGGATTCGAGCTTGCACTTGGAGTCCAGGGAGCGACGGGCGCTCTTCAGAAACAGATCAGTGCCTTCGCGGCGCGAAAGCTTGCATTTTGGTCCAGTGTAACGTGCCAAGATACTTCCCCTTAGATGCGACGCCGCTTGGGCGGCCGGCAGCCATTATGCGGCACAGGCGTAATGTCCGAAATGCTGGAGATCTTGATCCCCAGCGCGTTCAGGGCGCGAACCGAGGATTCGCGACCGGGGCCGGGGCCCTTTACGCGGACTTCCAGGGTTTTGATCCCGTATTCCTGGGCGGCGCGACCGGCCGATTCAGCGGCCACCTGGGCTGCAAAGGGCGTGGATTTGCGCGATCCCTTGAAGCCTGCACCACCCGAAGTCGCCCACGACAGGGCATTGCCCTGACGATCGGTGATCGTGATGATGGTGTTGTTGAAGGACGCGTGGACGTGCGCGATGCCGTCCGATACGCTCTTCTTGACTTTCTTGCGTACGCGCGAAGCGCCGCTTTGAGCTTTCGCCATGTTATGGGTCCTTGATTATTTCTTGAGGGAGGCCGCCGCACGACGCGGTCCCTTGCGGGTGCGTGCGTTCGTCCGCGTACGCTGGCCACGCACGGGCAGGCCGCGCTTGTGACGCATGCCGCGATACGTGCCCAGATCGATCAGGCGCTTGACGGAGAGCTGAACTTCTCGGCGCAGGTCACCTTCGACGGTGATGGTTCCGATCTGTTCGCGAATCCGCTCGAGTTCCGCGTCCGTCAGGTCTTTGACCTTGCGCGAATATTCGATTCCCGCAGCTTCGCAGATTTTACGAGCACGGGTACGACCGATACCGAAAATCGCGGTCAAGCCGATCAGGGTGTGTTGATGCGGCGGAATGTTAATGCCGGCAATACGAGCCATGACTGTTCCTTGTTAAATCCGTTGCGACGCGGCCATTAGCCTTGACGCTGCTTGTGACGCGGGTCAGTGCAGATGACGCGCACCACACCGTGACGTTTGATGATCTTGCAGTGGCGGCAGATCCGCTTTACCGATGCCATTACCTTCATGGTGATCTCCTGGTTTTCTGTGACCGGCCGCTTATTTCGAGCGGAAAACTATTCTGGCGCGAGACAGATCATAGGGCGTGAGCTCCACTGTGACCTTGTCACCCGGCAGAATCCGGATGTAATGCATACGCATCTTGCCTGAAATGTAGCCCAACACCATATGGCCGTTTTCTAGCTTGACGCGGAACGTTGCGTTGGGGAGGTTCTCGACAACCTCTCCTTGCATCTGTATAACGTCGTCCTTGGACATGATCCTATCTCATTGGCAAACCCGAGCCCTTGAAATTGGCCTTCTTGAGCAGTGAGTCATACTGCTGAGACATCATGTAGGACTGTGCCTGGGCCATGAAATCCATGGCAACCACCACAATGATCAGCAAGGACGTGCCGCCAAAGTAGAAAGGTACATTCCAGCGCATCTGCATCAACTCGGGCAGCAAGCACACCAAGGTGACATAAATCGCCCCGGACAAGGTCAGCCGCATGAGGATCTTGTCGATGTAGCGCGCGGTTTGTTCGCCCGGGCGGATGCCCGGTACAAAGGCGCCGCTCTTTTTCAGATTGTCTGCAGTTTCCCGGCTATTGAACACCAGGGCCGTGTAAAAGAAACAGAAGAAAATGATCAGTGCCGAATACAGCGTCACGTACAGCGGCTGCTGCGGCGACAGGGCGGCAGCCAAGTCGCTGAGCCAGCTCATGCTGGGATTGCTGGAGAACCAGCTGGTGACCGTTGCGGGCAGCAGGATGATCGACGAGGCAAAGATCGGCGGGATCACGCCCGACATGTTCAGCTTCAGCGGCAGATGGGAACTTTGCCCGCCGTAGAGCTTATTGCCCACCTGGCGCTTGGCGTAGTTCACCGTGATGCGGCGCTGACCGCGCTCGACATAGACGACGAAATACGTCACCGCCACGACCAGGGCAAGGATAAACAACGCCGACAGAATCGACATCGAGTCGGTGCGCACCAGATCCAGCATGCCCCCCATGGCACCCGGCAGACCCGCGACAATCCCCGCGAAAATCAGCAGAGAGATCCCGTTGCCCAGACCACGCTCGGTGATTTGCTCGCCCAGCCACATGATGAACATGGCGCCGGTGACCAGCGTCACGATCGTGGTGAACCGGAACAGCATGCCGGGCTCGATCACCAGGCCGGGCTGCGATTCCAGCGCGACCGAAATGCCCACTGCCTGGAACAAGGCCAGGAACACCGTACCGTAACGCGTGTACTGAGTGATCTTGCGCTGACCCGACTGGCCTTCCTTTTTGATGGCTTCGAGCGCCGGCACGACGACGGCCAGCAGCTGCATGATGATCGCCGCCGAAATATACGGCATGATCCCCAGCGCCAGCACCGAGAAGCGCTCGAGCGCCCCGCCGGAGAACATGTTGAACAGCCCCAGGATACCGCCCTGATTCTGTTGAAACAGATCTGCCAGCGCGTCCGGATTGATGCCGGGCACGGGAATGTGCGTACCGAGGCGA
>JAKDMO010000033.1 GCA_030452305.1 Alcaligenaceae bacterium | reverse complement strand
CGGCACGCCCCAGTCGCGCGCACGCGTCGGACGCGCAGTGATCGCCGCAAAATGTGCCGACGGCTGCGTGATGCCCGCCGCGATCAGCCATTCACGCGCCCGTTGAGCGTTCTGCAGGGTTTCGGCCGTGGTGAAGGATTTGGAAGCCAACACGATCAAGGTCTCGCGCGGGTCCAGCCCAGCCAAACCGCCCTCGATCGCATGGCCATCAATATTCGCCACGAAACGGACCTGGCGCCACATGCCGGCGTAGCCGAACGCCCCCGCCGCCAGACGCACCCCCCAGTCGCTGCCGCCAATCCCGATATGCACGATATTGCGCCAGCGGCGCTCGGAATCGGCGGTGCGCACCCATTCGTTCATGCGCGTGCGCTCGGCCTGCACCTCACCCGGCGCATCCGGCGCACGCAAGGCCGTATGCCAGGCTGCGCGATCCTCGGTAATGTTGACCCGCCCGCCTGAAAACAGCCGCTCGCGCTGGGCATCCAGGCCGCGCGCCTCAAGCAATGCGCGCCCCGCCTCCAGTAATTCAGCCGAATGCCGCTGACCGCTGAAATCCACAGACAGCCCCGGCGCCCGGATCACGTCCGGCGTGCCGTCGCGCCGCGTATCGGCACGCACCGCATCGGTGAAACGCCCCCATTCAGGAAGGTCGGCCAGCGCCGGAAAGTTTTCGGACGATGCGAACGGCTCGGTAGTTTCTGGCATGTGCGATACGGAATACTCGGTGAAGGTAAACGCAAGTATAGGCCGGGGATATGCCCGGCCGCCCTCAGCAGCGCTCGAAAATCCCGGCCGCGCCCATGCCCGTGCCCACGCACATCGTCACCATCCCGTACTGCAGATTGCGGCGTTGCAGGGCGTGTACGACCGTAGCCGAACGGATCGCCCCGGTCGCCCCCAGCGGATGGCCCAGCGCAATGGCCCCGCCCATGGGGTTGACCACGTCCTCGTTCAGGCCCAGATCGCGGATCACCGCCAGAGACTGGGCGGCAAAGGCCTCGTTCAGCTCGATCCAGCCCATCTGATCCAGGCGCAGCCCCGCCTGCTTCAGCACCCGCGGAATGGCTTCCTTGGGCCCAATGCCCATGATTTCGGGGGGCACGCCCCTGACAGCAAAGGACACGAAACGTGCCAGAGGCGTCAGATTATGGGTTTTCAGCGCACGCTCAGACACCACCAACAGGGCGCCGGCACCATCGGAAATTTGCGAACTATTGCCCGCCGTCACGCTGCCTCGCGCAGCAAACACCGGACGCAAGCGGGCCAGGGCTTCCAGGCTGGTGTCCGGACGCGGGCCCTCGTCCAGATCGACCGTGTGGCTCTGCTCGTTCACATCACCGATCGATAATTCAGGTGTACGGCGCACGATCTCGATCGGCAGCATTTCATCCTTGAACTCACCCGATTTCTGGGCGGCCAGGGCGCGCTGGTGCGAGCGCAACGAAAAGGCGTCCTGATCCTCGCGCGAGACCTTCCAGCGCTCGGCGACTTGTTCCGCCGTCGCACCCATGCCGTAGGCAATGCCCACATCCTCGTTATTCAGGAATACGTCGGGACTGAACGAGGTATTGATGCCCATGGTGGGCACCTGGCTCATGGATTCGGTGCCGCACGCCAGCATGACATCCGCCTCGCCCACGCGAATGCGGTCGGCCGCCATGGCGATGGCCGTCAGGCCCGACGCGCAGAAACGATTGATCGTCGCCCCCGCGACACTGCTGGGCAGGCCGGCCAGCAGTACGCCGATGCGCCCCACATTCAGGCCCTGCGGGCCTTCCGGAATGGCGCAGCCCACGATGGCGTCCTCGATGGCGGCGGGATCCAGGCTGGGCGCCTGCGCCAGCACCCCACGTATCACTTTGGCCAACAGGTCGTCGGGACGCGTATGCGCATACATGCCACGCGGCGCCTTGCCGATCGGGGCGCGCGTGGCAGCGACGATATAGGCTTGTTGCAGAGCAGTCATCTGGGTCTCCTTAATTGCGTACGGGCTTGCCGGTTTTCAGGAAACCGGTGATGCGCTCTTGGGTCTTGGGCTGCGCCAGCAGACCCAGAAAAGCATCGCGCTCGAGGCCGAGCATCCAGGCTTCGTCCACCAGCGAACCGGGATCAATATCCCCGCCGCACATTGCATGCGCGATCTGCTCGGCCACATGGAAATCGTAGTCGGAAATAAAGCCGCCCACGCGCATATTCACCAATTGTGCCTTCAGGGTCGCGATTGCATCGCGCCCGGCGGCGGGAAAGCGTGCCGGCATCGGGGCGTGCCGGCCATGTTCAGCCAGATTCGCCGCCTCGCGCACCGCCACATACAGCAGCTCGTGGCGATTCATCACGATCGGATCGGAATCCTGCAGGTACCCGATGTCGCGGGCATCCAGCGCGGACTTCGAGACGCGTGCCGTCGCCACCGTCATCGCAAAGCGCTTCAGATATGCCAACAGGGGCGCGTCGGGGGCCGACCCCGCCTGAAGCTCGGCCGCACGCCGGGCGCAGTACGTCAGGCCCCCGCCACCAGGCACCAGCCCCAGGCCCGCCTCGACCAGACCGATATAGCTTTCCAGATATGCCACGCGGCGCGCGCAATGTACAGATAGCTCGCAGCCCCCGCCCAGCGCCAGGCCCGCGATAGCCGCCACGACAGGCACCCCGGCATAGCGTAGACGCATCGCCATGGCCTGCATTTCACGCTCGGCCGGTTCCACGGCGGTGACCCCGCCCGCAGCGAATGCGGGCATCATGGCCTTCAGGTCGGCGCCGGCTGAAAAAGGCTCATCCAACTGGCCGATCACCAGGGCCTTGTAACCCGCTTCGGCCAGATCCACCGCGTGCATGACCCCATGCACCACCTCGGGGCTCAGGGTATGCATTTTGGTCTTGAACGACACGATCAGCACGTCCTCGGGATGTGGCGCCGGCAGCGTCCAGCAGCGGATCGCATCGTTTTCGTGAACGATAGTCGGCTCGATGGCCGGGCCTTCCCCCAGCAGACGCGGCGCACCGATCTGGCGTCGATAGACGGGCAGTGCACTGCGCGCGCGCCAGACATTGGCCGACGGGCTGTACGAGCCCTCGGGCGTATGCACCGCCTGCGCCTCCCAGACCTTGCCCCGTGTCACCCAATCGGGCAACGGCGCGTCAGACAAGGCGCGGCCGGCGGCGATATCGTCTGCAATCCATTCCGCAACCTGGCGCCAGCCGGCAGCCTGCCAGATCTCGAATGGACCCTGGTCATGGCCAAAGCCCCAACGCATGGCCTCATCGATCTGGCGGGCGTTATCGGCAATATCGGCCAGATGGACCGCGCTGTAGTGAAAGGTGTCGCGCAGCACGGCCCACAGAAACTGCGCCTGCGGATCCACCGATTCGCGCAGGGCCGCCAGACGCAAGGCGGGGTCACGCTCGGCCAGGATCGCCTTGACCGCATCGCCGGCCGCCGCCCCCGCCGGCACGTATTCCGCACTGGCCGGATCCAGACGCAGGATCGCTTTGCCATCCTTGCGATAGAACCCCGCCTTGGTCTTTTGCCCCAGCGCACCCTTTTCAATCAGGGCGCTGACGACGGTCGGCACTTCGAAATGCGCATGGAATGGGTCGTTGGGCAGTTGATCGCGCATCGTGCCCACCACATGCGCCAGGGTGTCCAGGCCCACCACATCGGCGGTACGGAAGGTGCCGGACTTGGCCCGGCCCAGTCGCCGACCCGTCAGATCATCAACCAGGTCATAGCTCAGCCCAAAGGCCTCGGCCTGCTTGAAGACCGACAGAATGCCGAATACACCGATACGGTTGCCGATGAAATTCGGCGTATCGCGGGCGCGCACCACCCCTTTGCCCAGGCGCGAAACCAGAAAGGTTTCCAGGCGATCGAGCAGCGGCGCCATGGTATCGGCTGTGGGGATCAGTTCAACCAGATGCATGTAGCGCGGCGGATTGAAAAAGTGCACCCCGCAGAAACGCGGCCGCAGGGTCTCGGGCAAGGCTTCGGCCAGCGAGGCGATCGACAGGCCCGAAGTATTGCTGGCCACCAGGGTATCGGGGCCCAGCGCCGGGGCCAGTTTGTGATACAGGTCGCGCTTCCAGTCCAGGCGCTCGGCGATGGCCTCGATCACCAGATCGCATCCGGCCAGCAGGCCCAGATCATCGTCGTAGTTGGCCGGCACAATGTGGTCCGCCAGGGCATTGGAGGCCAGCGGCGCCGGGCTGATTTTCTGCAGTTGCGCGATGGCGCGCCGGACAATGGCGTTCTTGTCGCCTTCCTTGGCCGCCAGGTCAAACAGCACGACCGGCACCCCTGCGTTCACACAATGGGCGGCAATCTGTGCGCCCATGACCCCCGCGCCGCACACCGCGACCTTGCGAATATTGAAAGAGGCAGACTGAGTGGCTGGCATAATTCGTTCCCTCGCTGGTTCGTTTCGGCGCAATGACGCGGCCACGGATCTATAATAAGCCCCTGCACCGACGATATGGCACTATCCTGCCAACAGCCTAGCATGGCCAGACTTCCCCGCCTCTACGCCCCGCGCATTCCCCAACTGGCCCAGGCCAGGTTCGCGCGCAGGCTGTCAGCGGCCTCGGAACCCGCGCCGGTAGCGCAACTGGATCGCCTGCACGCCTGGCTGGGCGAGGAAATCGCACAACACAATCTGGCCCTGCACGGATGGCTGATCACGCCTGATCGCATCTGTCTGGTGGCGACTCCGGCCACGGCACAGAATATTTCGAGGGTCATACAGGGAATCGGACGCCGCATGGGGGCGACCATGCTGCATGGGCGCGCATACGACGGGCGCTACCGCAATGCGCTGATCGAGCCGGGGCGCTGGGTTCTGCCGGCCATGGTCTGGCTGGAATCGCTGCCGGTCAGACTGGGCTATGTGGATACGCCCTTGCGCTGGCCCTGGTCCTCGGCGCCGGGGCATACCGGCGCGCAGGCCGATCCCCTGCTGACGGACCACATGGATTACTGGAACGAAGGCAATACGCCCTTCGCGCGCCAGGACCGTTACCGGCAACGGCTGGACTCAGGCATCAGCGCCCAGCAGACCGCACAGATCGAAGCCGCCCTGCACGGCCAGTGGGCGCTGGGCGAACGGATTTTCCTGACTCACCTCGGGCGCCTGGCCAGCCGCCGGGTCACCCCGGCGCCGCGCGGGCGGCCTGCACGCAACGAGGCCATGCCGGCCGCCTGATCGTGGGCATCAGAACGAGCTGGTGACCTCCAGGAACAGCGTGCGACCAGGCTGGTTGTAGGTGTAGGCGCCAGCCCCGTAAATAGGATTGGGGGTGCCCAGATTGACTCCAATCGCGTTCCCGCGCCGGTAAATGCGCTTGTCAAACAGATTGTCCACCCCGGCGGTGATCCGCAGGTGCTTGTGTACCTTGTACTGCGTGCTCAGGCCGAATATCGCATAGGGCGAGACCTTGTCGGTGGCGCTACCCGTCAGGGGCTGGCCATAATAGTCATACTTGGGACCTTCCTGCGTCCCGTACCACGTGGCCTTTGCCCGCAGGGACCAGGCCGGTGTCACGGACCAGTCCAGGGTGCTGTTGATCGTGTATTCGGGAATGGTGGACAGGTGCTCGCCGGTCTCTTTGTTCTTGGATTCGATCATATAGGTGAAGTTCGTCGACCACAGCCAGTCCTGCGCCAGCGGCCAGCTCAGATTGCCTTCCAGACCCTGGACGACCGCGCGCGGCACATTCGTCCACTGGAACACATTGGCCCCGCCCACCGTCGCCACGGGCGTGCGACCCGCCTCGATCTTGTCGTGATAGTCATTGCGGAAATAGGTCAGGCTAGCGCCCAGGCCTGATGGGCTCAGGAATTCAATGCCCAATTCCTTGTTCACACTGGTTTCCGCATCCAGATCGGAATTCCCCAACATGTAGCAGCCGGGATCGCTGCCCGCACCCGTGTTGCCCCAGCAGCCGTTGCCGGCACTGTACAGCACATAGCCGGAATTGCTCTGGTACAGATTGGCGGCCTTGTAGGCCCGGGCGATCCCCGCCTTTACCGTCCACTGATTACTGACCATATAGGCCACGTTCAGCGATGGGCTCCAGTTATTGCCCTGAATGCTGTGGTGATCGAAACGCAGGCCCGGCGTCACCGTCCAGTCCTCGCCCAGATACAGATTATCCTCGGCAAAGATCGAATAGATACTGGCGTGCGACTTCGGAACATAGTCGAAGGGCACCACAGGCATTCGGCCGCTCGGATGGTTGCGCTCCGACAGATTTGACGAGGTGTCCTCCAGGTCCTGGCGCACCCACTCCAGACCAATAGTGCCCATCTGGTCCACACCGCCCCAGTCCAGGCGTCGGTTCATCTCGGTATGCGCGGTCAGGGTGCGCAGATTGATGTCCCCGAAACCGCCGTCATTCACCTTGGGATTGGTCGGATCGTTGAACGCGCCTTCAGTCCCGCCGGCCAGGCCCTCCAGCAGGCGCGTATTACGTGTGTGCTCGTACTGGAAATAGCTGAGCGTATGGGTGTCGGCATTCCAGTCGCCCTTATGTGTGATGGAGTAGTTCTGGCGATAGATACGGTTGGTTTCGTTGCCGACCTGGCGTTTCACCATATCGTTGGTATTTGTGTTTTGTGTGTCGCCAACGTAGATGTTGCCCTGGCGGCCGTAACCCGCCTCGAAATCGATCGTGTGCCCTGCCGTGGGGCGCCAGCTGAGTACGCCGCCGATATCGCGGTTCTTGAAACCCTCGCGACCGGCGGGGAAAGTGCCTTTGTTTTTCCCAAGGCGCAGAGACTGATGACCCTTGTTGATCTCGTAATCATCACCCTGAAAGTTCGCCATGCTGCCATACAGACGGAAATCCAGGCTGTCCGAGACCGGGCCGGACAGGCTGAACGTCGTGCGTGCGGTCGAGCCCTCGTCGCTGTGCTTGGGCGCATTGGCATAGACCGAGACCGAGCCGCTCAGTTTATCGGTAGGCGGCTTGGTAATGATATTCACCACGCCGCCGGCTGCGCCATTGCCATAGCGCGCGGCGGCGGGCCCGCGCAGCACCTCGATACGTTCGACCATTTCAGGCGGCACCCAACTGGTATCGCCCCGCGTGTCGCGCTCGCCGCGCCAGCCAAAGCGCACGGATCCGCGTGATGACACCGGCTTGCCGTCAACCAGGATCAGGGTGTTTTCCGGGCCCATGCCACGAATGTCGATCTGGCGGTTATTGCCGCGCTGGCCACTGGAGGAATTGCCCGTCAGGTTCACACCAGGCATCGTGCGCAGGATTTCGGACAAATCATTGGCAGGCGGGGCCTTCGCGATATCACTGGCGGTGATCACTGAGGCGCCCGGCGTCTGCTTGAGTTCATCCTCGGCGGTGACGATCACTCGTTCGAGTTGTGCGACGGGCTCTGCCTGCTGTGCGGCGACCGGGCCGGCCAGCCCCAGCGCAGCCAGCAGCCCAATAGACGGCACGATATGGCTTCCGACCTTCAATGTGGTCATGCTTCTCCCTTGTTTCAGACACTGACAAAGGCGTGAATATAAACGATAACCATTATCGTTATCAATCACTATCAGATTTGTAACAAGGATGGCGCGCCCTGCCGTACGCATCGGGCAGTGCGCCCAGGCACACGCGGGGCACGTTCATCCACTATACTTCGTGTCTTGTAAACAGTTCTCATTCTTTTCCTAACCCTTCATGCCCTTGATCCCCGCGACTGCGCCGGCCCTGGCCGACTACCGCCGTATCCTGCGTCGGCGCTGGATTCTGGCGGCCGGGCTTGCGGTGGTCATTTTGCTGTCCGTCCTCGCGGATTTCATGCTGGGCCCCTCGGGCCTGGGGCTCAGCGAACTGACCCACGCATTGCTGCATCCCGCACAGGCCGACCCGACCACACGGGTCATTGTGTGGGATATCCGCCTGCCCTATGCACTGATGGCGGTGGCCATCGGCCTGGCGCTGGGCCTGGCCGGGGCCGAGATGCAGACCATCCTGAACAACCCGCTGGCCAGTCCTTTCACGCTGGGCATTTCCTCGGCCGCCGCCTTCGGCGCCTCGCTGGCCATCGTGCTGAACCTGTCGCTGCCCGGCATCCCACAATCCTGGATGATCGCCACCAATGCCTTCGGCTTCGCCCTGCTCTCGGCCATGCTGCTCGACGCGGTGGCCCGTTGGGGGGCGATGAGTACGTCGGGGCTGGTGCTGTTTGGCATCGCGCTGGTGTTCTCATTCAACGCCGCCGTATCCCTGGTTCAATTTGTAGCCAGCGCCGAAGCCCTGCAGGGGCTGGTGTTCTGGACGCTGGGCAGCCTGTCTCGCTCGTCGTGGCCCAAACTGACGGTGATGCTGGTCGCCTGCGCCATTATTTTGCCCCTGTCGCTGCGCGACACCTGGAAGCTGACGGCACTGCGCCTGGGCGAGGACCGGGCGGCGAGTTTCGGCATTGATGTCTCGCGCCTGCGCCTGACCGCGCTGCTGCGCATCAGTCTGCTGGCCGCCCTGGCGGTGTCCTTTGTGGGCATCATCGGTTTCGTGGGTCTGGTCGCCCCCCACATCGCGCGCCGCCTGTTCGGCGAAGACCACCGCTTTTACCTGCCCGGCAGCGCATTGGTGGGCGGGGTGATCCTGTCGCTGGCCTCGATCGCCTCAAAGAACATCGTTCCGGGCATCATCATCCCTGTGGGCATCGTCACCTCGCTGGTGGGCGTGCCCTTTTTCCTGACGGTCGTGCTGCGCCGTCAGATCCGGTAGCCGCCATGCTGGAAGTCCGCGACCTCAGCGTGGCCTACGGCCGGCAGGAAATCATCCATGGGCTGTCCGTGGATACGCTGCCTGCGGGGCAACTGGTGTCCCTGCTGGGCCCGAACGGCAGTGGCAAATCCACGCTGCTCAAGGCCCTGGCCGGCCTGCAGCGGGCTCGCCACGGCCAGGTGCTGCTGGACGGCACCGACCTGACGCGCATCAGCTACGAGCAGCGCGCGCAAAGCGTGGTGTACCTGCCCCAGTCCCTGCCCGCCTCGGTGCACCTGCGCGTGTTCGAATCGGTGCTGGTTGCCGCCCGCGCCTCAGACCTGTCACCAGGCGCCACGGCCGACCCCGAGCAGATCCTGAGCATCCTGCGGCGCCTGGGCATCGATCACCTGGCCATGCGCTACCTGGACGAGCTCTCGGGCGGACAAAAGCAGCTCGTGGGACTCGCACAGGCATTGATCCGCCGGCCACGACTGTTGCTGCTGGACGAGCCCCTGTCGGCACTGGACCTGAACTATCAGTTTCACGTCATGGATTTGCTGACCCAGGAAACCCATGAACACGGCCTGATCACGCTGATCGTGCTGCACGACCTGAACGTGGCCCTGCGCAACAGCGACTACGCGGTGCTGATCAAGGACGGCGCGCTGATCGGCCAGGGCCGCCCGGCCGAGGTCATCACACCACAATCCCTGGCCGAGGCCTACACGGTCACCGCGCGCGTCGAGGCGTGCTCGCGCGGCGTGCCGCACGTCATCATTGACGGCCTGCACGGCTCTACCCCTTGATATCCGGATATACCATGACCATTTTGCGCCTAATCTGCCTCGTATTCGTCACCTGCATCGGCCTGGCCGGCCCGTCATACGCTGCACCCATTCAGGTCACTGACGCGCTGGGCCGCCAGGTCACGCTGCCTGGTCCGGCACAACACATCGTGCTGGCGCAGGCGCGCCACTTTCCCGTCATCGCACTGCTGCACCCCGACCCGGCGAGCATTCTGGCGGGCTGGTCCGATGAGTTCAAGACATCCTTCCAGAATGAATACCGCAGCTATCTGGAACACTATCCGAGGCTGGCCGACGTGCCCGTGGTGGGGCGCCACAGACCCGATTCCTTTTCGGTGGAAACAGTGCTGGCGCTGCGCCCGGATCTGGTGGTACTGACCCTGTCGTTCACGGGCCTGAAGGCAGGACAATCCCCAGACGATTCACCGCTGATCCAGCGTTTCGAGGCGGCGGGCGTGCCGGTCATCGTGATCGACTTCTTTCTGGAGCCCATGCTCAACACCGTTCCCAGCCTGGAAGCGCTGGGGGCGGCGCTGGGGCGCACCGACCAGACCCGGGACTTCATTGATTTCTATTCCTCGCACGTGCAGCGGGTCAAAAACGGCCTGGCCGGTCTGGCCGACGATGACCGCCCGCCGGTCTTCATCCACGCGCACGCGGGCAGCACCGACTGCTGCAATTCCCCGGGCACCGGCACATTCAATGACATGGTCGTCTACGCCGGCGGCCACAACATCGCCGGCGACGTCCTGAAAACCCCGACGGGACGGCTGAATTTCGAATACATCAACGCACGCAATCCGGTTGTCTACGTGGCCACCGGCACAGGCTCGGGCAAACGCGCCAATAATGGCCTGCACATCGGCGAGGGCGCCACCGTGGAGGACGCGCGTGCAAGCCTCGCACGCATCATCCACGACAACAAGCTCGATTCCCTGGCAGCCGTGCGTTCGGGCAACAGCCACGGCATCTGGCACGCCTTCAACGACTCGCCGCTGCATGTGGTCTTCATCGAGGCGCTGGCGCACTGGATCCACCCTGATCGTTTCCCCGACGTCTCGCCCACCGAGACCCTGAACACCATCAGCCGGGAATTCCTGCCCGTGCCCATGCAAGGCACCTACCTGGTGGATCTACGCCCAAGCGATTCTCCATGAGCCTGAGCGAGCACTGGCTGACCGACCCGGCCTCGGACGTGCGCCACTGCCTGCGCCTGTGGGTGCCCGACGGGGCCGCACCCGCCGACGGTTTTCCCGTACTGATCATGCTGGATGGGGACTGGACCTGGCCGGCGCTGCAGGATCCGGTACAAAACGGGCTGGACGACTGCATCGTGCTGGCCATGGGTTACGGGGCCGACCGCCCACAGGTGCGCGTGCACCGGACCCGGGACTACACACCGCCCGCGCCTGACGGCGGCCTGTGGCCCGATCCACGCGTGCCCACCCGCCAGGCCGGCGGTGCGCCCGGTATGCTGACCTTCCTGACCGGCCCCGTACTCGGCTGGTTGGCCAGCCAGGCCCCTATCCACCCACAGCGAATCACCCTGTACGGACACTCGTACGGAGGGCTGTTCGTCCTGTACGCATTGGCCATGCAGCCGACCGCCATCCGTAGCTTCGTCTGCGCAAGCCCATCGCTATGGTGGCGGAAACCTACGGTGCAGGGTCTGCTGGACGGCCTGATCCAGACCCCACCGGCAGACACTGTGCACATCACGATCCTGGCGGGCGATCAGGAGCAATGGCACGCCGCACCCCGACCGACCGAAGGGCCGGACACGCGCAGCGGCGGCACCCCCACCCTGCCCTGGCACCAGGCGCTGCAGCACAGGCTGGCCGGTATCCCCAATGTGTGCTGCCAACTGGAAGTCATCAGCGGATCCAGCCACGGTGCCCTGCTGCCGATCTCGGCAAGACGCGCCCTGACCCTGGCGGCGCATCGCCCATGATCACCCTCCACGCCCTGGCCTGCCACGAAGCGGCGGTCTGCGAGGCCCCACTGCTGGCGCTGCTGTCCGACGACGAGCGCGCACGGCTCGCCCGACTGCGCCGGCCCGAGGACAGACTACGCAGCCTGACCGGCCGTGCTGCGGCCCGCCTGATCCTGGGGCGATGCCTGGGCGCCGCCCCAGAGACCCTGCAATTTCACGACGGCCCACATGGCAAGCCCGCACTCAATGCAGCAGAGCACCGCGCCATCCACTTCAATCTTGCCCACAGCGGCGAGTGGGTACTGCTGGCCATTGCGCCCTCACCCGTAGGCGTGGATATCGAGCACTGTACGCCCGGTGCAGCCGATCCGCTGCTTGCCGCCTGCTTCACCGAACGCGAGCAAGCGCACATCCACTCCAGGCGCGACGGGATCGCCCAGTGGACGGCCAAGGAGGCCGTGCTGAAGGCCTGCGGCTGCGGCCTCACTGTGGATCCCGCATCGTTCGAAGTGCTGCACGACGGCACACACTGGGCCACAGTCGCCGGCCCCTCCTCCCCCCCAGCCTTGGCCGGGTTCCGCGTGACCCGCTTCTGTGTCAAAGACGACTACTGCGGCGCGCTGGCCACGGCCGATCCTGCCGCAAGCTGGCGGCTGATCCACGAAAACATGGAAATTCTGTTGACTGAACAGGCCTGACAAGGTCTAATTTTTATATAATAATTCTCATTATCATGATGAATACGATTCCCGCAATCCAAGTCTGGCCCCCCGAACTCGCCGAGCGCTACCGGGCCGCCGGTTATTGGCGCAACGAAACCTTTGGCGCCTGGCTGCGCGAGCGTGCACAGCAACACCCCGATCGCGTGGCCGTGGTCGGCGGCGACCAGCGCTGGACCTACGCCGAACTGGATCAACACGCCAGCGCCCTGGCGGCCGGCCTGCTGCGTGCGGGCCTGGTCAAGGGTGACCGTGTGCTGGTGCACCTGCCCAACATCCCGGAGTTCATCAGCGTCATCTTTGCGCTGTTTCGTGTCGGGTTGCTGCCCGTCTATGCCCTGCCTGCACACAGAATTGCGGAAATCGAACACTTCGCAAAAGGCGCACAGGCCCGCGCCTACGTGGGCGTGGACCAGCATGCGGGCTTTGATTACCGCCCGCTCGTGCGCGAGCTGCAGTCCCGCCGCCCATGGGTCGAGCATGTCTTCCTGGTCGGCGACGCACAGGAATTCACGCCGCTGGAACAACTCGCCGGCCACAGCACAGGCGCAGACCTGCCCGCCTCGGCCTGCCAGGGATCGGATGTCGCCTTCATGCAGATTTCGGGCGGCAGCACGGGTTTATCGAAACTGATCCCACGCACCCACGACGACTACATCTACACCCTGCGCGAAAGCGCCCGCATCTGCGGTCTGGGCCCGGACAGCGTATTCCTGGGCGCCCTGCCGATCGCACACAATTTCCCCATGAGCTCGCCGGGCTTCCTGGGCGCGCTGTACGCCGGTGCGCGCGTCGTGCTCAGCCCGTCCCCAAGCCCCGATGCCGCGTTCAAACTGATCGAGCGTGAGGGCGTCACCGTCACCAGCCTGGTGCCGCCGCTGCTGCTGCAGTGGCTCGAGGACGCAGCCCGCACACCGCACACGCTGAACACCCTGCAAGTCATCCAGGTGGGCGGGGCCAGGCTGGCCGACGAAGTGGCCCAGCGCGTGCGCCCGGTGCTGGGCGCCGAGGTGCAGCAGGTCTTTGGCATGGCCGAGGGCCTGGTCAACTACACACGCCTGGGCGATCCGGACGAACTGGCCCTGCACACCCAGGGCCGCCCGATCAGCCCCGCCGACGAAATCCTGATCCTCGATGACGCAGGGCTGCCCGTACCCGAGGGCGAGCCCGGGCACCTGCTGACACGCGGCCCCTATACGATCCGCGCCTATCACGACAACCCATCGGCCAATGCGCGCTCATTCACCGAGGACGGCTATTACCGTACGGGCGATGTGGTGCGTATGACGCCGGAAGGCTATCTGATCGTGCAGGGCCGGGCGGGCGACCACATCAACCGTGCCGGGGAAAAAATTTCTGCCGAGGAAATCGAGGATCACCTGCTGGCCCACCCGGGCGTGTTCGACGCCGCCGTGGTCTCGGTGCCCGACGACTACCTGGGCGAGCGCAGTTGCGCCTTCATCATCCCGAAAGGGCCCACGCCGCGCGCCATCGAGCTCAAACGCTGGATACGCGAACGCGGGCTGGCCGAATTCAAGGTGCCCGACCAGGTCGTGTTCGTAGACCGATTCGCCGAGACCGCCGCGCTGAAAATCAGCCGCAAGGCCCTGCGCGCCGAACTGCGCGCCCGACTGATTACCAAACAGGCAGAATCCTGATTCCCCATGACTGACGACACCACATCCGAACTGACTCTCGCGCGCATGCGCCAGGACATTGCCGATTTTCTGCACGAGTCGCCTGACCAGATCCTGGACGACGACAACCTGATGGAGCTGGGCCTGGACTCGATGCGCATCATGAAACTCGCCTCGCGCTGGCGGGCGGCAGGCGCATCGATGGAGTTTTCCGATATGGCCGCCCAGGCCACCCTCGCGCACTGGTGGTCGCTGGTCTCGGAACGCCCCGCCGCCGATTCATGAACCAACACGCGTCCGCACATGACGACGAGGCCGTAAGCTGGGCGCCCCTGACTGAGGCGCAAGCAGGCCTGTGGTACGCGCAGCGCCTGGACCCGGGCAATCCGATCTTCAATACCGGGCACTGCACCGACATTCACAGCCCGCTGGATCTGGACTGCTTTGCCCAGGCAGTCAACCAGACGTTGGACGAGGCCCAGGCCCTATCGCTACGCATGGCCGACCTGCCCGAAGGCCCCGCCCAGCGCATCGACCCTGCGCACCGGCCACAACTGGAAATCCGCGACCTCAGCCACGATCCGCAGGGCCGCGCCACGGCCCAAGCCTGCGTGCAGCAGGACTTGGCCCGGGCAATCGACCCGACCCGCAATCCGCTGGCACGCCAAGTATTGTTTATCCTGGGACCCACGCATTATCTGTGGTATCAACGTGTCCACCACCTCGCGGCCGATGGCTACGGCATGGCCCTGATCGAAGGGCGCAGCATGCAGCGCTACCGCGCACTGACCACAGACGATACGACACACGATCGGCCACTGGCCTCCATCACCGAGCTCTGGGACGAAGCGCGTCGCTACGGCGAATCACCCCGGCGCGAGCAGGACCGCGCCTTCTGGCTGGAGACCATGCGGGATGCGGAACCCGCAGGCAGCCTGGCGCCGGAACCGGCACTGAGCGACCATAATTGCCTGCGCGCAGAACATGACGCACCTGAAAGCCTGATTGATGCGCTGCACGCACTCGAAGCCGCCACCGAAGTGAGCTGGCCCGATATCCTGGGCGGCCTGACCGCCGCATATATCGGACGGCACACCGGGCAGTCCGAGTGCATCGTCGGCATCCCTTACATGGGCCGCCTGGGCAGCGCCGGGGCGCGCATCGTCGCCACAGTGATGAACGTCGTCCCCTGGCGCGCCCGGATCGAGGAAGACATCGATCTAAAAGACTTCCTGCGCCAGACCGAACGCTCATTGCGCACCATTCGTCGCCACAGCCGCTATCGGGGCGAGCAGTTGCGCCGCGACCTGGGCCTGCTGGGCGGCATGCGCCGCCTGCACGGTCCCATCATCAATATCCTGCCCTTTGATGCACCCTACGAACAGGCGGGGCTGGACGCCCGGCAGACCGTGCTGTGCACCGGGCCTGTCGAGGACCTGACCTTCAGCTTCCGCGCCCGCAGCGATGCGGGCGGGCTGCGCATTGAAATCGAAGCCAATCCCAAACTCTATACCGCCGAACAAATCGCGCATCACCTGGCCCGCCTGACGGTCTTCCTGGGCGCAGCCCTGCGGGCTGAACGCCTGGCCGAGGTGCCGACCCTCACGCCCGAGGAACATCGACATTGGATCCACGCCGTGAACGACACGGCCCATCCCGTTCCGGACACCAGTCTGTGGTCACTGATCCAGGCCCAGTTGGAATCCGCCCCTGATCGCATCGGCCTGGTCTATGGCGACCTGCAGATGGACTACGGGCAGATCGACACCTGGACGGCGGCCGTCGCGGCTCAACTCCATGCCGCCGGGGTGCGGCGCGGCGACCTGGTTGCCGTGGCCATGCCGCGCTCACCCGAACTGGTGCTGAGCCTGCCGGCCATTCTGCGCGCCGGTGCGGCCTACCTGCCGCTGGACATCGAACAGCCCGTCGCACGGCTCGCGCAGATCATCGACAGCGCGCGACCGCGCCTGCTGCTGGGCGATCCTGCGCTCGTCGCCGGCCTGGGCGTGCCCAGTCTGCAGCCCGACCCAAGCAACGCCTCGCCCGTCGCATCGACCGCGTGCGCACCCAGGCCCGAGGACCCCGCCTACGTCATCTATACCTCGGGCTCCACCGGCGAGCCCAAGGGCGTGGTCGTCGGGCACGCCGCCATCGTCAATCGCCTGGAGTGGATGCGCAGGCACTACGATGTGGGCTCCGAGGACCGCATCCTGCAAAAGACGCCGGCCACATTTGATGTGTCGGTCTGGGAATTTTTCCTGCCCTTCATCAGCGGTGCGCGCCTGGTGATCGCCCCGCCGGACGCCCACAAGGATCCCGCCTGGCTATGCAGGCTGGTGCGCGAGCACGGCATCAGCATCCTGCATTTCGTGCCCTCGATGCTTGCAGCCATCCTGGATGAGCCCGATGCGCAGGGCCTGGCCGCCCGCCTGGTGTTCTGCAGCGGTGAGGCCCTGCCCGCTGCGATCCGCGACCGTTTCCACCAGACCATCCGCGCCGAACTGCACAATCTGTACGGACCGACCGAGGCGGCGGTGGATGTCTCGTACTGGCCCGCCGATGCCGACGACCGCTCACAGCCCGTTCCCATCGGCACCCCGGTGTGGAACACCGCGCTGTACATCCTGGACGAGCGCTTGCGCCCGGTGCCTCCCGGCGTGCCCGGGCAGCTTTACCTGGCCGGCCGACAGCTTGCCCAAGGTTATCTGGGCCGCCCCGACCTGACGGCACAGCGTTTCATCCCCAACCCCTGGCCCGAACACGGCCCGCGTATTTACGCCACAGGCGATATCGCCACCCGGCGCGAGGATGGCGCCGTCGTGTACCAGGGCCGCAGCGATCACCAGGTGAAACTGCGCGGCCAACGTATCGAACTGGGCGAAATCGAAGCCGCCCTGGCGCGTCACCCGGCGATCAGCCAGGTCGCCGTGCTGATGCGCGAGGATCGCCCTGGCGACCAAGTCCTGGTTGCCTATCTGGTGCCGGCCACAAACTCTCGCCCGGATGCGCACACACTGAGCGCCTACACCTTGGACCTGCTGCCCGCCCATATGGTGCCCGGCGCCTGGGTGTGGCTCGACGCCCTGCCCGTCACGGCCAATGGAAAGCTGGATCGCAAAGCCCTGCCCGCACCGCAGATGCAGACACAGGCAGGCGGCCGGATACCCGCCACTGCGACCGAGCGCCTGGTCGCGTCCCGCTTCCGCGACGTCCTGGAGCACGGACACGACATCCACGCAGACGACGATTTTTTTGTACTGGGTGGCCATTCCCTGCTGGCCGCAAAACTGGCGCTGCGCCTGCGCGCCGATTTGAATATCCCCCTGTCCCTGGGCGCCGTGTTCGAGCACCCCACAGTTGCGCGCCTGGCAGCATGCCTGGACGCCCGCGGCACACAGGGCGCGGGCAGCGAAGGCTTCGGCCCGGTCATCACGCTACGCCCGGCCACGGCCGGCACCCCGCCGCTGTTCTGCATCCATCCGGCGGGCGGATTGGCCTGGTGCTACGGCGGGCTGGCCCGCGCCCTGCCTGCCGATCGCGGGGTACACGGCATCCAGGCGGGTACGCTTGCGCTGGACGGAACTACCGCCCAAACCAGCCTGGCCGCCATGGCCGCCCACTATGCGGACACCATCGTGTCACTGCAGGCCGAAGGCCCCTACCACCTGGCGGGCTGGTCCGTGGGCGGCATCATCGCCCAGGCCATAGCGGTCGAGCTGCAAGGGCGCGGCCTGTCGGTCGGTGCACTGGCCCTGCTCGATGCCTACCCCAGCGATGCATGGCGCAACCAGCCCGAGCCGCCCCCCGAGGCGGTCTACAAGGCTCTGCTGCACATCGCCGGAGCCGACCCTGACACCCTGCCCGCCGGCACGCTGAACCGCGACGGAGTCATCGGGTACCTGCGCCGGAACGGCCACCCGCTGGGCGAACTCTCGGACGATCGCCTGGACGCCGTGTTTGAACTGGTCGGCCACAACAACTGCCTGGTGCGCGAACACCACCACCAGCCCTACATCGGCGCCGCCCTGCATTTCCGCGCCGCGCTGGATCACGCGGATACCGGTCTGCACCCGGACCTGTGGCAGCCCTGGCTGCCGAATCTGACGGTGTACGACCTGCCTGCCCTGCATGCCCACCTGACCGGTCCGCAGGCCGTCGCCCGGATTGCACCGATCCTGGCGGCACAGATGCACCACGCTGAATCCACAGCGTCGAGCGTGTCATGACACCCACGCTCATCCCATTTTTTGCGATACATCAAGGACACGCCATGCC
>JAKDMO010000192.1 GCA_030452305.1 Alcaligenaceae bacterium | reverse complement strand
GGGGTCGCGCTGCTCTTGGGGAGCGGCTTCGGTCTCGTGGGCGGGGTGCTGCTGTTCTTTCGCGAGGTTCTGAAGTCGGCGATCATCATTCTTCAGTCGATTCCCTCGATTGCATGGGTGCCGCTGTTCCTGATCCTGATGGGGTTCGGCAATCTGCCCATCATCGTGGTGATCGCGTTGGCGGCTTTCTTCCCGGCGGCACTATCGGTGATGAATGCCACCGAGAGCGTGCTGCAGACGCATGTTTCGGCTGCGCGGGTGATGGGTGCCAATCACTGGGAAATGCTGCGCCGTGTCTATTTGCCGGCAGTCATGCCCGAGCTGATAACCGGTGCGCAACTGGCGTTCGGCAATGCTTGGCGTGCACTGATTTCGGCTGAAATGCTGATCGGCTTTGGCCAGGGCCTGGGCCGTTCACTGGCCTATTCGGGCGAGACCGCCGACATGATCGGGGTGATGTCCAATATTCTGACGATCGCTATTCTGGCGACCATCATCGACCAGTTGATCCTGGAAAAAATCAAGCGCAGGGTATTGCGCTATCAGTACGTTTGAGGTCAAAAACATGGCTGGCTCGTATCGCAAGGGTTTGAGCGTCTGCTTCGCAACGATGCTGGGTGCGATGGGCATGCTTGCGCCATCGGCTGCATCGGGGGCTATGGCAAGCGTGGCGCTTTCGTCGGCACCGCCTGTGGCGGCTGCGGGGGCCAAGGTGCGCACCCCCGGGCGCATCGAGGTGCTGATCGCACGCGATCTCGCAGGCGGCGGCCCCGATGCCGTGCTGGTGTCCGAACCGGATGCCGTGCGCGGTGCACGCGAGGGGGTTTGGCTGGGTGTGTGGCCCGATGGGCAGGCTGTGCCGGCTGATGTGCGGCGCGTATCCCTGGACTATGCGGTGGGGCCCATGGCCATCATGCGCACCGATACCGATATTCGCGACTGGAAGGATCTGTCGGGACGGACGGTGTGTATGGATGGGAACGGGCGCTATGTGGGCGAGGTGGCCGCGCGTTTCGGCGCTATCGAGCAGATCTATCCGTCTGCAACCGATGCGTTGCTGGCCGTGCGCACCGGGCTATGCGATGCCACGGTGCAGGACGATCGGTTCCTGCACGCTTTGCTGAAGTTTCCGGAATGGAAGAAGTTCTCGGCCGACTTGCCGGCCTATCGGCACATGGATCTGGTCTGGGCCACGGGCGCGGGTGACGCGTATGAGGATTGGGCCTTGCGCATGCAATCACACGCATCGGTCAGAATTGACGCGATGACCGCGCAGCAGGCGCGGGATATTGCGTTCGAAGTATATCTGGACCAGGCGGTGCCGGATTGCCACTGATCAGCGGCGACGGCGACGTGCGGGGGCGGGGCCGCCTGAACGGTTCAGGTGGCGGAAGGTGATGCGGCCCTTGGTGAGATCGTAGGGCGACATTTCGAGGGTGACCTGATCGCCTGCCAGGATACGGATGTGATGCTTGCGCATTTTTCCGCCGGTATAGGCGATGACCGGGTGCCCGTTTTCGAGCGTGACACGAAACCGCGAGTCCGGCAGGACTTCGGTGACGGATCCTTGCATTTCAAGTAGTTCTTCTTTGGCCATATTGGGGTGCTCCGTAAGGGTATTCGGATAAAAACTGCGGCGGTGCGCGGCACCTTGCCTTGGGGCGGCCAATCATGTGCCGCTCGGGCGAGACGGGGTTTCGGGTGACGCACGACGACGTGCACAAATTGCAGCGGGCGAGGGCCCAAACGACAAGACAGTGGGTACCGTCCCGAATGAATGTCTGAAAACCGCAGTAAATCACGCAGTAAATCAATCACTTAAGTATATACTGGCGACCTGCCGCTGTCAATGGTTTTTAGGCGGGCGATAATTACTGCATGACGAACCCAATGCTGAACCTATCCACCGTATTGATGTTGCTGATTCCGCCTATGTTGTGGGCAGGCAATGCCGTGGTGGGCCGCGCGGTCTATCACATGGTGCCCCCGCTGACTCTGAATTTCATGCGCTGGGGCGTGGCGGCCCTATTGCTGCTGCCAATGGGATATACGATCTTTCGGCGTGACAGCGACCTGTGGACGAACTGGCGGCGCTATGCGGTGCTGGGCTTGCTCGGGGTCGGCCTGTATAACTCGCTGCAGTATCTGGCACTGCACACCTCGTCGCCGGTGAATGTGACGCTGGTTGCCGCCAGCATGCCGGTCTGGATGCTGCTGGTCGGGCGGATCTTTCACGGGGTGGCCATCCGGCCCCTGCAAATCGTCGGCTCGGTCTTGTCTTTGCTTGGGGTGCTGGTCATTCTGGCGCAGGGCCAGTGGGCGCAGCTCATGCACCTTCATTTCGTGATGGGCGACTTGCTGATGGTGGCCGCAACCATATTCTTTTCCTTCTACAGCTGGCAACTGACCCTGGCGCGTGATGGGGCGGCGGTTCGGCGCACCTGGGCGACGTTCCTGCTGGCCCAGGTGGCATTCGGAGTCGTCTGGTCGGGCCTGTTTGCGGGGGCGGAATGGGGCCTGACCGATTGGCGCATCGACTGGGGCTGGGGCTTGGCCTTGGCTTTGGCCTATGTGGCGATCGGGCCGGCTGTGATCGCCTTTCGTTGCTGGGGCGCGGGCGTGCAGCGGGTGGGGCCGACCATCGCAGGGTTCTTCAATAACCTGACGCCGCTGTTCGCTGCAGTGATGTCGGTGTTGCTTTTGGGCGACGTTCCCAAACCCTATCACGCGGCGGCCTTTGGCTTGATTGTCTGCGGGATTGTGCTGTCTTCCAGGCCTGCCGCCTCACGCAGCAACGGCGTGCTCGACGAGTAGCTGCACACTGACGCGGCCGTTCCATACGTTCTGTTCCAGGCGATAGACCACGTCTACGAACTCGGGCAGTGTGTCACAGTGATTGAACCAGATCGCGTCAAAGCGCTGTGTGCCGCGTTCCAGATAGAGCTTCAGGTGCTTGTCTTTGAGCAGGCGCTGGTGAATCACACGGAACGTATCCCGAAAGGTGGGCGCGGGGAAACCGGCGCCCCAAACCTGGGCCTGCAGCTCGCCGGCCACCTCGGCGTTGGCGTAGCCGTCCTCCAGGGAACCATCGGTTTCGATCAGGGGCTCGAAATGCGTGCGCCCGCTCAGGGTTTGTACGGCACTGTCGAAATGCCCCACAAAGTCCGGGTAGGCTTCGGTTCGCAAGGTCAGACCGGCTGCCATGGCGTGGCCGCCAAATTTCAGGATGGCACCGGGCAGTCGTTTGGACACCAGGTCCAGCACATCGCGCAAATGCACGTCGGGGATCGAGCGCCCGGACCCTTTGATTTCACCCGGCCCGGACGGCGCAAAGGCCAACGCCGGGCGCCAATAGGTTTCCTTCAGGCGTGATGCGACCAGCCCAATCACGCCCTGATGCCAGTCCTCGCGGTAAATACACACGCTGGCGGCCTGGGCCTCGGCCTGCACGCTTTCCATGGCCTGTTCGCGCATTGTGCCTTCCAGCGCGCGCCGTTCGATATTGATGTCCTCGAGCCGGCGCGCCAGATCCATGGCTTCGCGTTCGTCGTCGGTGCTCAGGCAGCGTATGCCCAGGCTCATGTCCGCCAGCCGGCCCGCAGCGTTGATGCGTGGGCCCAGGAAAAAACCAAGGTCCTGGGCCGTGGCGCTCCGGGCATCGCGCCCGGCCATGGCAAACAGGGCGCGCACCCCCACATGCATCTGGCCCTGGCGTATGCGCCGCAGCCCTTGGGTGACCAGCAGACGGTTGTTGGCATCCAGCCTGACCACGTCTGCGACGGTGCCCAGTGCCAGCAGGTCAGCCAGATGGTCCAGGCGTGGGCCGCCCTTGGGGGCGATCGTGCCGCGTTCGCGCAATTCGGCGCGCAGGGCCAGCATCAGGTAAAAAATCACCCCTACGCCCGCCAGGTTTTTTGAAGGAAAGCTGCAAGACGGCTGGTTCGGATTGACGATGGCCAGGGCATCCGGCAGGGTGTCGCCGGGCAGATGGTGATCGGTGACGATGACACCCATGCCCGCTTTGCGGGCGGCGGCCACACCTTCCAGGCTGGCGATACCGTTGTCCACGGTGATCAACATATCGGGCCTGGATTCCGGGCGCTGCAGGATCAGGTCGATCACGGCGGGCGACAGGCCGTAGCCGGTCTCGAAACGGTTGGGCACCAGGAAATCCACCTGCGCACCCATTGCCCGCAGGGCGCGCAGGCCCAGCGCGCAGGCCGTGGCGCCGTCGCAGTCGTAGTCGGCGACGATCAGCAGGCTCTGGCGCTGTTCAATGGCGTCAGCCAACAGGCGGGCGGCAGCCTGGGCATGGAGCAGGCGTGCGGGCGGGATGAGCGCCGGCCAGCCCTCGCGGATCTGCGAGACCTCGCTCAGGCCGCGTGCCGCCCATAGCCTGGCCATCAGGGGATGCAGGCCGCTGTCCACCAGGGCCTGGACGTGCGCCGGATCGGCGCGGCGTTGGCTTATGACTGGGTTGACCACCAGCGCCTCCATTCCTGTTTGCCCCGAAACCGTGCCAGCAGGCCATGACGCGGCTGCAGGGTGATGTATCGGTCCGAGCCGGTCAGCACCAAGGTCGGTTGCGCGGGCTGCACCGCCAGGACCTCAGCCTCCAGCGCCTGAAGGGCGGCGAGCCATCCCCCCCAGTCCTGCGCCAGGGCGGGGGCCTGCAGGCGCTCATCCACCCGGGTTTTGCCGGGCGCGCGCTCGGCCAATTGACTGGGGCGCGCCCCACCGTATAG